>NZ_JBFAPK010000023.1:0-139295 GCF_040676675.1 Micromonospora sp. NPDC049559 | reverse complement strand
TGCCGATGGCCTGCAGATCGGCGGGGAGTTTTTTGACCTCGGCTTGCAGGTCGTTGCGGCCGGTGGCGATCCGGGCCTTGGCCCGGTTCAACTCGCCGCCGATGATGTCCGCGACCGAGGAGATGACCTGCTGCATCCGGTCGACGTAGCCCTTACGGGCCTGCACGAAGATCTGGTTGGCCTCCTCCGGCAGGCCGGCGAACTTGTCCTTGACCCACTTCAGCTTGCCCGTGAACCCCGAGTACCGCTTGTCCTTGTACTCGTCCATCCGCCGCTTGTGCTCGGCCGTGAACGCGTCCCGGGCCGCCTTCTCACCCCGGGTGAACGCGTCGTCGACCTTCCGGTCCAGGCCGGTGAGGATGTCCTCGACGTCCTTCTTCGTCGCGTCGAAGACCTTCTGCAGACGGGCGGTGATCTGCGCCCGCTTCGCCTCATCCGAACTCTTGGCGCCCTCCTTGCCCGCACTGACCTGCGCCCCGGCCTGCTTGCGGTCCCCCGCCAGGGCGGTCATCGCCGCCGCACCGGCAGCCCCCGCTTGGGCCTTGGCTCCGGCCAAAGTCTGCGCTTCGGCGGCCCGCACCTGACCGGGAGCGGTCGCGGCGTGCTGCTCGCCGGCCTTCTTCTCCCGCAACGCCCCGGTGAACTCCGGCTCGTTGGAGCGCGCCAACTGCTCCTCGGTCACCTGCGCATCAGCCATCTGCTGATCGACCCGCGCCGGACCGGCGGAGAAGTCGGTAGCGGCGGGTGGGGCCTTGTCCGGGACGGCCTTACCGGGATCGGGGGTGCCGGGGGCGCCGGGAGGCTGATCGGCCACCAACGGCGTGACGGTCTTCTCCTTCGCCGCCGACGTGTCCGGTTCGGCCTTCGTCGTCGTCTCGATCGCCTTCGCGGAGGTTTCCTTACCCGCGCTGACCTGACCCTGGACCTGGCCCTTCACCGCGTCGGCCTTACCCGACTCGCCGAACTTGTCCGCCTCGTCCAGGTTCTTCGGCGCCTGCGCCGCGATCGCCTCATTCACCGCCCGCACGAACGCGGCCTTGTCGAACTCACCCGGCTTCGCGGCGTTCATCCTCTCCGCGTTCGCCGTCTTCCCCTGGGCTTCCTTATCGTCCTGCGGAGGCTTCGCCGCACCCTGCGCCTTCGACGCCTCCGACACCGCCGGCGGATGCGCCGACATCACCTTCTGCTTCGCCCGCACATCCGAGGCCAACCCGGCGAACTTCGGATCAGCCGACGCCGGCGGACGCGACAGCCCACCGCCGTCCTCCGCCAACCGCTGCACCGGACCGGTCAACACCGGCCCGGACGTCACCGGCCCGGAGACCGGGGCGGCACCGGCCGAGCCGGACGCCGAACCCGCGCTGGTCGGCGACGGCGTCGCCTGGCCCGTACCGGCCGGAGCGCGCTGAGCGGACGCCGGAACAGCAGCGGAGGGACCGGCCTTGCCGCCGCCCGCCGCTCGGCCGGGCCGGTTGGGCCGTGCCGGCGTCGCGCGGTGCGGCGCGAGCAGGCCGGAGACGGCGCGGTTGCCGGCGGCGGCCTGCAGGCGCTGGGCCGTCGCCGGGCTCAACGGCCGGGCGGGGGCCTGCCGACCGTCCCCCGTGAGCAGGGACTGCGGCTCGGAGTCGGCGGCCGACCTGGGATGGGTCTCGGCGAGCTCGACGCCGGCCGTCACGGTCACGGCGTTGGCACGGCGCGGCTGGTCGCCGCGCCCGGGGTGTTGGTCCTCGACCGGTGCCTGCACCGTTCTCCCTAAGCTGCCGGCGCTTCTTCTTCCTCTTCCGACCCGCTCTCCTCGCGCTGGACGTACGTCTGGGCGGAGGTGTCTTCCTCTTCGTACTCGTCGCCCTCGGCGCGCTGGACGTACGTCTGGGCGTGGTCGTGGCCGTCGTCCTCGGTGTGCCGCTGCACGGCGGGACCGGAGCCGGAGAGCGCGGGTGCCGGGGTCGGCGATGACATCAGCCGGTCCGCGTTGGCCACCGCCTCGCGCTCGAAGCGGTCGGACGGGTCGCTGACCTTGACCCCGCCGCCGGTGTCGGTACCGTCCACCGGGCCGCTGCGCTGCTGCACCACGTGGGTGAGCTCGTGGGCGAGCATGTGCTGCCCGGTCGAGCTGGCGGGGTCGTAGGTGTCGCGCTGGAAGACGATGTTCGAGCCGACCGTGTACGCCTGCGCGTTGACCGACTTGGCCGACTCGTGCGCCGCCCCGTCGGTGTGCACCCGTACGTCGCCGAAGTCCTGACCGCCGAAGCGGGACTCCATGTCGGCGCGCACCTCCGGCGCGAGCGGCGAACCGCCGCCGGAGTTGACCACGTCGTGCACGGGCGACCGTTCCTCGGTCGGCTCCATCAGCTCGCTCACCCCGGCGTTGCCGACGGCCCGTTGCAGGCCGAGCAGGCCCTGTGCGCCGAGGACGTCGGTACGGCCGGCGGCGGCGGCCTGGTACATCAGGCCCTCGCTGTCCCGGTCGGTCGAGCTGAGCCGGTCACCGGCGGGACGCACCGCCGCTTCGGAATCGAATTCACGGTGTCCACGCATGGTTGCCCCCTTCACCACGGGTCTGTATCGACCGTCCGTCATCGGCGGCGCCGCGACCAGACCCGGCCGAACTCGCCTCGGGGCAGACTCCGTTGCCCCATCGGGCAACGGCCGGCGACCGTTCCGCCCGGGCCCCGCCGTACTCGGTGATCCGGCGCCGCGTCCTCGATGCCCCAGCGCCGCCGCGTCCGCGGTGGGTCACGGCCGTCGCGTCCTCAGTGGGCCAGCGCCAGGTACGGGCCGAACTCGCTCTCCAGCGTCAGCCGGCCCAGCTTGCGGTACTCCCGGCCCACCGCGCCGATCAGCTCCGCCATCCCCACCGGCCGGCCGGCCTCCGCCGCCAGGTACGCCGCCGTGATGGCCGCCGAGCGGATGTGCCCGCCGGCCAGCTCGAACGCCTCCGCCATGAAGTCCAGGTCCAGGTCGCCGGCGCGCGGTACGAGGGCGCCGAGGCAGCGGTCCCAGAGGGCCCGTCGGGCCTCCTCGTCCGGGATCGGGAAGTCCACCACGATGTCCAGCCGGCGGGTGAACGCCTCGTCGAGGTTGGCGCGCAGGTTGGTGGCGAGCACTGCCAGCCCGTCGAAGGTCTCCATCCGCTGCAACAGGTAGGCGCTCTCGATGTTGGCGTACCGGTCGTGCGCGTCGCGTACCTCGGAGCGTTTGCCGAAGATCGCGTCGGCCTCGTCGAAGAGGAGCACCCCGTTCACCCCGGCCGCCTCGGCGAAGATCCGTTCGAGGTTCTTCTCCGTCTCCCCGACGTACTTGTCGACCACCGTGGCGAGGTTGACCGTGTAGAGGTCGAGTCCGAGGCTGCCGGCCACCACCTCCGCCGACATGGTCTTGCCGGTGCCGGAGTCTCCGGCGAAGAGCGCCGTCACCCCGCGCCCCCGGCCGCCGCCCGGGCGCATCCGCCACTCCCGCAGCACCTGGTCCCGGTGCCGGGCCCGGCCCGCCAGCTCGTGCAGCAGGGCGAGGATCGGCGCGGGGAGCACCAGGTCCGGCCAGGTGACGTCGGGGACGATCCGCCGGGCCAGCCGTTCCAGGCCGGCCGCGTTCTGGGTACGTGCGCCCGCGCGCAGGTGCGCCTCGTTCACCGGCTCCGCCTCGGCGGTGGCGAGCTGCGTGGCGACCGACGCGGCGCGCCGGATGGCCGGGGCGCCGAGGATGAACTGGGCGGTGGCGGCGGCCGGGTCCACGCCCGGGGCGAGCCGGCCGTGCAGCGCCTCCCGCCAGACCGCGGCCCGGTCGGCGGCGCTGAGCGGCTCCACGTCGACCTGCAGCGGCGCCTGGGCGCTCCAGCTCGGATCCCAGGTCTGCGTGCCGTACGCCAGCACGGCCGCCGGCCCGGCGGCCAGCTGCGACCAGACCGACCACGGCTCGCTGCCGTCCACCGGCCCGACCAGCACCCCGGCGCCGGTGAGTACCGCCTCCCGGACCACCACCGTCGCCAGCTCGGCGGGGTGCGGGTGGGCCGCCAGGCGCGGCAGGTCCACCGCGATCGCGCCCCGGCCGGTACGCGCCAGCGCGGCGGCGCCGAGCGCCAGGGCGCTGCCGCCCGGGCGTTCCCGCAGGTACGCGAGGCGTACCCCGGCCCGGCCCAGCGCCTGGCCCAGCTCGACGGCGCCCGGCGGTACGGTCGCCTGCGCCTCGACCGGCTCGGCCACGCCGGCCAGCGCCGGCTCGGGCGCGTCGGCGCCGAGCAGATGCGTGCCGACCCGGTCCGGTACCCGCAGCGCGCGGGTGAGGATCGGTCGGTCCGGGTCGTCGACCCGGACGAGGCCCAGGTCGATCAGCGGAGCCCCGGCCGCGAGCCGGGCCCGGGCGGAGGCGGCCGCCTCCGGCAGCCCGCAGAGCCGCAGCGCCAGCCCGACGGTGGCCCGGCGCCGGGTGACGTCGTCGTTGAGGTAGCCGTAGAACTGCTCGAACCGGCTGTCGACGTCCGGTGCGAACGCCACCAGCAGCAGCGCCACGTCGAGCGGGGTCAGCCCGGCGGCCTCGGCCAGCGCGTCGAGCCGGTCCCGGACCGCGCCGTTCCCGCCGCCGCCCGCCAGGCCGTCCGGTCCGCCGCCGTCGCGGGCCCCGGTCACCGTGCCGTCACACGCCCCGGCCATCGCGCCGCCGGGGCCGCCCGCCGCTGTCGCGCCGTGGCCCGCGCCGGGCGGCTCCGCCGTCAGGGGCTCGTCGACCAGCTCGGGCCATGGCGCGAACGGCTCCCGGGCGGCGGCCAGGGTCGCGTCCAGCGCCTCGTCGGAGAGGTAGAGCCCGCGGAACGGGTCGTCGGGATTCTGGTCGGTCTCCCGGCGCTGCGCCACGGCGGCGCGTACCGCCAACTCGACCCGCTGCAGGCGGCGCAGCAGCCCGGGCACCTCCGTCGCCACCCTCAACTCCCGTTCGACCGGCGCATCGCCACCCGGCTCTCCGACGCGGCGCCCTCCTCGCCCCGATGCCGTACCCGGTCGCCGGTGATCTCGCCGTCGACCGCGGCGACGTCGAGCTGCACGCCCTCGCTCGCGGGCGGCGCCGCGGGAAACATCTGGCCGCTGACGATCGGGGTGCTCACCACGACGTCCAGGGAGGGCTTGAGCTCGCCGCCGAGCGCGGTCCAGACGTCCGCGAAGGCCCGGTCCTCGGGCGGCGGCAGGGCAACGGTCATCGGTACCGGCATCCCGATCCGCGCGACCGAGCCGGTGAGCAGCGCCTCCGGCAGCGCGTCGAACCGGATGAACCCGAGCAGCAGGGCGGAGAGGAGCCGGTGCTCGTCCTCCGGCCGCTGCGTCCACGCGGTGACCAGGTACGACAGCTTGACGTAGCGCGGCGGCGCGACGCGGCGTACCACCAGGCCCCGCTCGTCGTACTCGTTGATCAGCCCGCGCGAGCGGCGGCGCAGGTCCTCACGGATGTCGTAGAGGTACACGTTGACCGTGGGGGCGTTGCGCCGCGCGGCCCACTCCTTGGTGGGTGCCTCGAAGACCACCTCGACGCTGGACGAGGGAAGTGCCTCCTCCTTCACCAGCCGCCGGAGCGCTTCGTCGATCTCGTGGATCATCTCTTACCGCCCGCTGTCGAAGTTCGGTGGTGCCAGGGAGCGGGGTACGACGAGGAACGGCTGCGGCGTCTGCACGGTCCCGAAGTTCGTACCGGTGACCAGGGTGGCGACCAGGTCGCGCGGGCCCAGCGGTTCCTTCCGCATGATCAGCACCTGGGTGCGGAACGTCCCGTCGGGCGCCACCGTGACCCGGTCCGGGGTGGCGGTGATGCCGAAGCTCCAGTTCAGCCGTACCACCGCGCCGGGCGGGAAGTTCGATCCCACCGCCTCGGTGACGAACCCGGGTGGACCGATCGTCGGGGTCACCACGACCGCCGGCGCGAGCACCTGGATCGGCGCCTGGGCGAGCCGGGTCTCCGCCTTGCCGGCGGCGGTCGTCGCGGTCAGCCGACCCGAGACGGCGGCCAGCGTCGCCGCGCGGGCGGGCAGCACCAGGTTGATCACGACCTGGTCGCCGACGCCGAGCGCACCGACCTGGCAGACGGCGGTGGCGGCGTCGCAGCGACCGTCGATCGTGGCCACCGGGAGCAGGCCGGGCGGCAGGTTGAGGCTCAGCCAGGTGTTGGTCACCGGCAGCCGGGACGCGTTACGGGCGGTGAAGGCGACCGGGATGCTGTCGCCACCGACGTAGCCGGGCTGTCCGCCGACCGAGACCGAGAGGCTCAGGTCCGGAATGGGCAGCGTCTGGTAGGTCGGCTCGTACCCGGCGTCCCTGACCACCGTCGTGGCCGGACCACCGGCGCTGGGCAGGGTCACGATCGAGGTACCCGCCTCGGAGGCGTTGAGCGCCACCGCAATCCGGCTGCCGTCCGGGGCCCAGGCCGGATCCGCGGCCCAGCGGTCGCCCTGGTCGTCCGCGCTCAGCGGGACCCGGGGCGCGGAGCCGTCGAGGTTCGCCACGCAGAGCCGGGCCCGGCTGCCGCTGTCGGCGAAGGCGATCGACTTGCCGTCCGGGGACCAGGCCGCGCCGTCGTCGCTGCGCCGGGTCAGGCAGGGCTCGGCGGTACGGATGCTGAAGTCGTGCTGGTCACTGAAGGTCAACTGGTCGACGGTGGCGGAGGCGACCTTCACCAGCCAGATCCGGGCACCGGAGGGGATCTCGGTGTCCACCACCGTGATCGTCGCGACGTCCTGACCGGTCCGGCCCTGCTGGTCGGTGGCGGTGCAGGTCACGATCGTCTGGCCGACCGCGAAGGTCCCGCCCGAGTCGGGCGTGCAGCGCGTCGCCAACGGCCGGCCAGCGGCGTCGGTCGCCCGGGGACGGTACGTCACCGGCGAGCCCTGCCGGGCGTCCGCGGGGAGCGTCACGTCGTCGACCCGGACGAAGGGACCCGCCGGGTCCCCGACCCGCACGACCAGCTGCTGCCGCGACTCCAGGCCCGGCTGCGGCTGGTTGACGTCGAAGCGGATCGTGCAGCGCAGCACCGTCCCCGGCGCGACGTCCGGCGAGACGGTCACGTGCTCCTCGAACTTGGCGGTCTCGCCCGCCGGCACCCGCGCCCGCACCGGGTCGAAGGTGATGGTGAGCCCGTCGTCGCAGGGTTCCTCGATGACGGGATCGACCGTTACCTGCACCTCCCGGATGGCCTCCGTGATCGCCTGGATCATCTGGTCCGGCCGGCTGTCCGGGGTCAGCCGGCCGCCGGTCTCCCGGGCCAGGTACGAGGCGGTGCGCGAGCCGTCCGGGTCGTTGTCGAGGCCGACCTCGCCGGAGGTACCGGTGACCGCCACGCCGATCACCGATATCCCGGCGCCGACCAGCTCGTCCCGGAGCGACTCCCTGGTGATGTCGACGCCGTCCGGGGTCCGCTTGTCCATGCTGTACGTGTCGCTGATCAGTACGACGATCTTGCTGCTGTCGTCGCGGAAGCCGATCCGGTCGTTGCGGGCGAGCTGCCGCAGCGCGTAGAACCAGTTCTCCGTGCCGTAGATGCTGTCCGCGGTCAGGCCGTTGACGGCCCGCTGGATCTCCGCGTCGTTGGCGGTGAGCGCCTGGCGCGGGTGGTAGAGGTAGCGGTCGTCGCCCTCGCCGCTGAACGTGGCGAGGCCGAACTGCGCCTCGGCCTGCTCGCTCCGGACGTTGTTGATCACTTCGGGGAGTCTGGCCCGTAGCTGGCCGATGACGCTCGCGCCGCCCTCACCCGGGTACGACATCGACGAGGTGTCGTCCACCAGGAAGACGACGTCCGGCTTCGGCGGTACGGCCGGCGTCTGCACCGTCTGCGGCGCGGTGATCTCCATGCCGGGCTGTGCCGGTCGGTCGATCACCGGCCAGCCGAGGATGCTCCGGCGCAGGGTGGCGTCGCGGGTGATGGCGAGCTGGTCTCCCGTCGGCGACCAGGTCGCCTTGCCGTCGTTCCCGGCCAGGTGCGCGGGCATCGGTATCTCGCCGAGCAGCCGGGCGTCGGTCGCCGCGACCACCAGGATCCGCGCGCGCGGGTCCGGCACGGTGGAATCGCCGTCGGCGGGGTCCCGGGTGAAGGCGATCGAGTTGCCGTCCGGCGACCACGCCGGGTCGGTGTCCGCGTCGGTGGCCAGGGTGCCGGGCGGCGCCAGGGTACGCGGGTTGCGGCCGTCCGCGTCGGCCACGACGATGCGGGCGCCGCCGCCGGGCTGCGCCGCGCTGTAGGCCAGCTTGGTGCCGTCCGGCGAGAACGCCGGGCCGGTCTCGGCGAGTCCCGGGCGCGCCGTGCGGTTGCGCCGGTCCTGCCCGTTCGTGTCGGCGGTCCAGACGTCGGAGGGCCAGGACGCGTCGGTGGCGGCGTAGACCAGCTCGTTGCCGCGCCAGGTCGGGTGCCGCTCGGCCAGTCCGGAGGTGGCGACCGGGGTGACCGTGGCGCCGTCGAGGAGGTAGATGTCGCCGGCGTTGTCGACCCGGGTGCTGGTGAAGGCGATCCGGCGGCCGTCCGGGGCCCAGGCGGGCTCGGCGGAGTCCCCGGGCCCGGGTACCGCGAGCGTGGCCGCGCCGCCGCCGACCGGCATGGTGACCACCTGGGTCGTCGGGGCGGCCCCGTCCGCTGGGGCGAAGCGGGCGGTGGTGAAGGCGATCCGGGTGCCGTCCGGCGACCAGGCCGGCTCGGTGTCGGCCGCCTCGTCGGTGGTGAGCCGGGTGAGCGCGCCGCCGGCGGCGGCGATCACGTAGATGTCGCCGTCCGGGTCGTCCCGGGTGCTGCTGAACGCGATGCGGGTGCCGTCCGGGGACCAGGTCGGCCAGGTGTCCTCGCCGGGGTGGTCGGTGAGCCGGCGCAGCCCCGTACCGTCCGCGTTGACCAGCCAGATGTCGTCGCTGCCGCCCCGGTCCGAGACGAACGCCACCCGGCCGCCGTCGGGGGAGACCGCTGGCTGCCGCTCGATGCCCGGGTCGTTGGTCAGCCGCACCGGCGCACCCGTGCCGCGCTGGAGGTAGACGTCACCGTCCAGATCGGACTCTCCGGTCGCGGCCCGCTGACTCACCCAGACCAGTACGCCGCCGCGGGCGTCGGGGTCGAGGTCGGCCAGCCCTCGCTGGGCCTCGCCGAGGATGGCGCGCGCCGGCTGTCCGGGTACGCCCCCGCGCAGCGTCGGGCGTTCCGTGCTGGTGTAGCCCAGCCGGTAGCCGATCTCCGCGGGCGCGGCGGCCAGCTCCGCCACCGGCGACGGTCGCGCCTGTGGCTCGGGCGCCAACAGGACTGAGCCGGCCAGCAGGCCGGGGACGAGCATGGCCACCCGTCGGGTCCCCCTGCGCACGACACCTCCCGCACTCTTGTCTGCCTCTACGGTGGCCGCAGCTGCCCATTGAGGTAGCGACGCACAGTGCCGGTTTGGGGGCACCGGCGGCTGCCCCAACGGGCAGCCGGGTGGCTCGTCGGCCCTGGCGACGGCTCGTGAGCCCCGCGCCGGAGGCCCACGAGCCGGTGGTCAGATCAGGCCGTTCCGCAGGGCGTACGCGACGGCGTGCGAGCGGTTGCGCAGGTGCAGCCGGCTGGTCACGTCGTGCAGCACGTTCTTGATGGTCCGCTGGGAGTACGAGAGCTTCGCCGCGATCTCGGCCGTGTCCAGGCCCTCGGCGACCAGCCGCAACACCTCGATCTCCCGGTCGGCGAGCCCGGAGAACGAGAGCCCGCGCGGCCCCAGCACGTTGCGCTGCAGCGCGCCGACCTGCTGGAGCAGGCGCCCGAGCAGATCCGGCGGCACGGATCCGTCGCCGGCCGCGGCGGCGCAGACCACCCCGACGAGGCGGTCGGCGCTCGCCTCCGAGCGGCGTACCAGGCCGGCCACGCCGCCCTCGACCGCCGCGACCAGGCCGGCGTCGTCGACCTGCGTGACCACCAGCACCAGGGCCGGTACGCCGCGCGAGCGCAGGGAGCGCAGCGTCTGCAGGGCGCGTTCGTCGATGCTGTCGCTCATCACTATGCCCACCCGGGCCTGGGCCAGCTCCTCCTCGTCGAGCAGGAGGATCTCCGGGCGCGGTCGCAACTGGCTGACCAACCCGGCGCGTGAGATCATGTCCGTTGCATGCAGATAAACCGGTATCCGGTCCATTAGGTCCCCCACATCCCCGACCACCGCTGTGGTCTGACGATGAGTATCTCCGCGGGTACTACCCGTGCAGTTAACGTGGACTCAACGGGCCAACCGAGTTGCCCTAAGGTCTTCCTCTCCGGAAGCCGCCGGGGGCCCTCCGGCTTTCTAGGGTCACGCCATGACCACGGTTGCCAACCTCGACCGCCCGATCGTGGAGGTCACCCCAGGCGACGAGGCAGTCTGCCTACTGGAGATCCACAACACGGGCCCCATCGTCGAGTCGTACGTGGTGGACGTGGTCGGCGACGTCGCCGCCTGGACGACGGTGGAACCCGCGACGGTCTCCGTCTACCCGGGCACCTCCGAGCGGGTCGAGCTGCACTTCCGGCCGCCCCGCTCCGCCGCGGTACCGGCCGGCGAGCTGCCGTACGCCGTACGCGTCACGCCCACCGAGCGCCCCGACGAGCTGACCGTCCCCGAGGGCACCGTCCACGTGCTCCCGTTCTTCGAGACCGGCGCGGAGATCGTGCCGCGTACCTCGAAGGGCCGGTGGGGCGCCCAGCACGAGGTCTCGATCGCCAACCGGAGCAACACCCCGGTGCAGATCGCCCTCGCGGGCAGCGACCCCGACGCGCGGCTGAAGCTGGGCTTCCAGCCCACGCAGTTGACCGTCGCGCCCGGCGAGGCGGCGTTCGTCAAGGTGCGCGCCCGGCCGAAGGGCCTGCTCTGGCGCGGCCACCCGGTCACCTTCCCGTTCCAGGTCGTGGTCGAGTCGGACGCGACGCCGCCGACCTCGCTCGACGCCGCCACCGTCCAGTCGCCGATCCTGCCGGCCAACCTCGGCCGGGTGCTCGCCGCGCTGCTGGTCCTGCTCCTGGTCGGCGCCGGCCTCTGGTACACGCTGCTGCGCCCCGCCGTGAAGTCGGCGGCCAAGGAGGCGACCCAGGAGCAGCTGGCGCCGATCGCGCAGAAGGCGGACCAGGCCAACGACAACGCGCAGAAGGCGGTGGACACGGTCACCGGCGGCGGCGCGCCGGGCGGGGCCGCCACCCGGCCGCCGGCGAACCCCGGTGGCGCCCAGCCGGGCGGACCGGCGGGCGGCGCGGCCGCCCCGGGCATCCCGCCGGGCGCGCAGGCATTCGCGGACCGGCTCGCCACCACGTCCGGCCCGAACGTCACCCGGACCGACCAGTACACGGTGCCGAACGGCCGGACCTTCGTGCTCACCGACATCTTCCTGCAGAACCCGCAGGGCGACAGCGGTCGGCTCGACCTCGTCGTGGACGGGGCGACCGTGCTCACCGTGGCGCTGAACAACTTCCGCGACCTCGACTACCACCTGGTCTCGCCGATCGAGGTGGCCGCCGGTGACGTGGTGCAGATGCGGGTGACCTGCCAGACCCCCGGACCCGCCCTCGCGGGCGCCGGCCCGGGTGGGCAGTGCCGCGACTTCTCGCTGCTCAGCGGCTACCACCGGATCCTGCGGCCCACCCCGACCCCGACGCCGTCGCCGTAACGACCGAGCAGGACCGGGTCCGGCCGGCGGCGACGCGCTCCCTCCGCGATCTAGGGCAAATCGTCGTGATTAGAGATCATCTCACGAGGATTTGCCCTAGATCGCGAGCGTTCTGGTCAGAGTCGCAGGGCGTCCCAGTCGAGCTGGCGGTCGCCCAGGTCGCGGACGGCGGCGAGCAGCCCCAGCCGGGCCGCCCGCACCTCGGGCACCTCGGCCATCACCAGCACCTCGTCGAAGAAGCGCTGCACCGGCTCGCCCAGCTCGCCGGCGGTGGCGATGAACCAGTCGAGGTCGATCCGCCCGTCGAGGCCGCCGCGCACCGCCTTCACCGCCTCGTGCAGCCGCCGCTCCGCGGGCTCGACGAGCCGGTCCGGGTCGTACTCGGCGGTGGTGCCGGCCGGCACGATCCGGCGGGCCCGCTGCAGCGCGGTGGCGATGGCGGTGAAGTCGTCGCGCCCGACCAGGTGGGCCAACTGGGCGAGCAACTGGTCGACGAGGCGGGGCTGGTCCGCGTGCGTGAGCACCGCCCGGACCCGGTCGACCGGCTGTCCCTCGTCGGTGAGCTGCTGTTCGAACCGGCGGGCGAGGAACGCCCCGACCGCCTCGCGGGTGGCGGCGTCGACCTCCACCGGCTGCCCGGCCGCCGCGCGGGCGATGGCCGAGGCGAGCGACAGCCGCCCGAGCACCGGGTTCGCCCGGATCACGGCGAGGATGCCGAGCGCGGCGCGGCGCAGCGCGAACGGGTCGCTGCTGCCGGTGGGGAGCCCGACCGTGGCGGCGAGCCCGACCAGTGAGTCCAGCCGATCGGCGACGGAGAGCAGCGCTCCGGCGACCGTGGCGGGTAGGGCGTCACCGGCGGAGCGGGGCAGCTCGGTGTCGAGCAGGGCCTGGGCGACCGCGGGCGGCTCGCCGGCGGCGAGGGCGTACTCGCGGGCCATGGTGCCGGCCAGGCTCGTCAACTCGATGACCATCTGCGCGCCGAGGTCGAACTTGACCAGCGCGGCGGCCCGGTCCAGGGCGTTGCGGTCCTGCTCCGACAGGGGCAGCTCGGCGGCGAGCGACCGGGCCAGTGCGGCGATCCGTTCGGCGCGGTCGCTCATCGAGCCCAGCCGGTCGGTGAAGGTCAGCCGGGTGAGCCGGCCGCGCAGCTCGGCCGGGGTGGTGTTGAGGTCGGCCCGGTGGAAGAACGCCGCGTCCTCGAACCGGGCCCGCAGCACGGCCTCGTTGCCCGCCCGGACCGTGGCCACGTCGACGTCGCCGTTGGCGACCGCCACGAAGTACGGCAGCAGCCGGCCGTCCGCACCGCGTACCGGCAGGTAGCGCTGGTGCTTGCGCATGACCGTGGTCAATACCGGCTCGGGCAGGTCGAGGTAGTCGGGCTCGAACGAACCGAGGATCGCCGTGGGCTGCTCCACCAGGAAGACCACCTGGTCGAGCAGGGCGGCCTCGGCGTCGAGGTCGACCCGCCCGGAGACGCCCGCGGCCAGCTCGACCGCCGCCTCGGCGATGGCGGTACGGCGGGCGTCCTGGTCGGTGCGGACGCCCGCGGCGGCGAGCACCTCCGGGTACGCCTCGGCGTCGGGAACCTCGACGACCGGGGTGGCCGAGGCCCGGTGCAGGCGGGTGGTCCGGCCGGCCACCAGCGCGCCGGCCCGGACCGGTACGACCTGGTCGCCGAGGAGCGCCAGCAGCCAGCGGATCGGCCGGGTGAAGGAGAGGCTCGGGTCGTTCCAGCGCATGTTCCGGGCCGACCGCAGGCCCGTCACGATCTCTCCGAGCACCGGCGCGAGCGCCTCGGCGGCGGGCCGGCCGGGCTCGTGGCGGCGTACCGCCAGGTGCTCGACCCCGTCGAGGGTGACCCGTTCGAGCGCGCCGACCTCGACCTTGTTGGCGCGGGCGAACCCGGCCGCGGCCGGCGTGGGGCTGCCGTCGGCGCGGTAGGCGGCCGAGACCTTGGGGCCGCGTACCGTCCGGGTCTGGTCCGCCTCGACCGGGGCGACGTCGGTGACGGTGGCGACGACGCGGCGCGGGGTGGCCCGCACGGTGACGGTGCCGTGGGCCAGCCGCCCGGCGGCCAGGCGGCTGGTGAGCGCGCTCTCGACCTGTTCGCGGGTGGCGCGCGCCTCGGCGGGCGGCATCTCCTCCACCCCGATCTCGAAGACCAGCGTGCGTGGGCCGTCGGCCGGTCGCGGCGTGGGCGTCTCGGCCGGCGCCGCCGTCGGCGCCGCCACCCCGAGCGGGTAGCCGGCCGCCTCCCGGGTGTTGACCCAGAGCCGCGCCACCGCGCCGGAGAGCCGGCGCATCCGGGCGAACTCGGCGGCCCGTTCGGCGGTGGAGACGGCCCCCCGGGAGTCCAGCACGTTGAAGGCGTGGGACATCTTCAGTACGTGGTTGTGCGCGGGTACGGGCAGCCCGGCGTCGACCATGCGCTGCGCCTCGGCCGCGTACGAATCGAGCAGCGTCCGGGTCGTCTCGACGTCGGCGTCGTCGAGGTAGTAGCGGGACATCTCGTACTCGGCCTGGCCGAAGATCTCGCCGTAGCTCACCCCGGGGGCGTACTCGATCTCCTTGAAGTGGCGGACCCCCTGGAGCGCCATCAGGATGCGCTCGATCCCGTAGGTGATCTCCACGGCCGGCGGGTCGAGGTTGAGGCCGCCGGCCTGCTGGAAGTAGGTGAACTGGGTGATCTCCAGCCCGTCCAGCCAGACCTCCCAGCCGAGCCCCCACGCGCCGAGCGCGGGGGAGGCCCAGTTGTCCTCCACGAACCGCACGTCGTGCGCGGCCACGTCGATGCCGAGCGCGGTGAGCGAACCGAGGTAGAGCTCCTGCGGGTTGCCCGGTTCCGGCTTGAGGATCACCTGGAACTGGGTGTGCGTCTGGATCCGGTTCGGGTTCTCCCCGTACCGCGCGTCGTCCGGGCGCACCGACGGCTCGACGTACGCCACCCGCCACGGCTCCGGACCGAGCACCCGCAGCGCCGTGGCCGGGTTGAGCGTACCGGCGCCGACCTCGGTGTTCATCGGCTGCACGGTGAGGCAGCCCTGCTCGTTCCAGTACGCGGCGAGGCGGGCGAGGGCGTCTTGCATGGTCAGCACGGGGACTGCTCCATCCGGAGGGCGGACGCGCCTGATCATGCTGGTCGCGTCGCGGGCGGGGTGCGCGACCAGCATAGTTCGCGCGCCCGCGTCGGCTCGGCGCTATCCCGCGCCACCCGGTCGCCCGCCCGCCCGGCCGCCCGTCGGCGCTGCCCGCCGACAGCCAGCCGATCGCCCGCCGGCCGCTCGCCCGGTGGTGCGCGAGGCGGCGCGGGCGGTGGGTGCGCGCGGGGTCAGCGGGTGCCGACCAGGTACCGCTTGCCGCCGGTACGCTGCCGCGGCGCCCGGGTCACGAGCTGGAACCAGAGCGAGCCGTAACCGGGCAGCGTCAACTGGTACGGCCGCGCCCCGATCAGCGGGAACGTCGTGTTCCCGGTCAGCTCGACCGGTACCCGCCCGGCGAACCGCCCGCCCAGCGGGACCTGGGCCGGCTGCGGGTGCCGGGACAGGTTGTGCACGCAGAGCACGACCTCCGCCTCCTCCTCGCCGTCGTACTCCCGCAGGAAGGCGAGCACGGCCGGGTTCTTGCCGGGCAACTCCTGGTAGGAACCGAGGGCGAGGGCGGGATGGCGCTTCCGTACGCCGATCATCTGCCGGGTCCACTGGAGCAGCGACGCGGGCTGTTCGAGTTGGCGCTCCACGTTGACCGCCTGGTACCCGTAGATCGGACCCTGGTTCACGGGCAGGTAGAGCGCGCCCGGGTCGGCCTTGGAGAAGCCGCCGTTGCGGTCCGGCGACCACTGCATCGGCGTGCGCACCCCGTCCCGGTCGCCGAGCCAGACGTTGTCGCCCATGCCGATCTCGTCGCCGTAGTAGATCACCGGCGAACCGGGCAGCGACAGCAGCAGCGACGTGAAGAGCTCGATCTGGTTGCGGTCGTTGTTGACCAGCGGGGCCAGCCGGCGCCGGATGCCCACGTTCAGCCGCATCCGCGGATCCTTGGCGTACTCGGTGTAGAGGTAGTCGCGCTCCTCGTCGGTGACCATCTCCAGGGTCAGCTCGTCGTGGTTGCGCAGGAACGTCCCCCACTGGCAGCGCTCCGGGATCTGCGGCGTCTGCGCGATGATCTCCGAGATCGGGTACCGGGACTCGCGGCGTACCGCCATGAAGATCCGTGGCATCACCGGGAAGTGGAAGGCCATGTGGCACTCGTCGCCGCCCACGCTCGGGTCGCCGAAGTAGTCGACCAGGTCGGCCGGCCAGAGGTTCGCCTCGGCCAGCAGGACCCGGCCCGGGTACTCGTCGTCGACCGTCTTGCGCAGCCGCTTGAGGTACGCGTGCGTCTCGGGCAGGTTCGCGCAGTCGGTGCCCTCGCGCTCGAAGAGGTACGTGACGGCGTCCAGCCGGAACCCGTCGATGCCCAGGCTGAGCCAGAACCGCATGACGTCGAGCATCGTCTCCTGCACGACGGGGTTGTCGTAGTTCAGGTCGGGCTGGTGGGCGAAGAAGCGGTGCCAGTAGAACTGCTGCCGGACCGGGTCGAAGGTCCAGTTGGACGGCTCGGTGTCGCAGAAGATCACCGGCACGTTGGCGTACCCGGTGTCGGTGTCGCGCCAGACGTAGAAGTCCCCGTACGGGCCGGTCGGATCCAGCCGGGACTGCTGGAACCACTCGTGCGTGTCGGAGGTGTGGTTGAGGACGAGGTCCGTGATCACCCGGATGCCCAGGCCGTGTGCCTCGTCGAGCAGGGTCACGAAGTCGTCCAGCGTGCCGTAGTCCGGACAGATCCTCAGGTAGTCGCGGATGTCGTAGCCGCCGTCGCGGCGCGGCGAGTCGTAGAACGGCGGCAGCCAGAGGCAGTCCACGCCGAGCCAGCGCAGGTAGTCCAGTTTGGAGGTGAGGCCGGGCAGGTCGCCGTACCCGTCGCCGCTGGCGTCGAGGCACGACTGCACGAACATCTCGTAGAAGATCGCCCGCTTGTACCACTCGGGTTCGATCGGCAGCTGCCGGGCGTGCCGGCGGAGCGACTCGGGCGCGAGCCGCGGCAGCGGCGCGACCCTCGGGGCGGTGGCGAGGGGCCCAACCGGCGCGACGGTGAGGCGCTCGACGAGATCTGACATGGCTCTCCTCCTGTGGGACGCAAAGGGGAAAGCCCGCGGGTACGGCTCCGGACGTCGGCCGCGGGTCGCGCGGAGCGGAGACGCGCCGGCTCCGGTGGCGGCGGATCACCGCCTGCATATGCCGTCAAACGGTCGACTCGATCAGTGGTGACGGCGCGGATCAGTAGCGAACCCGACTGCCGGCACCGGCGGGCGCCGTAGCAGGTCAGAGGCGACTTGCTGGGCGAGAAGTGACCGTCCGGGAGGTGTGACCGTCTTGCCCGTTCTGCTCGGCGGTGCTTCGGTCGGAAATCTGACCGTGGGTCACCCGTTGTGCAGGTGATCCTCGGTGGTTAAGCTCATCGTGCGCGCCCCAATCGCCCGCTTCCCCCGTGGCAGGCGATCGGGGCGCGCGCCTATTTCCGCGACCCGCCCCTTCTCGGCGTGGCCGCCCGCGCGCAGCCTCGCGCACACCGCCCGCCCCGCCTTCCCGCCGGTACGGCACCGCCCCGGCACCGAGGTGGCGCCGGGGCGGTCTGCGGAACGCGAAGCCGGTCAGATCCAGCGGCTGCCCAGCCACATCCGCGCCGACCAGTCCGCGTACTGCATGACCTTGCCCACGAAGATCGGATGGAAGTACGCGAAGCAGAGCGCCACCAGCAGGACGTACGCCCCGGCGATGATCGCGCCGACCAGCCGGCGATCGGTCCGGTCCGCGTCCGCCATGTCCGCCTCGCTCGCGGCGGCGACGGCCGCCTCGGCCTCGGCCCCGGTGCCCGCGCCGGCGGTAGCCGCCACTGGGCCGCCGGTGTCCGCGCCGTCCTCGCCGGTCGCCGGCGCGGGGACGCGTCCCGGCGGTGGCGCGCCGGCGGACCCGGGCCCCTCCGCCGGGGTCATGATCGCGCCGAGCACGTAGACGACGGCGAGCACGAGGAACGGCAGGGCCGGCGCGACGTAGAAGGAGAACATCGTCCGGCCGTCCGCGATCGCGTAGTAGAACCACGGGAGCAGGCCGGCGGCCACGCAGAGCAGGATCGCGCCGGCCCGCCAGTCCCGCCGGGCGAAGCCGAGCCAGCCGAGCGCGACCAGCGCCGGCAGGAACGACCACCAGAGGATCGGCGTACCGAGCAGCAGGATCTCGCTGGCGCAGCTCGGTGCGCCGCAGGCGCCGTCGGTCGACCAGTAGAAGGCGACCGGCCGGCCCAGCAGCAGCCACTGCCACGGCCAGGACTGGTACGTGTGCTTCGTCTGCAGCCCGGTGTGGAACTTGAGCGCTTCCTGGTGGTAGTGGAGCAGGTTCTGCAACGCGCCGATGACGGGCAGCTCGGTCATGCCGCGGTCGGCCTGCCAGTGCCGGAAGTAGCCGCCGTCGGTGAGGAACCAGCCGGACCAACTGGCCAGGTAGGTGAGGGTGAAGAGCACGCCGGCGAGGACGAGCCAACCCGTCTCGCCGATCAGCGTGTCCCGCCAGGGCCGTCGTACCCCGGCCGAACGGCGGGCGCCCGCCTCCCAGAAGAGCACCAGCAACGCGAAGGCCGGTACGAACCACAGCGCGCTCCACTTGACCGACATCGCGCAGCCCAGGAGCACCGCCGAGAGCAGCCGCCACCACGGCACGGCGCCGAGGTCCAGCGGCAGCCGGCCGGAGCGGCCGGGGCGGCTCGGGTCGAGACCCGCCTCCATCGCCCGCAGCCAGCGCCGCCGGCGGGCGTCCCGGTCCAGCACGAGGGCGCCGAACGCGGCGAGCACGAAGAAGAGCAGGAAGATGTCGAGCAGGGCGGTACGGGAGAGCACGAGGTGGAAGCCGTCCAGCGCCAGCAGCAGGCCGGCCGCGCAGCCGAGCACGGTCGAGTGGAACAGCCGGCGCGCGATGCGTACCAGCAGCAGCACCGAGAGCGTGCCGACGACCGCGGCGGAGAAGCGCCAGCCCAGCTCGTTGTAGCCGAAGATCTGCTCGCCGATGCCGATCAACCACTTGCCGAGCGGCGGGTGCACCACGTACGCGGCGGTGTTGTTCTTGTCGTCCCACTCGAAGCCGTGTACGAGCAGGTTGTGCGCGTCGGTGGCGTAGTAGACCTCGTCGAAGATCTTGCCCTTCGGCTGGCTCAGCCCGACGAACCGCAGGATCGCGGCGATCGCCACGACCACGCCCGTGGCGAGCCACGAGTACGCGTCCAGGCGCGCGTCGAACGGGACCAGCCGGCGGCGGACGATCGCCGGTACGCCGCCCGCGGCGGGGCGGAGCGGGCCCGAGCGGGTCGCCACGGTGGTGGTCTCGGCGGGGCCGGCACCTGCCGGGACGCTCTCGCCGTGCGGGCCGGGCCCCGGGCGGCCCTCGTTGTCCGTCTGCGCTGTCGACGCCAGAGTCACCCCGTGATCGTAGGCTGCCAAGGTGTGAATGGGCGTCCTACGCCGAGCCATTTATAACGAAGACTATCGATGAAGGAGTCGGTTCGTGGGTAATATGCCCCCCGATGGGCGTCTTGTCCTGGTCGGTGCGCCGCTCGGCAACCCCCGGGACGCCTCCGACCGGCTGCGCGACACGCTGAGCGCCGCGGACATCGTCGCCGCCGAGGACACCCGCCGGCTCACCCGGCTCACCCGCGACCTGGAGATCACGGTTCCGGGGCGGATCGTCTCGTACTTCGAGGGCAACGAGGAGCAGCGCACGCCCGACCTGGTCGCCGCGATCCTCGACGGCAAGCTGGTCGCGCTGATCACCGACGGGGGGATGCCGAGCGTCTCCGACCCGGGGTACCGGTTGGTCCGGGCCACGCTCGACGCGGGCGCCCCGGTCACCGCCGCCCCCGGGCCCAGCGCCGTCACCACCGCGCTGGCCCTCTCCGGCCTGCCCTGCGACCGGTTCTGCTTCGAGGGCTTCCTGCCGCGCTCGGGCGGCGCCCGCCGCTCCCGGCTGCGGGCGCTCGCCGCCGAGGAACGCACCCTGGTCTTCTTCGAGGCGCCGCACCGGGTGGCCGGGACCCTGGACGACCTCGCCGCGACCTTCGGCGCCGACCGTCCGGCCGCGCTCTGCCGCGAGCTGACCAAGACGTACGAGGAGGTCCTGCGCCGCCCGCTCGGCGAACTGGCCGGCTGGGCCGCCGAGGGTGAGCCCCGGGGCGAGATCACCCTGGTGGTCGGCGGCGCGCCGCCGACGGCCGCGCCCCGGCCGGACGACGACGAGCTGCGGGCCGAGGTGGCCGAGCGGGAGGCCGCCGGGGCGTCGCGGCGTGACGCGATCAGCGCGGTCGCCGACGCGTACGGGCTGCGGCGCCGGGACGTCTACGCCCTCGTCCACACCCCGCCGCCGGCGCGGTGACAGGCCGGGACGGGTAGCGCGCCCGGCCGCGCGGAGCGCGCGCACCCCGCCGCCGGGACGGCTGCGGCCGGGCCCGGAGCCCAGGTGGTGTGGCCGGTCAGAGGCCGGCCAGCAGGAACCCGACGGTGATCAACAGCGGGCCGGCCAGGCCGAGCGCCACACCCCAGCGGCGGGTCCGCCCGTCCGGCAGCCGCAGCGCCCCGGTGACCCAGACCACGCCGCCCGCGCAGGCCAGCGCCGTCGCGAGGCCGAGCAGCCAGCGCAGGTGCCGGGTGGCGGCGCCGCTCTCGACGTACGCCGTACCGGAGTCGCGGTCCACCATGCGGGCGGGCACCTGCGAGCCCGGATCCGAGTGTGCGGCGTCGACCCCGGCCAGCCGCACGTCCTCGGCCAGGAACGCGCCGTCGGCCGCCTCGAACTCGCCCCGGCAGCGCTGGCCGAGGCCGCTGCCGGTGCAGTCGAGCACCGTCGCGGTACCGGGCAGCCCCCGGCCCAGCGCCAGCCAGAGCGGCTCGGCGCTCACCCAGGCGAAGAAGCTCGCCAGCAGGGAGAAGAGGACCAGCCCGGCCAGGCCGACGGCGGGGTGGCGCGGCGGTTTGCGGACCGGACCCGTCCGGCGGGGCGAGCGGCCGGGCGGGACGGAGCGGTCCGGCGGCGGGGGCGCGTCCGGGTCGACCGGGCGCCCGTCCCAGTGGACCTCCTCGATCGGCAGCCAGAACGCCGGTTCGTCGTCCACGGGGCCGGCGGGCTCCGGTACGCCGGTCCGGGCAGGTCCGGGCGGCCCGTCGCCGGACGACCGGGACGGAAACCACGGCGAGGACGGGCTCCGCACGGGTACCCGCTGCGGAAGCGCGGCGACCGGGGCCCCCGTGGTCGCCTCGATCCCCGTCTCGGCCTCCGTCGCCGTCTCGGTCTCCGCGGCCGTCTCGATCCCCGGGCCGGCCCCCGTCGTCGAGGTCTCCGTGGCCGTCTCGACCTCCGCCGCCGGGTCGCTGGCGGAGGCCGAGGCGTAGTCGGTACCGCTGGAGCGCTCGGCCCGCGGGGCCGGCGCCGAGGCACGGTAGCGGACCGGCACGCTGGCCTTCGCGGCCCGGCCCGGCGGCGGGTTCTGGGCGGTCGGTGCGGCGCCGGCCGGCTCGTCCTGCCGCGTTGCATGATCGCTCGGTGGCTCGACCTCGCCGGGCCGCGTCCCGTCTGGCTGCTGCCCGCATGATGTGCCAGTCACACTGCTCATTGGACAACGGGTCACGGGCCGGGAGCCGCAGCTCAGGTTGCGTGTCGGCGGCAAATCAGACAAACGACACGGAACTCGTCATGGTTGGCCTCATCCGGTCACCGCCGGCCGGCACGGCGCCTGTTGATTCGCGGTCGCTCCCGGCAGGTCACTAGGCTTGACGCTCATGAGTCACGTTCTCGCGGCGGTCGCCTGGCCGTACGCCAACGGCCCGCGCCACATCGGCCACGTCTCCGGTTTCGGAGTCCCCTCCGACGTCTTCAGCCGGTACATGCGGATGGCGGGCCACGACGTGCTCATGGTCTCCGGCACCGACGAGCACGGCACGCCGATCCAGGTGCAGGCCGACAAGGAGGGCGTGACCCCGCGCGAACTCGCCGACCGCTACAACCGCGTGATCGTCGAGGACCTGCACGGGCTCGGGCTCTCGTACGACCTCTTCACCCGTACCACCACCCGCAACCACTACGCGGTGGTGCAGCAACTCTTCGAGGGCCTGCACCGCAACGGCTACATCGTGCCGAAGACCACCATGGGCGCGATCTCCCCCTCCACCGGCCGTACCCTGCCCGACCGGTACATCGAGGGCACCTGCCCGATCTGCGGGTACGACAGCGCCCGCGGCGACCAGTGCGACAACTGCGGCAACCAGCTCGACCCGGTCGACCTGATCAACCCCCGCTCGAAGATCAACGGCGAGACGCCGAAGTTCGTCGAGACCGAGCACTTCTTCCTCGACCTGCCGGCCTTCGCCGAGGCGCTGGGGAAGTGGCTCGACAGCCGCGAGGGGTGGCGCCCCAACGTGCTGCGGTTCTCCAAGAACCTCTTGGCCGACCTCCAGCCCCGGGCGATCACCCGGGACCTGGAGTGGGGCGTACCGATCCCGCTGGAGGGCTGGCGCGACCGGGGTGACAAGCGCATCTACGTCTGGTTCGACGCCGTGATCGGCTACCTCTCCGCGTCGATCGAGTGGGCCCGCCGCTCGGGCGACCCGGAGGCGTGGCGGCGGTGGTGGACGCCGGAACAGGGCGCCGGCTCGGTCACCGACGCCGACGGCGTCGGCGGTGACGCCCGGGGCTACTACTTCATGGGCAAGGACAACATCGTCTTCCACTCGGTCATCTGGCCGGCGCTGCTGCTCGGCTACGACGGCGAGGGCGACCGCGGCGGCGAGCCGGGCGAACTCGGCGTGCTGCGGCTCCCCACCGAGGTGGTCTCCAGCGAGTTCCTGACCATGGAGGGACGGAAGTTCTCGTCGTCCCGGCAGGTGGTCATCTACGTCCGCGACTTCCTCTCCCGGTACGACGCCGACGCGCTGCGCTACTTCATCGCGGTGGCCGGGCCGGAGAGCAACGACACGGACTTCACCTGGTCGGAGTTCCTCCGCCGCAACAACGACGAACTGGTCGCGGGCTGGGGCAACCTGGTCAACCGCTCGATCTCGATGGCCGCCAAGAACTTCGGCGCCATCCCGCCGGTGGACCCGGCCGGCCTGACCGAGGCCGACGAGGCGCTGCTCGCCACCGCCCGGTCCGCCTTCGCCACCGTCGGGGAGCTGATTGAGAAGCACCGGCAGAAGCAGGCCATCGGCGAGGCGATGCGGGTGGTCGCCGAGGCGAACAAATACCTCTCCGAGCAGGCGCCCTGGAAGCTCAAGGACGCGGACTCCAAGGCCCGGATGGGGACGATCCTGCACGTCGCGCTCCAGGTGGTCAGCGACGCCAACACGCTGCTCACCCCGTTCCTGCCGCACTCCGCGCAGAAGGTGCACGAGCTGCTCGGCGGTACCGGCGTACACGCGCCGATGCCGTCGATCGTGGAGGTGGAGGATCTGGACGGCGGCCCGTCGTACCCGGTGCTGACCGGCGACTACACCGTCGGGGCGCGCTGGGAGTCCGTACCGGTCGAGGCGGGCCGGCCGCTGGCCGCGCCCAAGCCGGTCTTCCGCAAGCTCGACCCGTCCATCGTGGACGAGGAGCTGGCCCGGCTCACCAGCTGACCACCCGCGTCGAGGGCGGGGCACCGGCGGGTACGCCCCGCCGGTGCCCCGCTGTCCCGTTCTATCGCACCCCTACGACAATCGGGCGACGGCTGGATCACGGCCCGGCGTCCCGTACTCTTGGTTGCCTTACGGTGTATTAGGCCGCAGTTGCCGGCTTTGTCGCAGTCAGGCGCGAACGGCTGGCCGGGCGACGTCGAATTCGGCCCCCGCCGCGTCGCCCGTACCGCCGGGCTCGATCGGCAGCCGAAGGTCCCGGCGGGTGCGCTACCGGTCGCCCGGGCCCGTGCCGAGCAGCGGTAGCAGCTCCGCTATGCGTTCGAGCTGGTCGCGCTGGGATGCCAGGTCGAGCGCGGCGATCCGACAGACGAGATGCCGGGCACCGCCCGCGAGGTAGGGGCGCAGCCGCTCGACGATCCGCGCGGCCGGTCCGGCGAGCACCACCTGGATGGTCCGCAGCACGTCGAGCGGCATCCCGTAGGTGACCTGGCTGTACTCCGCCAGCGTCCGCTCGGCGGCGGCCACGTCGTCGCAGACCAGCAGCGTGACGAAGAGCGCGGGGGTGAGCGCCGCCGGGTCCCGGCCGGCCGCGCCCGCCGCGTCCCGTACCGCGCTCCAGCCGGCCGCGTAGTCGGCCGGGTCGGGCGGGTACGGCAACCATCCGTCGTAGTGCCGCCCGGTACGCGCCAGCGCGGCCGGCGTCGCCCCGCCGAGCCAGATCGGCGGCCCGCCCGGCCGGTACGGCCTCGTCGCCGGCGGCAGCTCGTCGAAGCGCAGCAGCCTCCCGTGGTACGACGACGGCCCGTCGGCGGTCCAGAGCCGCCGCCACAGCGCCACCGTCTCGTCCAGCCGGGTGAACCGGTCCCGCCACGGCACCTCGGAGAGGTCGTACATCGGTCGGCCCAGTCGGCCCGGAAAGCCGGCGCCGACGGCGAGGACCAGCCGCCCGCCGGAGAGCAGGTCGATCGAGGCGAGGCTCTGCGCCGCCGAGACCGGCCGGCGCAGTACCGGCAGCAACGCCGCGGTACCCAGGGTGACCCGCGTGGTGACCGGCGCCACGGCGGCCAGCATGGTGAGCGCCTCGATGCGGGGTGTCACCAGGGAGTCGTTCACCCAGAGCGAGTCGTAGCCCAGGCGTTCCGCGTGCGTCGCGAAGCCCACCAGCTCGCGCGGATCCGTGCCCGCCCCCCATTGCGCCCGTCCGGTCGGCAGCAGCACCCCGAGCCGGGTTCCGTCAGCAGTCATGCCGCCGATCCTGGGAACCCGCCCCGCTGCCGGCAATTCCCCGCGGGGAATGGTCGGGTCGCCGTCCGCGCGTTAGAACTGCGGGGTGAACTTCCCCCAGGCGCTGCGCGAACGGCGTACCCGTAGCCGCCTCAGTCAGCTCGACCTGGCCCTGCGGGCCGGCACCACGCAGCGGCACGTCAGCTTCATGGAGTCCGGCCGTTCCGCCCCGGGCCGGGCCATGGTGGTGCGCCTGGCCGAGTCGCTGGAGCTGCCGCTGCGCGAGCGGAACGACCTGCTGCTCGCGGCCGGCTACGCGCCGGTCTACCCGCGTACCGCGCTGGACGATCCGGCGCTCGCCCCGGTACGCGACGCGCTGCGGCACATCCTCGCCGGGCACCAGCCGTACCCGGCGGTGGTGGTGGACCGCTACGGCGACCTGGTCGCCGCCAACAAGGGGTTCGAGCTGCTCACGGCCGGGGTGGCCGGCGAGCTGCTGGCGCCGCCGGTCAACGCCTACCGGGTGGCGCTGCACCCGGACGGCATGGCGCCGCGGGTCGCCAACCTGCCCGAGTGGTCCCGGCACGTCGTGGAGCGCCTCCAGCAGGAGCTGTCCCGCCACCCGGACGAGCGGCTCGCCGCGCTCCTGGCCGAGCTGCGCGGGTACGTTCCGGAGCAGGAGTCGCCGGCCGACCCCCTCGGTTTCGCCGTACCGCTGCGGCTGGCCACGCCCCGCGGCGAGCTGCGCCTCATGACGACGGTGACCACCTTCGCCACCGCCGTCGACGTCACCGTCGCGGAGCTGAAGCTGGAGGCGTTCCTGCCGGCCGACGAGGCGACCGCCGCGCTCCTGCTCGGCACGTGATCTGCGCCACGCTCCGCCAACCGGCGGGCGGGCCGGCCCCGATAGCAGGGTTGGTGCCGGAGGAAGGAGCCCCCGTTGTCGGCAGATGAGGACGAGGAGTATGTCGCGTACGTCTCGGCGGCGTTGAGCCGGCTGCGGCGTTCCGCTTACCTGCTCTGCGGTGACGCGCACCGTGCCGACGACATCGTCCAGGCCACGCTGGTCACGGTCTACCTGAAATGGGCCCGGATCAGGAAGGTCGGCAACATCGACGGGTACGTGCACCGCATCCTGGTGCGGCGCTACCTGGACGAGGCGCGCCGCTCCTGGGCGAAGGTGCTGCTCTCCTGGCGGACGCCGGAGCTGCCGTCACCGCCGGGACCGGACGTGGAGGAGGCCGACGCCGTGCGCACCGCGCTCGCCCAGCTGAGCCCGGGCCAGCGCAGCGTCCTGGTGCTGCGGTTCTTCTGCGACCTGTCGGTCCAGGAGACCGCCGCGACCCTCGGCTGTTCCACCGGCAACGTCAAGAGCCAGACCTCCCGCGGGCTCGCCACGATGCGCCGCCTGCTGGGTGAGCACTGGCTGTACGCCGATCGCGGTCGCCTGCAGGAGACGAGGAGCGCGTGATGCACGACGACGAGGGCCGCGACGAGGCGGTTATCCGGATCATCATGTCCGAGGTGGAGCCGCCGCCGGGCCGGATGGGCGCCGCCGATCTGCTCGCCGCCGGCCGGCGGGCGCGTCGCCGCCGCCGCTCGACGGCCGCCACCGCCGGTGCGTTCGTGCTCAGCCTCCTGGCGGTCGGCGGCGTCCAGTTGCTGGACCGCGACGGCCCCGCCGATCCGCCCGCGCTGCTGGGGCCCGCCGCGATGACGTCGACGACGCCGCCCCCGCCCTGCACGGCCACGCCGCTGGAACTGGGGCCGAAGGCGACGGAGGGTTCCGTCAACGCCGGTTCGCCGAGCGGCCGGTACCTGGTCGGTTTCACCTCGTTCAAGGGAACGATCGGTTCGGCCGTGCGCTGGGACGGCACGAAGCAGCAGCGGCTGCCCGTTCCGGGAGTGCTCGCCGACCCGCTGGCCGTCAACGACAGCGGCCTCGTCGTGGGCCGGTACCAGACCGGTGCCCGGACGGTCGCCTGGGCCTGGACCGGCAGTGGTGACCTGATCCACCTGCCGATCCCGGCCGGGTACACCGGGGCGGAGGCGAACGCCGTCAACGCCGCCGGCGACGTGGCCGGCGTGCTGTTCGGGCGCAAGGGGACGGTGCCGGTGGTCTGGCGGGGCGTCAACGCGAAGGCGTGGCCCGAGGAGGTCAAGGCCCCGGGGAAGGCGCTGGCCTTCGGCATCTCGGACGCCGGGGTGGTGGTCGGCACGGTCGAGGGGGAGAAGGGGTCCGTCCCGTACCAGTGGGACGCGGCCGGGGTCGGCAGCCCGCTCGCGCTCCCGGACGGGACCAGCGCCGCCACCGTGCTCGGGGTACGCGGCGACTGGGCGTACGGCCTGCTCTTCCCGAAGCCGACCGACGGCGCGGACCCGTCGGCCGTCGAGCAGCGCAAGCAGGCCGCCGCCCTGGCCCAGGAGAAGCTCCAGCCCTACGGCCCGGAAGCCACGCGTGGACCGGGGACGGCCGCGGGGTTCCCGAACCCGGCCGCGACCCGACAGCTGGGCATCGCGGCCGTCTGGGACCTGCGCAACGGTACGGCCGCCGTGGTGACCGAGGGGCGGATCGGAGTGGTCAACTCGCGCCGCTGGCTGGTCGTCAACCGGCCGGAGGGGCTGGCCGAACTGCGCGCCCCCGACAACACCTCGCGGGAGTTGCCGGGCCTGCGGGGCAAGCCGGACAGCTACGCCGCCGCGCTGAGCGAGGACGGCGGCTGGATCGGCGGCAGCAGCGCCGGCGTGCCGGTCCGCTGGAACTGCCCCTGACCAGGGAGCGGGTCGAGCGGGTCCGCCGCTCAGGCCGGGTACGGCACCTCGACGAGCCGGTCGTCCGTGACGTCGGCGACCGGCGCCCACGCCTCGTACACGCCGCGCTCGTAGCACTGCGCCCCGAGCGCGGCGATGTTCTCCGGGCTCGGGAAGCAGAGGCGCAGCCGCAGCCAGGCCGCCTCCTCCCGGAGCACCAGGCAGTCCGTGCCGCGCCAGGTGGCGTACCGGGCTCGGCGGCTCACCGACTCCACCGGGTAGCGGGCGGCCCGGGTCATCGCCAGCACCCGGAACTCGCCGGGCAGGTCGGCGACGGCCTCGTACACCTGGTCGCCGTACCGGCCGACGAGCTGGGTCGAGCGGGGCGCGTCGCCGGTCGGCACGTACTCCTGGTCGGGGGAGATGTTGGGCACGGCGGCGAGCAGGTGCCGCCACTGCGGGCCGGCCAGCCGCAGCCAGCCCCGCTGCTCCGGCTGGTACGTGTAGAGCACCACCTCGTCCCCCTGCGGCGTGTACGCGAGCAGGCTCGCGTTGGCCGGCATGGGCAGGTCGGCGAAGTTGCGGGTGACGAACTCGGGGATCAGGTGCCGCCCGCTCGGGGTGAACCCGGTGCCGAGCACGGGTGAGCCGATCCGGTCGTGCGGTGGGATCCGGGCCAGGTCGCGGTAGCCGTCGCCGACCGGTACCGCGTAGTCGATCGGGTCGATGGCCCGCCAGCGCAGCGCGTAGACGACGTCGGGCGCGGCGCCCCCGGTGGCGTCGGCGTCGGTGCGCAGCAGCGACAGGCCGGCCGGGGTGCGCAGGTGCGCGACGTCGTGCTCGCGGTAGCAGAAGCCGTACGGCAGCCACCCCCGCACGTGCCCGGCGAGCTGCCGCGCGGAGAGCACCTTGATCATCCGGGTGCCGCGCCGGATCAGCGCCGAGCCGAGCACGGCCGAGAGCACCGGGTGTTCGGCGTTGGCCGGGTTCTGGCTGAGCTGGTGGATGTCGGCCCAGCCGCGGGTCTGGCTGAGCGGCGCCATCAGCGGCGCGTCCAGCTCACCCGCCTCGCCGCGGCCTGCCGCGCTCCGGCCCGGCTCGCCTCGGCCGGGCTCGCCCCGGTCGGGCCGGGCCCCGGAACCGACGGCCGTACGGTCGGGCCGGCTGGACACCCCGGAGATCTCGGTGAGGTGTACGAACCGGTGCCACCCGTACCGCGACGTCGGCCGGGTGTCCCGGTCGAACCCGTCGACCGGCTCGGCGCTGTACAACTCGTACGCCGCCCCACGGGCCAGCTCCTCGGCGGGGTAGACGGCGCCGCGGTAGCTCACCCGGAGGCCCGCCGGTGCCTCTGCGCCGCTGGTTCGGTCAGTGACGCTCACGTGGGCGAACGTAGGGTCGTCCGGTGCCCGTCACGTGAACGGCGGATTGCCGGGAGGCTACCCGGGCGACCATGGTGAACAGGGCAAACCGTCCGGCGGGGGAGTTCGGGGCCGTCCGGTCAGCCGGTTCCGCCCGTCCGGCCGGTGACCGGGACCGATCATCCGGCCGGGCGCGCGGGACCGGGTCCGCGGTATGTGATGCTGGCGGGTGATGACTGAGCCTGCCAAGTCCCGCGGCGGCAAGAACGGCCGCCGGGCGGGAGAGTTCCCGCCGCCGCCCGAGCCGCTGCCGCTGCCGGTGTTCGACAGCCACACCCACCTCGACCTCACCATCGCCGAGGCCGGGGTGCCCGGCGGTGGGCCCGGGACCGACCCCGACGGGCGTGTGCCCGACGGAGGATCCGACGCAGGCGGGCTCGACCCGATCGCCACGGCGCTCGCGGTGGCGGCCGAAGCCGGGATCGACCGGTTGGTCCAGGTCGGCGTCGACGTCCCGTCGTCCCGCTGGGGGGTCGAGCTGGCCCGGCGCGAGCCGGCGGTGCTGGCCACCGTCGCGGTGCACCCGAACGAGGCGCCGCTCCTCGACGACCTCGACGCGGCGCTGCGCGAGATCGAGACGCTCGCCGCGGACGACCGGGTACGCGGGATCGGCGAGACGGGACTGGACCACTTCCGTACCGGCCCCGAGGGGCGCGCCGCGCAGGAGCTGAGCTTCCGGGCGCACATCGCCATCGCGAAGCGGTACGGCAAGCCACTCATGATCCACGATCGCGACGCGCACGACGACGTGTTGCGGGTGCTGGACAGCGAGGGCGCGCCCGACACGGTGATCATGCACTGCTTCTCCGGTGACGCCGCGTTCGCCGCCGAGTGCGTCCGCCGCGGTTACCTGCTGAGCTTCGCCGGCACGGTCACCTTCGCCAGCGCCGGGGCGCTGCGCGAGGCGGCCCGGGTCACCCCGCTGGACCAGATGCTGGTGGAGACCGACGCGCCGTACCTGACCCCGGTGCCGTACCGGGGCCGCCCCAACGCGTCGTACCTGATCCCGCTGACCGTCCGGGCGCTGGCCGAGACGACCGGCGCCGACCTGGCCGAACTCTGCACCGCCATCTCCGCCACCGGCGAGCGGGTCTTCGGGCCGTGGCGGCCGTGACCGGGCCCCTCGGCGGCACCGGGCTGCTCGGCCCGGCCGAGATCCGGGAGCTGGCGGCCCGGCTGGGCGTGGCGCCGACCAAGCGGCTGGGCCAGAACTTCGTCCACGACCCGAACACCGTCCGCCGGATCGTCGCCGCCGCCGGCCTGGCCCCCGAGGACGTGGCGCTGGAGGTCGGCCCGGGGCTCGGCTCGCTCACCCTGGCCCTGCTGCCGGTCGTCGCGCACGTGCACGCCGTCGAGATCGACCCGGTGCTGGCCGGCGCCCTGCCGGAGACCGCGGCGGCGTACGCCGGACCGCCCGGCGCGGCCCGGCTGACCGTGCACCGGGCCGACGCGCTGCGGGTCACCGCCGCCGAGTTGGCCGACCCGCCGCCGACCGCGCTGGTCGCCAACCTGCCCTACAACGTGGCCGTACCGGTGGTGCTGCACCTGCTCGCCGAGCTGCCGAGCCTCGCCCGGGGGCTGGTGATGGTGCAGAAGGAGGTCGCCGACCGGCTCACCGCCGGCCCCGGCTCCAAAACCTACGGCGTACCGTCGGTGAAGCTCGCCTGGTACGCCGCCGCCCGGCCCGCCGGCCGGGTTCCGCCCAGCGTCTTCTGGCCGGTGCCCAACGTGGACTCCGGGCTGGTCGCCTTCGTCCGCCGCGACCCGCCCCGCACCGACGTACCCCGGGCCCGGGTCTTCGCGGTGATCGACGCCGCGTTCGCGCAGCGGCGCAAGACGCTGCGCGCGGCGCTCGCGGGCTGGGCGGGCGGCGCCGACCGGGCCGCCGCCGCGCTCGTCGCGGCCGGGGTCGACCCGGGTGCCCGGGGCGAGTCGCTCTCCGTCGAGCAGTTCGCCGCCGTGGCCGCGTCGGCCCCACCGGCCCCGCCGGCCGCCGAGTAGGCTGGCGCCGTGCCCATCAGGAGGTGTACGACATGACGGCCCAGCCGCTGGGGCCCGCTGGCCGCCCGCTGTGGTCACCCGATCCGGTGCGGCAGCGGTTGGGCAACTACACGGTCGAGGACGTGCTGGCCCTCCCCGACGACGCGCCCCGCGTCGAGCTGCGCGATGGAGTGATGATCGTGGTCCCGTCCCCGACCTTCGGCCACCAGGACATCAGCGCGCTGCTCTGGATGTGGCTGCGCCAGCACGCTCCGCTGGATCTGGTGCCGAGTGTCGCCACCGGCGTCCTGATCGACGGGGTGCAGACCTTCGAGCCGGACGTGCTGCTGCTCCAGCGCGAGACGCTCAACCCGCAGAGCCACTATGCACTGCCCGACCACGTGGTGCTGGTGGTGGAGGTGGTCTCGCCGAGCACGCGCCGGCGGGACCGGCTGGAGAAGCCGGCCGGGTACGCCGCCGCCGGCATCCGGTACTTCTGGCGGATCGAGCAGGACCCGGTCCGGATCTACGCGTACGAGCTGGTCGACGGCGGCTACCAGCTGGTCGCCGAGGCGGCGGAGGAACTGGTGCTGGAGAAGCCGTTCGAGATCCGCCTGCCCGTGCGGGACATCGCCGGATGACCGAAGCGTGGGGGCCGGACGACGAGGACGACCGTCGTCGGCGGGGGGCGTCCGGTCCGGTACGGGTCCGGGTACCTTCCAAGATCAACCTGCACCTCGGTGTCGGCCCGCTGCGCGCCGACGGCTACCACGAGCTGAGCACCGTCTACCACGCCATTTCGCTCTACGACGAGCTGACCGCCCGGCGCGGGGACACCCTCACCCTCACCATGGAGGGCGAGGGCGCCGGCGAGCTGGCCCTCGACGAGTCCAACCTCGTCATCAAGGCGACCCGGGCGCTCGCCGCGTACACCGGCATGCCCGCCCACGCCCGGCTGCACCTGCGCAAGCAGATCCCGCTCGCCGGCGGGCTCGCGGGCGGCAGCGCCGACGCGGCCGCCGCCCTGGTCGCCTGCGACGCGCTCTGGGGCACCGGGCTCTCCCGCGACGAGCTGGCCCGCATCGCCGCTGGCATCGGCTCCGACGTGCCCTTCCTGGTGTACGGCGGTACCGCGCTCGGCACCGGCCGGGGCGAGGTGGTCAGCCCCGTGCTCGCCCGCCCCGTCTCCTGGCACTGGGTCGTCGCCGTCGCCGACGGCGGCCTCGCCACCCCGCAGGCGTACGGCGAACTGGACCGGCTCCGCGCGGCCGGCGGCGCCCCCGAGCCGGTCGGCGAGCCCGACGCGCTGCTGGCCGCGCTGCGCCAGCGCGACCCGGCGGTGCTCGCCGCGGCGCTCGGCAACGACCTCCAGGCCGCCGCGCTGTCGCTGCGCCCCGCCCTGGCCGAGACGCTGAAGGCGGGCGAGGCGGCGGGCGCGCTCGCCGGCCTGGTCTCCGGGTCCGGGCCGACCTGCGTCTTCCTGGCCCGGGACGCGGCACACGCCGAGCGAATCGCCGACGAGCTGATCGCCGCGAACGTCTGCCGGGACGCCCGCGCCGCACACGGACCGGTCGCCGGGGCCCGGGTGAGCTGAGCCGGCCGCCGGCCCGGAACCCGCCGGCCGCGACGGTCCGCCCCGCCCGGGTCCCCGCGGGCGTACCCTTGACCGTCGCAGGCGTCCTCCCGAGCCGTCACCGGCCGGCGGGACGCCTTGATCGTGGAAAGGTGAGTGTGGGTGGCAAACATCGTCAACCTCGACCGGGTCTCCAAGGGGTACGGCGCGGCCGGGCAGTTGCTCACCGACGTCTCCCTGGGCCTGGACGACGCCGACCGGATCGGCGTGGTCGGGCTCAACGGCGCCGGCAAGTCGACGTTGCTGCGCCTGCTCACCAAGACCGAGGAGCCGGACGCCGGACGGGTCACCCACCGGCGCGACCTGCGGGTGGCCTGGCTGCCGCAGACGCTGCGGCTCGACCCCGAGGCGACCGTACGGGACGTCGTCCTCGGTACCGCCTGGCTCGCCGAGGGCTTCGGCGCCGAGCACGAGTGGGCCGGCGACGCGGGCGTACGGGCCATCCTCGACGGCCTCGGCATGCCGTACCTCGGGCTGGACCACCCGGTCGGCCCGATGTCCGGCGGCGAGCGGCGACGGGTGGCCCTGGCGGCCCTGCTGGTCCGCTCGACCGACCTGCTGATCCTGGACGAACCGACCAACCACCTCGACGTCGCCGGGGTGGACTGGCTGGCCCGGCACCTGGTCAAGCGGCGCGGCGCGCTCGTGGTGGTCACCCACGACCGCTGGTTCCTGGACGCGGTCTGCACCACCACCTGGGAGGTCGCCGACCGGACGGTACGCGGCTACGAGGGCGGCTTCGCCGCCTGGACGCTGGCCCGGGCCGAGCGGGAGCGGGTCGCCGCGGCGACCGAGGCCCGCCGGCAGAACCTGCTCCGCAAGGAGATCGCCTGGCTGCGCCGGGGGCCGCCCGCGCGCACCTCCAAGCCGCGGTTCCGGATCGAGGCGGCCAACGCGCTGATCGCCGACGTGCCGCCGCCGCGCGACTCGGTCTCGCTTCAGCGCCTGGCCACGGCCCGGCTCGGCAAACAGGTGTACGACCTCGAACACGTCACCCGGTACGCCGGCGACAAGCTGATCCTGGACGACCTGGACTGGCAGGTCGGGCCGGGGGACCGGATCGCCATCGTCGGTGCCAACGGCGCCGGCAAGACCACGCTGCTGCGGCTGCTCGCCGGCGTCGCCGAACCCGACCAGGGCCGGGTGGCCACCGGATCGACGGTACGGCCGGCCTTCCTCTCCCAGGAACTGGCCGAGCTGCCGAACGAACTGCGCGTGCTGGAGGCGGTCGAGGAGGTGGCCCGCCGGGTCGTGCTCGGCGACCGCGAGCTGGCCGCCTCCCAGCTGGCCGAGATGTTCGGTTTCGACGACCGCCGGCTCTGGACGCCCGTGGGCGACCTCTCCGGTGGGGAACGGCGCCGGTTGCAGCTGCTGCGGCTCCTGGCCGCCGAGCCGAACGTGCTCCTCTTCGACGAGCCCACGAACGACCTGGACACCGACACGCTGGCCGCGCTGGAGGACCTGCTCGACTCCTGGCCGGGGACGCTGGTGGTGGCGAGCCACGACCGGTACCTGATCGAGCGGGTCACCGACGTCGTCTACGGCATGTTCGGCGACGGCCGCCTCGTCCATCTCCCCGGCGGCATCGACGAGTACCTCGCCCGGGTCGCGGCCGGCGCCCCCGGTGACGCCGGGCGGGCGCCGCGGACCGTCGAGGAGAGGCCGGCCGCCGCGCCGGCCCCGGACGGCGGGCTCTCCGCCGCCGAGGTGCGGGCGGCGCGCAAGGAACTGGGGCGGCTGGAGCGCCAGATCAGCAAGCTGGAGCAGCGGGAGGCGGCGCTGCACGGGGAGATGGCCGACCACGCCACCGACTACGCGAAGATCGCCGAGTTGGACGGCCAGCTCCGGTCCGTACGGGCCGAGCGGGAACAGATCGAGGAGGCCTGGCTCACCCTCGCCGAGCGGGTACCGCAGGGCTGAGCGACCGGCCGGCGCGGGGCTGACCGGCGGGGGTGTGCGGCGTCACCCGGGCGCATGCGGGAGAATCGTCGACGATCCCCCACTGGCACACGGCGTTGGAGAGTTCGAACCATGGCCCACAACCCCGTCAATCACCCCGCCCGGCCGGTCTACCGGGCCATCGGCGGGCTGACCGGCATCTATCTGGTGATCTTCGGTGTCCTCGGCGTGCTCCAGACCGGGGACGGCGAACTGTTCGCCCAGGACGACAAACTCGTCCTCGGACAGGGCGTCAACCTGGCCGGCTCCGCACTCTCGATCGCCCTCGGGGCGATCGTGCTGATCGGCGTACTCATCGGCCGCAACGTCGACGTCGCGATCAACAAGTGGTTCGGCTACCTCTTCCAGGCGATCGGCCTCGGCTCGCTGGCGCTGCTGCGGACCGACGCGAACTACCTCGACTACTCGCTGGCCACCTGCGTCGTCATGATGCTCCTCGGGCTGGTGCTGCTGATGGCCGGCATGTACGGCAAGGTCGGCACCGACGAGGAGGCCAAGGCCTGGCGGGACGCGCGGCTGGTGCTCTGACGCCGCCGCCCCGGGTGGGCTTCGGCGAAACCGGGTCCGACCTTCTCCGCTACGAGCGACAATTCGGGTGAAAAGTCGCTCGTAGCGGAGGTGGCAGGCGCATGGCGCACATCCCGGTCAACCACCCGGCCCGGCCGCTGTACCGGGTCCTCGCCGCGCTGAGCGGGCTCTACATCCTGATCTTCGGCGTCTTCGGCATCTTCGAGACCTGGGACGACTCGCTCTTCTCCCGGAACAGCCACTGGGTGCTCGGACTCCGTACCAACCTGGCGTTCGCCCTGGTCTCCGTCGTCTTCGGGGCGGTCGTGCTGTTCGGGGCGCTGCACCGCGGCAACCTCGGCCACTTCATGAACCTCACGGCCGGAGTGGTCTTCCTGGTCGTCGGGCTGGTGATGATGTCGGTCCTGCAGACCGACGCCAACATCCTCAACTTCTCGATGTCGACCGTGATCGTCTCGCTCCTCTTCGGCCTGCTCTTCCTCGCCACCGGCCTGTACGACAAGATCGGGCCGCACGAGAGCGCCGAGGCCGAGCAGGCGTACCGCCGCAACCCCCTCTGACCGCCCCGCCGACCGGATGCCCCGGCAGTACGGTCAGCGCGCGCGCCGGGTGAGCAGCGTCGGCTTCGGCTCCAGGTGCGACAGCCCGTTCCAGGCCAGGTTCACCAGGTGCGCCGCCACGGTTTCCTTGCGGGGCTTGCGGACCTCCAGCCACCAGCGGCCGGTCAACGCCACCATGCCGACCAGGGCCTGCGAGTACAGCTCGGCGAGCTTCGGGTCGTAGCCCCGGCTGGAGAACTCGGCCCCCAGGATGTGCTCCACCTGGTGCCCCACGTCGTTCATCACGCTGCTGAAGTTGCCGGTCGCCGACATCAGCGGCGACTCGCGTACCAGCACCCGGAACCCGCTGGTCTCCTCCTCGATGTAGCCGAGCAGGGCGAGCGCGGCCTGTTCGAGCATGGCCCGGGGATGTCCGGCGGTCAGCGCCGTGGTGATCCGGTCGAGCAGGGCGCGGACCTCGCGGTCCACCACCACCGCGTAGAGCCCCTCCTTGCCGCCGAAGTGCTCGTAGACGACCGGCTTCGAGACCTTGGCCCGGGCCGCCACCTCCTCGATCGAGGTGGCGTCGAAGCCGCGCTCGGCGAAGATCTGGCGGCCGATGACGATCAGTTGCTCGCGGCGCTGCGCCGCGGACATCCGTACCCGGGAACTCGTCTTGGCGGGTGGGGGCGCCTGGGCCGGCAACCGCCGGGGTCCGGCGCCCTCGGTGCTCGAGCCGTTTGCCACCTCGTCACCTCGCTGGCGCTCGGCGATACCGTTCCTCCGGGTGTTGCGTCTACTGCTGCCCTCGCCGCCCTCGCTCACCCGGCCATCCTGCCAGGCGCTGTCGCCGGGCAGGACGACCGGAGAGAGGTCGGTCACTGGGACGCGGCCGGTTTCGCCAGTTTCGCCGCGATCCGCTCCGGCTTCGGCCAGCGCACGTCGTACGCCGCGCCGACCTTCTCCAGCAGCCAGATCGTGCGGGCCGAGATGTCGATCTGCCCGCGTAGGACCCCGTGCCGCGCCGAGGTCGGATCGGCGTGGTGCAGGTTGTGCCAGCTCTCGCCGAAGGACAGGATCGCCAGCGGCCAGAAGTTCGCGGCGCGGTCGCCCTGGCGCACCTCGAACGGGCGCTCGCCGTAGACGTGGCAGACCGAGTTGATCGACCAGGTGACGTGGTGCAGCAGGGCGATGCGCACCAGGCCGGCCCAGAAGAACGCGGTCAGCGCGCCGGTCCAGGACCAGGTGACCAGGCCGCCCACGAGCGCCGGACCGAGCGCCGAGATGATCACCAGCGGGCCGAAGAGCCCGGTGACGCGGCGGATGTCCTTGTCGGCGAGGAGGTCCGGGGCGAACCGCTCCCGGTTGGAGAGTTCCCGGTGGAACAGCCACCCGACGTGCGCGTGGAAGAGGCCCTTGGTCAGCCCCCAGACGCTGGTACCGAAGCGCCACGGCGAGTGCGGGTCGCCGTCGAGATCGGAGAAGGCGTGGTGGCGCCGGTGGTCGGCGACCCACTGGGTGATGTCGCCCTCGACCGCCAACGAACCGGCGACCGCCAGGGTCACCCGCAGCCACCGCTTGGCCTTGAACGAGCCGTGCGTGAAGTAGCGGTGGAAGCCGACCGTGATGCCGAGCCCGGCGACCACGTACCAGACCAGGGCGATGGCCACGTCGGTCCAGGTCAGCCAGCCGCCCCAGGCTGCCGGCACGGCGGCGATCAGGGCGAGGAACGGGATCACGACGAAGGACCAGAGGGCGACCAGGATCCCGGGGGACTGGACGCCTTCGGTGAGCGGCTTCGGGCCCCTCGTGTCGGTGTTGGCGGGCGGTTCGAGGAGAGCGGTCGACATGGCACCTCGCAGTGGGGAACGCTGATGATTCAGCAACTTACGCCTACGTCACCGTAACCTACGCTCGCGTAGCTCGCTACGGACGAGTTTCTGGCAGTTGCCTGGGAGGCATGGACGGTCGTCGTCGTACCGGCACCCGGATCGGCAGCTCGCCGGCTGGTTCGACGGGCGGCTCCGGCGTGCCGGGGGAGCGTGCCAGGAGACCGGGTCGGGCGCCGTCGCCGCGACGGCGATCCGTCGTACGTACGTTCTAATCTGCTGCTCATGGCCGATCCTCTCGCCGACGAGGTGCGCCGGCTGCGTACCGTCGAGCGGCTCTCCGCTCGCCAGATCCAGGCCCGGCTCGGCATCGGCAAGGGCCGGCTGTACGAGCTGCTCCGGGGCGTACCGCCGCCGGAATGGACCCGGCGGCCGAACGCCAAGGACGGACTGCGCGCCCGCGCCGTCGAGCTGCGCGGCGAGGGATGGTCGGTCAACGAGATCGCCGGCGAGTTGGGCGTCGCGAAGTCCACCGTCTACCAGTGGGTCCGGCAGCTGCCGCCGGGCACGGATGCGGACCAGGCGGCAAAGAGACGTGCTCGCAGCAAGGCCATGAACGAGGCGCGCTGGGCTGAACATCGGATCGATCGGGAGAGAGCGCGTGCTGAGGTGCACGAACGAGCTGTTGATCGGATCGGTCCGATCGACGACCGTGATCTGCTCCTGCTCGGGGCGGCTATCTTCTGGTGCGAAGGGACAAAGTCGAGGCCGTGGCGCCGCGACGACCGACTCCAGCTCATCAACAGCGACGTGCGGCTGCTCGCGCTCTTCTTGCGCTTCCTAGAGTCGTGTGGAGTGGAGCGAACCGTCCCGAGCTACCGGGTCAGCATTCCATGAGTCTGCTGACGTCGATGCCGCGGTGGCCTGGTGGGTGCGGGAGCTGAGCCTGCCGATCGAGAGGTTCCGTCGCGCAACGCTGAAGCGCCACGCGCCCAAGACCTCGCGCTACAACACGGGCGAGGACTACCACGGTTGCCTAGTTGTCGATGTGCCGCGGAGTAAGGAGTTGTACTGGTTGGTTGAAGGCGTAGTCACCGGCCTGAGCAGGACGAAGGGATAGCAGGTAGCCTGTGCGGGGCAAGGCCGTTAGTCTGGCTCCGCACACTTTCGGCCGTGGTGTAATTGGCAACACCCAAGATTTTGGTTCTTGTGTTTCAGGTTCGAGTCCTGACGGCCGAGCTGGGTCTTATGTCCGTTGCGCGTCGATGGCAGGGAGTCCGAAGCCCTGGCCAGTCCGCCCGGTTAGCATGAGGCCGCAGACTGCCCAGCCGCTCGACGGGAGCTTTCTCGTGTCCCAGCCCCGTGCCCGTACCGTCGTCGTTCTCGCCGCGGGTGAGGGCAAACGGATGAAGTCGGCGCTGCCCAAGGTGCTGCACCCGCTGCTCGGCCGTACCCTGCTCGGGCACGCGCTGACCGCGGCGGCGCCGCTCGGGGCCGAGCGCACCCTGGTCGTGGTCGGTTACGGCGCCGACCAGGTCGCCGGCCACCTCGCCGAGGTCGCCCCGACGGCCGAGCCCGTGTTGCAGGCCGAACAGCGGGGCACTGGTCACGCGGTGCGTACGGCGCTCGACGCCGCGCCGGACGCCGCCGGCACCGTGGTGGTGCTCAACGGCGACGTGCCGTTGCTGCGCGCCGAGACGGTCGCGGCGCTGGTCGAGGCGCACGAGAGCGCCGCCGCGGCGGCCACCGTACTGGCCGCCGAGGTGCCCGACCCGACCGGACTCGGCCGGATCGTGCGCGACGACGCCGGCCGGTTCGAGCAGATTGTCGAGGAGCGCGACGCCACCCCGGCCCAGCGTGGCATCCGGGAGATCAACGCCGGGATCTACGCGTTCGACGCCGCCCGGCTGCGCGACGCGCTGCGCAAGCTCTCAACCGACAACGACCAGGGCGAGGAGTACCTCACCGACGTCTTCGGCCTGCTCGTCGCGGTCGGCGAGCCGGTGGCGGTGCACGTGGCCGCGGACGCGACCGAGACGCTGGGCTGCAACGACCGGGCCGAGCTGGCGGGGCTGCGCCGGCTGCTGCGGGACCGGGTGAACCTGGCGTGGATGCGGTCCGGGGTGACCCTGCTGGACCCGGAGACGACCTGGATCGACGTCACGGTCACGCTGGAGCGCGACGCGCTGGTGGACCAGAACACCCAGTTGCGGGGCGCCACGACGGTCGGCGCGGAGGCCAGGATCGGTCCCGACGTCACGCTGATCGACAGTACGGTCGGTGCCGGCGCCACGGTGCTGCGCAGCCACGCGGTCGGGGCGGAGGTCGGCCCCAGGGCCAGCGTCGGCCCCTACGCGTACCTGCGCCCCGGGTCCCGGCTGGGGGTCGCCACCAAGGTCGGCACCTTCGTCGAGACCAAGAACGCGGAGATCGGTGACGGCTCGAAGGTGCCGCACCTGTCGTACGTGGGTGACGCCACGATCGGCGAGCAGAGCAACATCGGTGCCGCGACGGTCTTCGTGAACTACGACGGTGTCGCCAAGCACCGGACGGTGATCGGGAGCCACGCCCGGACCGGGGCGGACAACATGTTCGTGGCGCCGGTGGAGGTCGGCGACGGCGCGTACACGGCCGCCGGGTCGGTGATCGTCGACGACGTACCGCCGGGGGCGATGGGTGTGGCGCGGGCCCGGCAGCGCAACGTCGAGGGCTGGGTGGAGCGCCGGCGGGCGGGTACCGCGGCGGCCGAGGCGGCCCGGGCCGCGCGTTCGGCCGGGGTGGTGACCCCGACGGACGCCGCCGAGGTGGCCGTGGAGATCGAGGTGCCGGCGGATCCGGCGGCACCGGCGGTGGGTGGGCGAGTGATTTCGGACCAGCCGGGTACTTCGGTGGGGTCGGCGGAGGGTGCCGGCTCGCCGGTGGTCGACGCAAGCCAGGGTGACCAAGCCCACGGCCGGCCTCACGGGGTCGGCGGTGGGTCGGGGGCGGGACATACTGCAACCGAATAGTCCCTGGTCTACCGCCGGGAACCACCGACTAACGGGAGCAGACGAGCCGATGGGTAGCATCGTCGCCGAAAACCGTAAGAGCCTGATGCTCTTCTCCGGCCGGGGATTTCCGGAGTTGGCGCAGGAACTCGGCGAGGTGCTCGGCGTGGCGCCGACACCCGCCGATTCGTACGAGTTCGCCAACGGCGAGATCTTCGTACGGTTCAAGGACTCCGTGCGCGGGTCCGACGCCTTCGTGGTGCAGTCGGTGACCCACGGTGTCAACAAGTGGGTCATGGAGACCCTGATCATGATCGACGCGCTGAAGCGCGGTTCGGCGAAGCGGATCACCGTGGTCCTGCCGTTCTACCCGTACGCCCGGCAGGACAAGAAGCACCGCGGCCGGGAGCCGATCTCGGCGCGGCTGGTGGCGGACCTGCTGAAGACGGCGGGCGCGAACCGGATCCTGACGGTGGACCTGCACACCGCGCAGATCCAAGGCTTCTTCGACGGGCCGGTGGACCACCTCTTCGCGATGGACATCCTGGCCGAGTACGTGGAGCGCAAGTACGCCGGCCGTCCGCTCACGGTGGTGGCGCCCGACTCGGGCCGGGTACGGGTGGCCGAGCGCTGGACCGACCGGCTCGGCGGCTGCCCACTGGCTTTCATCCACAAGACCCGCGACCCGCTCAAGCCGAACCAGGTGGTCGCCAACCGGGTCGTCGGTGACGTGGAGGGCCGGGTCTGCCTGATCGTCGACGACATGATCGACACTGGCGGCACCATCTGCAAGGCGGCCGAGATCCTGAACGAGGCGGGCGCCTCGGAGGTGCTGGTCGCGGCGACGCACGCGCTGCTGTCGGACCCGGCGACCGAGAAGCTGAAGAACAGCCGGATCAGCGAGGTCGTGGTGACCAACACGCTGCCGCTGCCGCCGGAGAAGCGCCTGGACAAGCTGACGGTGCTGTCGATCGCGCCGCTGCTGGCGCGGGCGATCCGCGAGGTCTTCGACGACGGTTCGGTGACGACGCTCTTCGGCGGTCTGAGCTGACGCCTGCCCGCCGCCCGGCCGCGGGTACGCGCCGGTGTGGGTGCGGACGGGTGCCCGCGGCGGGTGTGGGTACCGGCCTGCAGGGTGGCGGCTGGCCTCGGGTAGACTAGTCCGGTTGCCACGGCGAGGGTGCCCTGCGGGCCGCTGAGCGAGCGCCGCACGGAGGCGCCGTCATCGACGCGGTGCTCCGGGCAGTGTTCATGTACGCAAGAGCCCCAGCGAGCCCCCCGCCCCGGCACCGCCAGTCGACGTACCGCCGTAAGCGACCGTATCAGGAGTTTTGCCGTGTCCGAGGTAAAGATCAGCGCCGAGCCCCGTACCGAATTCGGCAAGGGTGGTGCCCGTCGTACCCGTCGGGCCGGCAAGGTGCCCGCCGTGCTGTACGGCCATGGCGAGAAGCCCAAGCACATCGCCCTTCCCGCCCGCGAGTTCGCCGCCGCGATCCGGCACGGTGGCGCCAACCAGCTCTTCACGATCGAGATCAGCGACGGCACCCAGGCGCTCGCCCTGCCGAAGGCGATCCAGCGTGACCCGATCAAGGACACCTTCGAGCACGTCGACCTGCTGCTCGTCCGCCGTGGCGAGAAGGTCACCGTCGACGTACCGGTGCAGCTCACCGGCGAGCCGGCCCGCGACACGCTGGTGATGCACGAGCACGACACCCTCTCGGTCAACGCCGACGCGACCCGGCTGCCGGAGGCCCTGGAGGTCTCGATCGAGGGCCTCGAGGTCGGTGCGCAGATCACCGCCAAGGACGTCAAGCTGCCCACCGGCGTCGAGCTCGCCGCCGACCCGGACGCGGTGCTCGTCGTGATCACCGCCGCCCCGACCGCCGAGCAGCTCGAGTCCGAGGGCCCGGAGCCGGCCGAGGAGGAGGCGACCGAGGCCGAGGCCGCGGAGGCCGCCGAGGCGGCGGCCGAGTCGGCCGACCAGGCCCAGGCGCCCGCCGAGGCCTGATCCGTACCGTGCCCCAGGCGCCGCCGACCCGTCGGCGGCGCCTGTTCCGTACTTCGGCGAGGATGTGAAGGTGTCGGACGAGGCTCACCCGTGGCTGCTGGTCGGGCTCGGCAACCCCGGCAAGGAGTACGCCGGTAACCGCCACAACGTCGGCTTCATGGTGGTCGACCTGCTGGCCGGCCGGATCGGCGCGAAGTTCGGCCGGCACCGCCGGGCGGTGGCGGAGGTCGCCGAGGGGCGGCTCGGGATCGGTGGGCCGCGGGTGGTGCTGGCCAAGCCGATGACGTACATGAACCTCTCGGGCGGCCCGGTCGCCGCCCTGGCCCAGTTCTACAAGGTGCCGCCGGGCCAGGTGGTCGCGGTCCACGACGAGCTGGACATCGCCTACGGCCAGCTGCGGGCGAAGTCCGGCGGCGGCGAGGGCGGGCACAACGGGCTGCGCTCGATGTCCAAGTCGCTCGGGACGAAGGACTACATCCGGGTGCGGTTCGGCATCGGCCGCCCGCCGGGGCGGCAGGATCCGGCGGACTTCGTCCTGTCGGACTTCTCCAGCACCGAGCGCAAGGAGCTGGAGTTCCTGGTGGACCGGGCGGCGGACGTGGTGGAGTCCGTCGTGACCCGGGGCCTGGAGTGGGCGCAGAACGCGTACCACGGCGGCTGACGGCGTGCCGTCGGGTCGAGCCGGGGCGGATATCCGACGGGTACCCGCCGACGGCCCGCCCGGCGGGGTCCGGGTCGGTTAGTCTGCGTCAGATGCGGGTCGGCCGGTGCCGGCCGACCGGTGGAGACGATCGGTGACCAGAGCGCGCCCGGGGACGGCGACGCGGTCGGCAGGATCGGAGATCGGTGATGGGCAGTCCCCCGATGCTCGACGCGGCGTTCGCGCGCTGGCTCGCCGAGCGCGCCGGTCAGGCGTTGGTCGAGGTCCGGGCCGAGCTGGGGTACGCCGACCCGGGCGCGCTGCGGGCGGCGGGCGACAAGGTCTCGCACGACCTGCTCCGTACGGAGCTGGCGCGGTGGCGCCCGGCGGACGCGGTGCTGTCGGAGGAGGACGAGGGCGCCCGGCTGGCGTGGGCGGCCGGGGTCGACGGGGCGGTACCGCGGCTGAGTGCCGAGCGGGTGTGGATCGTCGACCCGCTGGACGGTACGCGGGAGTTCGCCGAGGAGGGCCGGGCGGACTGGGCGGTGCACGTGGCGCTCTGGGCGCGGCGGGCGTCGCAGGAGCACGGGCTGGTGGGCGGGGCGGTGGCGTTGCCGGCTCAGCACCGGGTGCTCGGTACGGATTTTCCGCCGGCGTACCCACCGCTGACGGCGGAGGCGGCCAGTGCCGGTAGCGGGCGGCCGATCCTGCTGGCGGCGAGCCGGAGCCGACCGCCGGCGTTCCTAGAGGATCTCGCGGAGGCGCTGGGCGCGCGGTTGGTGCCGATGGGTTCGGCCGGGGCGAAGATCGCGGCGGTGATCGCCGGGGACGTGGACGCGTACGTGCACGCGGGTGGCCAGTACGAGTGGGACTCGGCCGCCCCGGTGGCTGTGGCGATGGCCACCGGTCTGCACGCTTCCCGGATCGACGGTTCTGCGTTGAGATACAACGAGGCCGATCCGCGCCTGCCCGACCTGGTGGTCTGCCGCAAGGACCTGGCCGTTCCGCTGCTCGCGGCGCTGCGGCAGCACGGCGGATAGCGCCTCTGCGCCCGGCCGGCCGGGGTCACGCGCTGGTGGACCGCCCGCGCGCCGGGTTCCCGGCGAAGGCGGGGAGGGACGCGCCAGGGGTATCCGGGGTACGCTGGTCGTCATCTTGACTTGACCGACCGGAAAGGTCTGGAATTCGGATGACCACGCCCGCCGCCCGCTGTCCGGCCCGTGTCGCCCTCTTCCCGTCCACGGCCGATTCCTGTCCGTCCCGCGCCGTCGACCCGTCCCGCGCCGCCGTCCCCCCGAACCGGGCCGCCGGCCGCGCGGCCCGCTCGCCGTACCGGGGGTGGTCCGCGTGACGGGCACGAGCGCGGCGTACCGGGTTTCCCACCTGGACGCGCTGGAGGCGGAGAGCATCTTCGTCTTCCGCGAGGTGGTGGCGGAGTTGGAGCGGCCGGTGTTGCTCTTCTCCGGCGGCAAGGACTCGATCGTGATGCTCCGGCTGGCGCAGAAGGCGTTCGCCCCGGCGGGCATCCCGTTCCCGGTGATGCACGTGGACACCGGCCACAACTTCCCCGAGGTGTTGGAGTTCCGGGACCGGCGGGTGGCCGAGCTGGGCCTGCAACTGCTGGTCGCGAGCGTGCCGGAGGCGCTGGAGGCGGGGCTGGTACGGGAGTCGCCGGACGGCACCCGCAACCGCATCCAGACGCCGGTGTTGTTGGCGGCGGTGGAGAAGTACCGGTTCGACGCGTTGTTCGGCGGGGCGCGGCGGGACGAGGAGAAGGCGCGGGCGAAGGAGCGGGTCTTCAGTTTCCGCGACGAGTTCGGCCAGTGGGATCCGAAGAACCAGCGGCCGGAGCTGTGGTCGCTGTACAACGGCCGGCACCACCCGGGGGAGTCGATCCGGGTGTTCCCGCTGTCGAACTGGACCGAGCTGGACGTCTGGCACTACATCGCCCGGGAGGGGCTGGCGCTGCCGTCGATCTACTACGCGCACGAGCGCGAGGTGGTGGAGCGCGACGGCATGCTGTACGGGGTGAACGAGTTCCTGCCACCCCGCTCGGGTGAGGCGCCGTTCGTGGCGCGGGTGCGGTACCGGACGGTGGGGGACGCCTCGTGCACGGCGGCGGTGGCCTCGCGGGCGGCCACGGTGGCCGAGGTGATCGCGGAGGTGGCCGCGACCCGGCTGACCGAACGCGGCGCGACCCGGGGTGACGACCGGGTCAGCGAGGCGGCGATGGAGGACCGCAAGCGGGAGGGCTACTTCTGATGACGGTGACGCCGGTGACCGAGCAGGTGGGCGCGGCCGACGGGTCGCGGGTGACGGAGTTGCTGCGGTTCGCCACCGCGGGCAGCGTCGACGACGGCAAGTCGACGCTGATCGGTCGGCTATTGTACGACACGAAGTCCCTGTTCACGGACCAGTTGGCGGCGGTCGAGGCGGTGAGCGCGGCGCGGGGGGACGAGTACACGAACCTGGCGCTGCTGACCGACGGGCTGCGGGCCGAGCGCGAACAGGGCATCACCATCGACGTGGCGTACCGGTACTTCGCCACGCCGCGGCGGAAGTTCATCATCGCGGACACCCCGGGGCACGTGCAGTACACGCGGAACATGGTGACCGGGGCGTCCACGGCCGACCTGGCGTTGATCCTGGTGGACGCCCGTAAGGGGCTGGTGGAGCAGTCCCGCCGGCACGCGTTCCTGTGCTCGTTGCTGCGGGTGCCGCACCTGGTGCTCTGCGTGAACAAGATGGACCTGGTGGACTTCTCGCGGGAGGTCTTCGAGCGGATCGCCGACGAGTTCACGGCGTTCGCGGCGAAGCTGTCCGCGCCGGACCTCACGGTGGTGCCGGTGTCGGCGCTGCACGGCGACAACATCGTGTCCCGGTCCGCGCGGATGCCGTGGTACGAGGGGCCGTCGTTGCTGCACCACCTGGAGCGGGTGCACATCGCCTCGGACCGGAACCTGGTGGACGTGCGATTTCCGGTGCAGTACGTGATCCGGCCGCAGTCGACCACGGTCACCGACTACCGGGGGTACGCCGGGCAGGTCGCCTCGGGGGTGCTCAAGCCCGGCGACGAGGTGATGGTGCTGCCGTCGGGGTTCACCAGCCGGATCGCCTCGATCGAGACGGCGGACGGGCCGGTGGCCGAGGCGTTTCCGCCGATGTCGGTCACCGTGCGGCTGACCGACGAGATCGACATCTCCCGCGGGGACATGATCTGCCGTCCGAACAACGCGCCCGCGGTGACCCAGGACGTCGACGCGATGCTGTGCTGGATGGACGAGTCGCAGCCGCTGCGGGTCGGCGGCCGGTACGCGGTGAAGCACACCACCCGCAACGCGCGGACGATCGTGCGCGGCCTGCAGTACCGCCTGGACGTGAACTCGCTGCACCGGGACGAGGAGGCGACCGAGCTGCGGCTCAACGAGATCGGCCGGGTCCGGTTGCGTACGACGGTGCCGCTGCTGGCCGACGAGTACCAGCGCAACCGCACCACGGGCGGGTTCGTCCTGATCGACGAGGCCACCAACCGCACCGTCGCCGCCGGCATGATCATCGGCACCAGCTGAGCGGCCGGGCGCGGTACCAACCGAGCGGCCGAGCACGGCACCGGCCGGGCGGGCCGGGGTACGGCCGGCGCGGCGCGGGAGCGGACGCCGGCCCTCTGCCGTCGGCGAGCCGATGGCAGAGGGCCGGTTCTGATCAGTCCAGCCGGGTGGCGGACGACAGGGGGCCGGTGCCGGTCAGTCCAGCCGGGTGGCGCCGGGGCCGGGGGTGACGGTGAACGAGAGCGGCGCGGCGAAGCCGCGGGCGGCGTACGCGTCGGCGACGGCGGCGGCCACCGCGTCGGCGGCGGACGCGTCGACCAGCGCCAGCACGCAACCGCCGAAGCCGCCGCCGGTCATCCGCGCCCCGTACGCCCCGGCGGCCAGCGCCGCCTCGACGGCCGTGTCGACCTCCGGGACGGTGATCTCGAAGTCGTTCCGCATCGAGGCGTGCGACGCGGTCAGCAGCGGTCCGATCTCCCGGATCCGGTCGACCCGGAGCAGCTCGACCGTGTCGAGCACCCGCCGGTTCTCGGTGACCACGTGCCGGGCCCGGCGGCGTACCACCGGATCGTCGAGCCGCGCCAGCGCCGCGTCCAGCTCCTCGAACGCGACGTCGCGCAGCGCCGGTACGCCCAGCCGCTCCGCGGCCGCCTCGCAGGCGGCGCGCCGGGCCGCGTACTCGCCGCCCACGTGCCGGTGCGGCGCGCGGGTGTCGATCACGAGTACGGCGAGCCCGGCGGCCGCGCAGTCGAACGGGATCTGCTCGACCGCCAGCGAGCGGCAGTCCAGGAAGAGGGCGTGCCCCTCCCGGCAGCGGATCGAGGCGGACTGGTCCATGATTCCGGTGGGCGCCCCGGCGTAGACGTTCTCGGCCCGCTGCGCCACCGCCGGGCGGTCGTCGACCGGCAGCTCCAGTCCGCCGAGGTCGACCAGCGCGGTGAGCACCGCCGACTCCAGCGCGGCCGACGAGGAGAGCCCGGCGCCCAGCGGTACGTCGGAGGCGATGGCCAGCCGCGCTCCCGGTACGTCGAACCCGGCGTCGGCCAGCGCCCAGACGACCCCGGCCACGTACGCGCCCCAGTCGGGCACCGCGCCCGGGCGCAGCGCCGAGCCATCGAACGAGATCTGTTCGCCGGACTGCTCCGACCAGACGGTCCAGCGGCGCTCCTCGACCGGGGCGGCGGCGACCACGGTGAGCTGTGGCAACGCGAACGGCAGCACGAAGCCGTCGTTGTAGTCGGTGTGCTCGCCGATCAGGTTGACCCGGCCCGGCGCGGCCCAGCTGCCGGCGGGCCGGTCGCCGTACTCGGCGGTGAAGCCCTTGGCGGCGCGGGCCGCGACCTCGCCGGTCATGCGCCCGCCCCCCGCTGCTGGGTCGGTCCCTGCTGGTAGAAGGCCCAGGCGTCGCCGACCATGTCCCGCAGCGTCGGCTTGGCCGGCGTCCAGCCCAGCTCCTCGCGGGCCCGGGCCGAGGAGGCGACCAGCTCGGCCGGGTCGCCCTCGCGCCGGGGCGCGACCTCGACCGGGATCGGGTGCCCGGTCACCTCGCGGACCACCTCGACCAGCTGCCGGTTGCTGAAGCCGTTGCCGTTGCCGAGGTTGTAGATCCGGTGCCGGCCCGGGGTGGCCGCCTCCAGCGCCAGCAGGTGCGCCCGGGCCAGGTCCTCGACGTGGATGTAGTCGCGCACACAGGTCCCGTCGACGGTCGGGTAGTCGTCGCCGAAGAGCTGCAGCTTCTCCCGCTGCCCGGCGGCCACCTGGAGCGCGATCGGGATCAGGTGGCTCTCCGGGTCGTGCCGCTCGCCGATGGCGATGCCGGGGCGCAGGTACGCGCCGGCGACGTTGAAGTAGCGCAGCGAGACCGCGGCGAGGTCGTGGGCGATCGCCTCCGAGGTCAGCGCCATGTCGACCGCGAGCTTGGTGGCGCCGTACGTGTTGGTCGGCGCGGTGGCGGCGGTCTCGGGGATCGGCAGCTCGGTGGGGTTGCCGTAGACGGCCGCGGTGGAGGAGAAGACGAAGCGGGGGACCCGGGCGGCGCGTACGGCGTCGAGCAGCGCGAGCGAACCGACCGTGTTGTTGGTCCAGTACAGCTCCGGCTTGATCATCGACTCGCCGGCCTGGATCAGCGCGGCGAAGTGCAGCACCCCGTCGAAGCCGGCGTCCGGCGTGAGCACCTGGGCGGCCTCGCTGACGGCGGCGCGGACGAACGTCGCCTCCGGGGCGAGGGCCTCGGCGTGACCGGTACGCAGGTCGTCGAGGACGACGACCTGGTGCCCGGCGTCGATCAGCATCCTGGTGACGACGCTGCCGATGTAGCCGGCGCCCCCGGTGACGAGAAGTTTCACGTATGCCTCCTCCGCGCCGGCGCTGCGCCGGCGGTACCGGTCGACGTCGTGCCGGCGGCGCTCGCCCCGGCACGTCCATCATTTTCGACCATTATCCAACAGAACCGAACATTCGGATCCGGCCATGGTGCCCACGTCGGCCGACCCCCGTGTCTACCATCTCTGGCATGCGGGAATCCGGCAGTACCGGGCCCCGGCGCAGCACGCCGGGGCGTCCTCGACGGCAACCCGGGCCACTGGCCCGCGGGTTGGCCCGGGTCATCGTCCGGGCCGCCGACTCGGCCACCCGGCTGGTCACCGACGTGCTCGGGGCCACCCCCGGCGCCGGCCGGGAGCGGATCAGCGAGGCCGAGCTGCGCGCCCTGGTCGCGGCGAACACTCGGATCGACCCGGACGAGCGCCGGATCCTGGAGGAGGTCCTCGTCGCCGGCGCCAGCCTGGTCCGCGAGGTGATGATGCCCCGCACCGAGGTGACCTTCCTCGCCGCGGGGCTCACCCTCAAGGAGGCGGCGCAGCTGGTCCGGACCGAGACGCATACCCGCTACCCGGTGGTGGACGGTACGCACGACGACGTGATCGGCTTCGTGCACCTGCGCGACGTGCTGCTCCGCCCGGACGACGACGGGCGCGGCACGATCCGGGAACTCACCCGGGAGGTCAAGCAGTTGCCCGGCAGCAAGCGGGTGCTGGCCGCGCTCACCGAGATGCGCCGGGAGCGGCAGCACCTCGCCGTGGTGGTCGACGAGTACGGCGGTACCGCTGGCATCGTCACCCTCGAAGACCTGATCGAGGAGCTGGTCGGCGAGATCCACGACGAGTACGACGCCGCGCCCGAGCCGGTGCTCGCCGGGGTGCCCGCGGTGGTCGACGGGCGCCTCAACCTGGCGGACTTCGCCGAGCGGACCGGCTTCGCCCTGCCCGCCGGCCCGTACGAGACGGTGGGCGGGTTCGTGATGGCCGCCCTGGGCCGGCTGCCCGTCAGCGGGGACGAGGTGCAGGTGAGCGGGGAGGACGTGCGCCCGCTCGGACATGCGGACCCGTACGCCGGGCCGGGCGCCCACGACCCGCTCGCGCGCGGGTCCGACGGGGTCGAGCCCGGCGGCTGGGTGCTGCGGGTGCTGGCGCTGGAGGGCCGCCGGGTGGCCCGGGTGGCGATCTCCCCGGCCCGGCTGCCCGAGCAGCGCCGGACCGCCCCGCCGCAGCCGCCGCCCGCCTCGTTGTCGCCGGCACCGTCCCAGCCGCCGCCGACTCCCTCGCAGCCGCCGGGCGGGCCGTCGCGGCTCAGCTGATCTGAAGCTTCCGCCAGGTCGTACCGTCGGCCGAGAAGGCCACCCAGCCGCTGCCGAAGAGGTCGTAGGCGACGTACCCGGCCCGGGTGCGGGCCAGCCGCCCGACCGCGGGGAGGGTCCCCTCCGCGCGGCGGAAGCTGCGCCCGTCGTCGGCGCTGAGGTACCAGCGCCGGTCGGTACCGGCCACCAGCAGCCGGCCGTCGAGCAGCGGCACCAGCGCGCCGGCCAGCGCCGCCGGCCCGCCGCCCCCGGCCCCGGCGGACCGGGTACGGGCGAACGTCCGCCCCCCGTCGGCCGAGTGCCACAGCGAGTACAGCTCGCCCCCCGGTCCGAGTACGGCCGCGTAGGCGTGGCTGCCGAGCTGGGCGACCTCGACCGAGGCGAGGGCGCCGGGCGGCGTCTCCAGCACGGCCGACTGCCAGCTGCCGCCGCCGTCACGGGTCACCGCCACGACGGCCCGCCCGTCGCGTACCCCGCCGACCCACCAGCCACCGTCGGTGGCCGGGGCGTCCGCCACCCAGCAGACGCCCAGCGGCGGCTGCCGTACCGGCCCGCTGTCGTGCACGGCGCCCTGACGCCAGAGCCGCACCTGCGCGCCGCAGCCGGCCGTACCGCCGTCGCCCGGCCGCAGCAGGTCGTCCGGTCCGGCGGTACCGGCCGCCGTGCCGGCCGGGGGCGGGTCCGCCGCCGTCCAGCTCCCGCCCCCGTCGAGCGAGGCGTACGTCGTCGGGCCGGTGATCATCAACGGGCCGGCGGGAAAGGCCAGCAGCTCGCCGCCGGCGGTCCGGGCCACGTCGGGCGGGAGTTCGTGGACCGTCCAGGTCAGGCCGCCGTCGCTGGTCCGGGCGGTGTCCCGGCGGCAGGGGTCGGTGCCCGGGCAGGAGGTGAGCAGGTAGCCGTGGCGCGGGTCGGTGAACTCGACGTCGCCGATCGCGCCGGGCAGCTCCCAGACGTTGGCGCCGCCGACGAGGCCGTGGACGACGATGCCGTCGGCGGAGTAGGCGGGGTCGGCCGAGGGGCTGGCGGCGGGCGCCGGGCGCGCCCCGTCCGGCCCGAGCACCCGCCCGGCGAGCGCGGTCGCGGCGACGACGCCGAGCAGGGCCACCGCGACGCCGAGACCTCGCCGGCGCCGCCGGGCAGCCGCGCGTCGTCGCAGCCGTTCCAACGGTGGCCCGTCGATGCGGTCGAGCAGGTCGACCCGCCCCTGCGCGAGGCGTACGTCCAGCTCAGGCATGTCTCACCTCCGGGTTGCCCGGCGCGGCGGCCGGCGCCGCCCCGGCGGGCCCGACGCCTGGCCGGGCCGGCGCCGCGCCGGGCGGCCCGACGCCTGGCCAGTCCGGTGCCGCGCCGGGCGGCCGGTCGGTTGCGGGCCGGTCGGGCAGGTAGTCGCCGAGCGAGACGGCCAGCGCCGACCGGCCGCGGGACAGGCGCGACTTCACGGTTCCGGCCGGCACGCCGAGCAGCCCGGCGATCTCCTCGACCGGCAGGTCGGCGAAGTAGTGCAGGACGATGACCTCGCGGTACGCGGTGGGCAGCACGGCCATCGCGCTGCGCAGGTCGGCCCGCTCCGGTCCGGGGGCGGGCTGCACGAGGTGGGCCACCGGCCGGTCGCGCAGCAGGATCAGGTCCAGCAGCCGGCGGCGGCGCCAGCGGCGGCGGACGACGTTGACCGCGACGGTACGCAGCCACGCCTCCGGGTTGTCCACGTCGGCCAGGCCGCGCGGCCGGGCCAGGGCGCGGGTGAACGCCTCCTGCACCACGTCCTGCGCCTCGTTCAGGTCCGTGGTGAAGGCGTAGACCTGGGCGACGAGCCGCCGGTAGCTGGCGTGGTACAGCTCGCCCATCGCCCGGTCCGCCTCGGGCCGTCCGCCCATCGCCCCGCCCGTCGTCGCGCCGGTCGCCGCCCGCGCCACCGGCGGCCGGCCGCGCGCCGTCGGGGTACCGGCCGCGCCGCCGCGGTACGGGCGACTCGAGCGTACGAGTCACCGCCGGCCGCGCGGGTTCCCCGGGCGGTACCGGAATTCGCGGGCGGCACGCGGATTGGCACGGGGCCGTCCGGGCGTGTGTCGGGGGCGGCTGTCAGAATTGCCGGCATGTCCGACGCTCCTGCCCGGCTCCGGGTGCTCTCCGGCATCCAGCCGACCGGTGACTCCTTCCACCTCGGCAACTATCTCGGCGCGGTACGCCACTGGGTGGCGCTGCAGGAGACCCACGACGCCTTCTACTGCGTGGTCGACCTGCACGCGATCACGGCCGGGCACGACCCGGAGGTGCTGCGCCGGCGCACCCGGGTCTCGGCCGCGCAACTGCTCGCGGTCGGGCTGGACCCGGAGCGCTGCACGCTCTTCGTGCAGTCGCACGTGCCGGAGCACCCGCAGCTGGCCTGGGTGCTGAGCTGCATCACCGGCTTCGGCGAGGCGAGCCGGATGACCCAGTTCAAGGACAAGTCGGCCAAGCAGGGCGCCGACCGGTCCAGCGTCGGGCTCTTCACGTACCCGATCCTGCAGGCGGCGGACATCCTGCTCTACCAGGCCGACGCGGTACCGGTCGGCGAGGACCAGCGCCAGCACCTGGAACTCACCCGCGACCTCGCCGGGCGGTTCAACACGCTCTTCGGGCCGACCTTCACGATGCCCGCGCCGCACATCGTCCGGGACACCGCGAAGATCACCGACCTGCAGGACCCGGCGGCCAAGATGTCCAAGTCCGCCTCGTCGCCGGCCGGCCTGATCGAGCTGCTGGAGGACCCGGCCCGGTCGGCCAAGAAGATCCGGTCCGCGGTGACGGACACCGGGCGGGAGATCCTTTTCGACCCGGAGCACAAGGCGGGCGTCTCCAACCTGCTGACGATCTACTCGGCGCTGACCGGGCGGGGCATCGACGAGCTGGTCGTGGCGTACGCCGGCAAGGGCTACGGGGATCTCAAGAAGGACCTCGCCGAGGTGCTGGTGGAGTTTGTCCGCCCGATCCAGGAGCGGACCCGCACCTACCTCGACGACGCGGCGCAGCTCGACAAGCTGCTCGCGATCGGGGCCGAGAAGGCCCGCGCCGTGGCGGCGCAGACCCTGCGCACCGCCTACGACCGGGTCGGGTTCCTGCCGGCGGGCAGGAATGGCTGACCTCGACCTGTCGGCGGGCAGGAATGGGTAGCACCGAGCGGAGCGTGGTCGGTACCGCGCCGTGGCCGGGCGTGGACGCCCGCACGGCCCAGATCGGCGTCGCCGTCAACATTCCGGAGCCGTGGGGCGAGTACCTCACCCGGTGCCGGGCGGAGGCCGGTGACCCGCAGGCCAAGGACATCCCGGCACACGTGACGCTGCTCGGGCCGACCGAGATCCTGCTGGCCGACCTGCCCGCGGTGGAGGAGCACCTCGCCGAGGTCGCCGCCGAGCACCTGCCGTACACCGTGCACCTGCGCGGCACCGGCACCTTCCGGCCGGTCACCGAGGTCGTCTTCGTGGTGGTGGCGGCCGGGATCAGCGAGTGCGAGCTGCTCGCCGCCGCCATCGGCTCGGCCCCGGAGCTGCGCCGGGAGACCCGCTTCCCGTACCACCCGCACGTCACGGTGGCGCAGGACGTGGCGCCCGAGGCGCTGGACAAGGTGTACGAGGAGCTGGCCGGCTTCTCGGCGCTGTTCGAGGTGGAGGGCTTCACCCTCTTCTCGCACGGCGGGCAGGCCCGCTGGCAGCCGCGCCGCCACTACCGCCTCGGCGGGTAGCGGCCGGCGCCGGGCCGGTGGCCGCCGGACCCGGACCGGGGGAGTGCGGCGCGCCGGAGTGGGCAGCGGCGCCGGTTACGGGCCGGCGTCGCGCGGATCGGCGAGGATGACGGCGTGAACGTCTTCGATCGGATCGAGGCGGCGATCGACCGGCCGGTGTCGGCGCTGCGGCGGCGGTACCGCCGGTTCGACCACCTGTGGCGCGCCCTGATCCGTTACAACGAGGTTCTCGGCGGCCGGCTCGCGGCGGCCATGGCGTACTACGGCTTCTTCGCCGTCTTCGCGCTCGGCCTGGTGGGGTACTGGATCTTCGCCGCGGTGCTCGAACAGAACGACGCGGTCAACCACGCGGTCTCGGGCTTCCTCGAGCAGCACCTGCCGTTCCTGGACCCGGTGGAGATCCAGCAGGGCAGCGGGCGGGTCGGTGCGATCGGTCTGGTGCTGCTGGCGTTCACCGGGATCGGCTGGGTCGAGGCGATCCGTACCTCCCAGCGACTGATCTACGGCTTCGAGCAGCACCCCGGTTACATCGTGATCCGCCAGCTGCTCGACCTCGCGGTGCTCGTCTTCCTCTTCGTGCTCCTCGGCGTCTCGATCGGCGCGGTGGACGCGCTGGAGTCGCTGCTGGCCTGGATGCTCGGGGCCCGCTCGCTCGGCGCGTCGATATCGAGCTGGATCCTGTCGCAGCTGGTGAACATGGTGATCGCCGCCGCGCTGCTGGCCGTGGTGCCCCGGCTGCGGATGAGCGCGCGCCGGCTGCTGGCGCCGGTGCTCGTCGTCTCGCTCGGCATCACCCTGCTCAACTCGGTCGGCCGCTACTACGTGATGCGCTGGGAGCGCAACCCGGCGTACACGGTGGTCGCGGGCGCCGTCGGCGTGCTGCTCTACCTGTACCTGCTCAACCAGCTGCTGCTCTTCGGCGCGGCGCTGGCGGCGACGAGCCGGCACGGCCGGGTGGTCGACCTGGCGGACCGCAACGCCACGCCGCCACCGCCGCCCGGCGGCCCGCCCCGCTGATAACTTGTCGTTCGCGAGCCGTTACCGGGAGGCGCTGCCGAAGTGATCGTTTCCGTGGACCAGGATTCGCCGGTCCCGCCGTACGAGCAGGTGCGCGCGCAGATCGCCGCGATGGTCGGAGACGACCGACTGCCCGTCGGGACCCGGCTGCCCACCGTACGGCAGCTCGCCGCCGACCTGGGCTTGGCGGCGAACACGGTCGCGCGGGCGTACCGGGAACTGGAGGGCGCCGGACTGATTCAGACGCGCGGGCGGCACGGTACCTTCGTCGCCCCGGGCCGCAACGACGCGCTCGACCGGCTCCAGCGGGCGGCCTCCGGGTACGCGGACGAGGCGTACCGGCTCGGCGTCGAGCCCGCCGCCGCGCTGGCGCTGGTCCGCGCGGCGCTGCGGCTCGACGCCGGCTGACCGGGCCGGGCGCCGCCGCTCGTCGCCCGTCCCGGCGCGGCCGGGTCCGGCCCTACGCGGCGGTACCCAACCGCACCCCGCCGGCACACTCGACCACGCTGCCGGTCATGAAGCCGTTCACGGCGGTGAGCAACACCGCCGAGGCCACGTCCTCGGGGCGGCCCACCCGTCCGACCGGCAGCGCATTGGCGTGCTCGGCGAAGAGCGCCTCGCGCTGCTCGGCCGGCAGGCCGTCCCACCAGGGCGTGTCGACGATGCCCGGGGAGACCGCGTTGACCCGCAGCGGGGCGAGTTCGACCGCCAGCGGCCGGACCATGGCCTCCAGCGCGCCGTTGATCGCGGCCAGTCCCGCCGTGCCCGGCAGCGCGGCGCGCGCCGACGCCGCCGTGACGAACGTGACCGAACCGTCCGGGCGCAGCCGGGGCAGGGCCGCGCGCAGGATCCGCAGGTGCGCCCAGAACTTGCCCTCGAAGCCGGTGCGCAGCTGGTCCAGGTCGAGCGAGGCGAAGGCTCCGCCGCCCGCGCCGCCGCTGAGCGCCAGTACCAGTTCGTCGTAGCGGGTCTCCTCGCCGAAGAAGTCGGCCAGCTCGGCCGCTGACGCGGCGTCCACGCGGCGGGGCTGGTACGCCAGGCGGCCCGGCGCGGAGAGGACCCGATCCACGGGTAGGCGAATCGGGGCAAATCATGTCAGCCGCAGCCGCGCGACGGCCATGATGGCTCCGTGGGTGCCCTAGTGACGTTGCAGCTGCCGGACGACTCGCCGGTGCTCGACCTGCCGTGGATCATCACGTTCGGACCCCTGGACGACGAGGACGACTGGGAGCCGGTGGTCTGCGGCCCGTACGAGCGGCTGCATGCCCTGGCCCTGGCCGAGTCCGTGGTCGCCGACGAGGAGCTGATGGCCGTGGTCGAGCCGCTGCTGCCCAGCGCCTCGGCGGACGAGGTGCGCGGCGAGATCCTCGCGGCGAAGACGGCGGCCGAGGACGAGGCGGCCCAGGCCGAGGACGCCGAGGTCTACGGCGACTACGACGAACTCGCCGTGGCCGAGCCGACGGAGACCGTCGAGCAGGAGGCCGAACCACGCCCCGCCCCCACCCCCGACGAACTGCGCGCCGGCTTCACCCGCATCGGCGCCATGCTGGCCCGCCTCGGCCAATAGCGAGCAAGCGGCAGCGGCGCCGGCGTCGTCCTGGAGCCGAGGAACGCGCCGCGAAGCGGTCGCGCCCCGCAGGCGAAGGACGATCGCCTCCCGGGCGCCGCGAAGCGCAGCGAGCGCGGAATTACAGCCCAGCCGCCCGTCGGCGCGGGGCACAACGGACGACCAGGTCGGTCGGGGTTACCCGCTCCGGCGCTGTCGGAACCAGCGGGCGCGGCCGGCCGGGCCGGGGCGAGCCGGAGCCGTTCCGGTCAGGCCGGTACCGCCAGCGAGGCGGAACCGGGTCCGGCCGGCTCGGCGGCGACCGGGGTGGCGTGCCGGGTCGGTGCGATCGCGGTGGAGCCTCGGACGACCAGCTCGGGCCGGAAGACGTACTCGGAGTGGGGCGCCGCGTGCCCGTTGATCTCGTCGACGAGGGCCCGTACCGCCGCCACCGACATGGCGTTCACCGGCTGCCGCACGGTGGTCAGCGGTGGGTCGGTGAAGGCGATCAGCGGGGAGTCGTCGTACCCGACGACGGAGAGCTGGCCCGGTACCGACAGGCCGCGCTGCCGGGCTGCCCGGATCGCTCCCAGCGCCATCAGGTCGGAGCCGCAGACGAGGCCCGTCACGCCGCGGTCGAGTAGCCGTCCGGCGGCCGCCTCGCCGCCCTCCACGCCGAACAGCGACAGCTCGGTCAGCTCCGCCAGCTCGGCCTCGTCGAGTCCGACCAGCCGTTTCATGGCGGTCTTGTAGCCGCTCACCTTGCGCTGTACGGGTACGAAGCGGGCCGGCCCGGTGATCAGCCCGATCCGCCGGTGGCCGAGCGCGACCAGGTGCGCCACGGCGAGTTCGCCGGCCTCGCGATCGTCGCAGGAGACGAAGGGCGCCGGGACTCCCGGGACGTACCCGTTGACGAGGACGATCGGCATCCGGCGGGCGACCAGCGCGCGGTAGCGCTCGTGGTCCGCCGAGGTGTCGGCGTGCAGGCCGGAGACGAAGACGATTCCGCTGACCTGCCGGTCGAGCAGCATCTCGACGTACTCGTCCTCGGTCACCCCGCCGGGGGTCTGGGTGCAGAGCACCGAGGTGAAGCCGGTCTGCGCCAGCGCCGATTCGATGATCTGGGCGAACGCCGGGAAGATCGGGTTTTCCAGCTCGGGTACGACCAGCCCGACGAGACCGGCGCTGCGCTTGCGCAGCCGGGCCGGACGCTCGTACCCGAGTACGTCCAGTGCGGTGAGCACGGCCTGCCGGGTCTCCGGCGCGACGCCGGGGCGGTCGTTGAGCACCCGCGACACGGTCGCCTCGCTGACCTGCGCCTGTCTGGCTATGTCGGACAGTCGTGCGCGCATGGCGGAACCTTAGCCTACGGGCAAGTTTTTGCGCAGTCTTCCGCAAGTGCTGCCATTTTTTGCAACGTCGCGCTAACACCGCGGCAATCTGCGCCGAACCCCGGCACCGGGCCCGGTGCCGGAACGCCGCTCAGTCGTGGCCGCCCGTACCGCCGGCCGACCGGGCGGCGCCCAGCAGCGTGCGTACGCCGGCGAGGTAGCTCTCCGGGTCGGGCGATCCGGTGAGGATGCGTTGCAGGAGGTAACCGGGCATCAGGCCGAACAGGGCCGCGCCGACCGCCTCGTCGTCGGCGTCCGGCGGCAGCTCGCCCGAGCGCCGCGCCTGGCCCGCGAGGGTCACGTAGTAGGCCCGGAAGCCGGTGTACTTCTCGCGGACGAATCCGGCCAGCACGGGGTCGCGCAGGGACTCGGCCCAGACCTGGATGGCGATGCGCAGCAGGCCGTCCGGGCCGGACTGGCGGTCCACGAGCGTCAGCACCCGCGCCAGCGCCTCGGCCAGCGGCAGCGGGGGGTCGTGCCGGGTGATCTCCCGGAGGAGTTCGTCGAGCGCGCCGATCGCCTCTTCGGCGATCGCGGTGACGAGGTCGTTCTTGCTGCGGAAGTAGCGGTAGACGGCGCCCACCGACAGGCCCGCCTCGGCGATGACGTCCTGCATCGAGGTGCTGTGGAAGCCGTTGCGCAGGAAGCACGCGCGGGCCGCGGTCATGATCTGCTGCCGGCGGGCGGCGAGGTGTTCGTCGGAGACGCGTGGCACGCCTCCCAGCATAAAACGAACGTTCGTTCTTGACGCCTGGAACGCCCGGGTGTCATCCTCCTCGCATAAAAGAGAACGAGCGCTCGTTTTTGGAGGAAGGACGATGTCCCACCCCACCCGGCGGCGCCCCTCGCCGCCGCTCCTGGCGGCCCTGCTCGCCGCCGTCGCGGTCGTCGCGCAGGCGCTGCTCATCCCGCTCTTCGCCGCGCCGGCGGCCAACCTCGCCCCCCGGGACCTGCCGATCGTCGTGGCCGGCCCGGCGCCGGGCACCACCGAGTTGGCGAACCGGCTCGCCGCCGCCCAGCCGGGTGCCTTCGAGATCCTCGTCCGGCCGGATGCCGCCGCGGCCGAACGGGCGCTGCACGACCGCGAGGCGTACGCCGCCTTCGTCGTCGGCCCGGCGGGTCCGGTGCTCTACACGGCGCCCGCGGCGAGCCCGACCGTGGCGTCGCTGCTGGTCCAGGGCGCGGCCGAACTCTCCGGCGGGCGGCCGCCGCGCGTGGTGGAGGTGGTGCGCGCCGATCCGGACGATCCGCGCGGCAGCGGCTTCGGGGCCGGGTTCCTGCCGCTGGGGATGACCAGCGTGGCGGTCGCCGTGCTGCTGAGCCTGCTGCTCCCGGGCCGGGTCGCCCGGCTCGCCGGACTGCTCGCGTACGGGGTCCTCGCGGGCCTCGGCGCGGTGGCCGTCTGGCAGGGCTGGCTGGGCGTGCTGCCCGGCGCGTACCTGGCGGACGCGGCGGCGGTCGGGCTCTTCGCGCTCGCCACGGCGGCGACCGTGGCCGGCCTCGGGGCCCTGCTCGGGCGGGCCGGCATCGGCCTCGGCGTGTTGGTCGCCTTCCTGCTCGGCAACGCGCTCGGCGCGGTCAACGCCGCTCCCGAACTGCTCCCGCAGCCCTGGGGGACGGTGGGCCGGTGGCTGCCGATCGGCGCGGGCGCCGACCTGATCCGTTCCACCGCGTTCTTCGACGGGGCCGCGGCGGCGCGGCCGCTGGGCCTGCTCGCCGGGTACGCGATCGTCGGGCTGCTGCTGGTGCTCGTCGGGCGGGCCGCCGTGATCCCCCGGCACACCGCGCGCTGACCGCGCTGCTCGCCCTCGGACGGCGGCGGCCAGGGCTGGCCCGTGGCCCGGGGGTCGAGCGGCCCCCGGGTCCGGGGTGGCCGGGCCGGCGGGCGATTTGGGAGGATGGCCGCCGTGGAAACTCTCCGGCTCGTATTGCTCTTCATTCACCTGATCGGGTTCGCGCTGCTGCTCGGCGGCGGGATCGCGCAGTACCTGACCGGTCAGATCCGGATCAACGGTGCGATGCTCTGGGGCTCGGTCATCCAGCTGCTCAGCGGCCTCGGACTCGCCGCCCCGCTGCGCGACGGTCACGAGCCGGACCCGGCGAAGCTGGCCGTCAAGCTCGTGATCGCGGTGCTGATCCTCGTGATGGTCTTCGTCCCGCGCAAGCGCACCGTCGTCGCCCGTGGGCACTTCCTGGCGATCATCGGGCTGACGCTCGCCAACGCCGCGGTGGCGGTGTTCTGGCGGTAGCACCCGTCACGGCGAGCCCGCCGTGACGCTCCGCAGTCGCTCCGACCGATGTGGCACCCCGCTCACCTGCGGAAAGTCCCCGAACGCGACGTTGCGCCCCTTCGCCCGGTAGTCCCGCCAACCCGTGGAGTGATCTCCCCCACGGGACAGTTACGTGAGGGTAACGAGCGTTCAACAGTCAGGCAGCATTGTCTGCCGGTGGGTGGGCGCGGGCACTACGCTCCCGTCCGTAACGTGGGACGCCGGCGGGCAGCCGCAGGCCGGCTTAAGGCTGCCACCGCAGACAGCGCGGTGCGCAATCGGAAGGAGACGTCTTGCGCTCTGTGCGTGGGATGCGGATTGTCTCGGTACTCGCGGTGGGCGGGCTCGCGCTGGGCGCGGCCGCCGCGTGTGGTGAGGCGCCCAAGGATGGCAACTCCGGCGGCGACGCCGCGAAGAAATTCAGCGCCTGCATGGTCACCGACGTCGGCGGTATCGACGACAAGTCCTTCAACACCTCGGCGTGGAAGGGTCTGCAGGAGGCCAAGGCCGAGAACAGCAACATCGAGATCAAGAACACGCCCTCGAAGTCCGAGGCGGACTACGAGCCGAACCTGACGCAGTACGTCAACCAGAAGTGCGACTTCATCCTGGCCGTCGGTGGCCTGATGGGTGAGGCCACCTCCAAGGTCGCCCAGGCGCACCCGAACCAGCAGTTCGGCATCGTCGACTCGAAGCGTCCCGAGAGCAACATCTTCCCGATGCAGTTCGACACCGCGCAGGCGGCGTTCCAGGCCGGGTACCTCGCGGCGGGCATGACCAAGACCGGCAAGGTCGGCACCTACGGCGGCATGAAGATCCCGCCGGTGACGATCTTCATGGACGGCTTCGTCGACGGCGTGGCCCAGTTCAACAAGGTCAAGGGCAAGAACGTCCAGGTGCTCGGCTGGGACAAGGCCACGCAGAACGGCTCGTTCACCAACGACTTCGTCAAGCAGGACGAGGGCAAGAAGGTCAGCGACACGCTGGTCGCCCAGGGCGCCGACATCGTGATGCCGGTCGCCGGCGCCGCCGGCCAGGGCACCACCGCCGCGGCCCAGGCCTCCAACGGCAAGTTCTCGGCCATCTGGGTCGACGTCGACGGCTGCGAGAGCACGCCGAACTGCCCGGCCCTGCTGACGACCGTGGTGAAGAACATCCCGGACGCGGTCAAGGACGCCGTGCTCAAGGCCGCCAAGGGCGAGAAGCTGGCGCACGACCCCGGCTTCCTCGGCACCCTGGCCAACAACGGCGTCGAGCTGGCCCCGTACCACGATTTCGACAGCAAGGTGCCGGCGGAGCTGAAGGCGGAGGTCGAGAAGCTGAAGACGGACATCGTCTCCGGCGCGATCACCGTCACCTCGCAGAGCCAGCCCAAGTGAGGCGGCGCCGGCCGCGCCGACCGGATCTCCGGTCGGCGCGGCCGGCCACGCCGGGCGACGCGGCGGTCGCGCGCGACCACCGCCGGTAGGACCGGTAACGACCCCGGCCGCCCCGCGGCCCGCACCGGAGCGGCAGCTCCGCCGGGTGGGGCGGCCGGCAGCGTCCGCGCGACGGACCTGGCACAACGCGTACGAGGCCGAGAAGCGGCCGGTCCGCGCGGACCGGTACGGCAGCGGCTAGGCTGCACCATCGCCCGACTCCCAGGAGGTCACGCTGAGACTCGAACTGCGCGGCATCACCAAGCGGTTCGGTGATCTGGTCGCCAACGACCAGATCGACCTGACGGTGGAGCCGGGAGAGATTCACGCGCTGCTCGGTGAGAACGGCGCGGGCAAGTCCACGCTGATGAACGTCCTGTACGGGCTGCTCCAGCCGGACGAGGGCGAGATCCTGATCAACGGCGAGCCGGTCCAGATCAAGGGACCGGGGGACGCCATCGCCGCCGGCATCGGCATGGTGCACCAGCACTTCATGCTGGTACCCGTCTTCACGGTCGCCGAGAACGTGATGCTCGGCGCCGAACAGGTGCGCGGCGGCATCACCGGCTTCCTGGACCGGCGGCGGGCCCGCCGGGAGGTGGCCGAGGTCTCCGAGCGGTACAACCTGCGGGTCGACCCGGACGCGCTGGTCGAGGACCTGCCCGTCGGCATCCAGCAGCGGGTGGAGATCGTCAAGGCGCTCACCCGCGAGGTCGACCTGCTGATCCTGGACGAGCCGACGGCGGTGCTGACCCCGCAGGAGACCGAGGAACTCCTGGCGGTCATGCGGTCGCTCAAGGCCGCCGGCAAGTCGATCGTCTTCATCACCCACAAGCTCAAAGAGGTCAAGGCCATCGCCGACCGGATCACGGTCATCCGGCGCGGGCGGACCGTCGGTACGGCCAGCCCGGAGGCGACCGAGGACGAGCTGGCCGCCGCGATGGTCGGCCGCTCGGTGAGCCTGGAGGTGACCAAGGCGGCGGCCCGGCCGGGCGAGCCGGTGCTCCAGGTCGAGGGCCTGATCGTCGACGACGAGCGGGGGCACCGGGCGGTCGACGGCGTGGAGCTGACCGTACGGGCCGGCGAGGTGCTCGGCATCGCCGGCGTGCAGGGCAACGGGCAGACCGAGCTGGTCGAGGCGATCATGGGTCTGCGACCGGTGCTGAGCGGCTCCGTCATGCTGGCCGGCGACCGGATCGACGGGTGGTCCACCAAGCGGGTGCTCCGGGCCGGCGTCGGCTACGTGCCGGAGGACCGCAGCGTCGACGGCCTGGTCATGGAGTTCTCCGTCGCGGAGAACCTGGTGCTGGACCTCTACGACCGCCCGCCGTTCGGCTCGGGCCTGGCGCTGCGACCGGACGCCATCGCGTCCTCCGCCCGGGAGCGGATCGAGCAGTTCGACGTGCGTACCCCCTCGGCCGACGCCGCCGTGGGCACCCTCTCCGGCGGCAACCAGCAGAAGGTCATCGTGGCGCGGGAGCTGTCCCGGCCGCTGAAGCTCTTCGTGGCCTCGCAGCCGACCCGGGGCGTCGACGTCGGCTCGATCGAGTTCATCCACGGCCGGATCATCCGGGAGCGGGACATCGGCACCGCCGTGCTCGTGGTCTCCAGCGAGCTGGACGAGGTGATCGGCCTGGCCGACCGGATCGCGGTGATGTACCGCGGGCGGATCCTCGGCATCGTCGGACCGGAGACCCCGCGCGAGGAGATCGGTCTCCTGATGGCCGGTGTCACCCCCGAGCCGGCCGCCGCCGACAACGCCGGAGCCGGCAAGGCCGGTGGCCCGGACAGCCCTGGCAGCGACGAGGAAGAACATGAGTGACGTGAACCCCGCCAGCGGCTCCGGGGCGCCGGAGCGGGAACCGGCCGGCGCCGCGTCGCCGGACCAGGCCGCCGCGCCGGAGCAGGCTCCCTCGCCGGAGCAGGCCGCGTCTTCGGCCGACGCCGCGTCGCCGGACAAGGACGTGGCGACCGAGTCGCGCCGGGCCGAGTCCGCCGCGTCCGACGGCGACCCGAGCGCCGGCAACGCCGGCCCCGCCGCCACGGACGCCGGCCGGTCGGGCCGTGCCGCCACCGGCACCGGCGCGCCGGAGGGGCGCGGGCCGGGGCTCGGCCAGCTCTTCCTGCAGAACCTCTGGTCGGCGAACACCGTCACGGTCACCGTGCTCGCCCTGGTGCTGGCGATCGTGATCGGCGCCGTACTGATCATCATCTCGGACCCGGACGTGCTCGCCACATACGGATACTTCACCGCCCGCCCCGCCGACGCGATCAATTCGAGCTGGTCGGTGGTGAGCGAGGCGTACGCGAACCTCTTCAAGGGCGCGGTGGTCGACCCGGCCGCCGTCTCCGGCTGGGCCGACGGCAGCAACGGCTGGCAGCTGGTCTTCGCGCCGATCTCCGAGACGCTCACCTACACCGCGCCGCTGGTCTTCACCGGCCTGGCGGTGTCGCTGGCCTTCCGGGGTGGCCTGTTCAACATCGGCGCGCAGGGACAGGCCACGCTCGGCGTGATCCTCGCCGCGCTGGCGGGCTTCCTGCTGCCGCTGCCGCCGGTACTGCACCTGATCGTGGCGCTGCTGGCCGGCGCGATCGGCGGCGCGATCTGGGGCTTCATCCCCGGCATCCTGAAGGCGCGGCGGGGCGCCCACGAGGTGATCAATACGATCATGCTCAACTACGTCTCGCTGTACTTCCTCTCCTGGATCATCAACCAGCGCGGCGTGCACGAGCCGACCCGTACCGACGCGATCAGCAAGTCGGTCGAATCGTCGGCGCAGCTGCCCCGGCTGCTCGGCGGGGACCTGCGGGTGCACGCCGGCATCCTGCTGGCGGTGCTGGCCACCTGGGGCGTCGCCTGGCTGCTCAACCGCTCCACGTTCGGCTTCGAGCTCCGCGCGGTCGGCGCCAACCCGGACGCGGCCCGCACCGCGGGCATCAGCGTCACGAAGACGTACGTCCTGCTGATGGTGCTCTCCGGGGCGCTGGCCGGGCTGGGCGGCAGCAACATGGTGCTCGGCACCACAGCCAGCGCGCTCACCCCGGCGGTGGCCGCGCAGATCGGCTTCGACGGCATCCTGGTCTCGCTGCTCGGGCGGAACAAGCCCTGGGGCGTAGCGCTCGCGGCCCTGCTCTTCGGCGCGCTCCAGGCCGGCGGCAACCGGATGCAGTCGTACGCCGGCATCTCGCTGGAGCTGGCGACCGTGTTGCAGGCGCTGATCGTCATCTTCATCGCCGCGCCGGCGCTGGTAAAGGCGATCTTCGGGCTCCGCGCGGCGCGGGCGGCCAGGTTGCAGACGAGCGTGGCGAAGGGCTGGTAGGGACGTGTCCACGATGGCGGTCGACGATGTCGCGCTCGCACCCGTGAGCGTGGGGTTCTGGACCCGCAACCGCAAGATCGGTGCCGGGCTGCTGCTGGTCGGCGCGCTCGCCGCGGCCGTCTTCGGCCCGCTCGCCACCGGCCAGGAGGCGCGCTTCACCCTCAGCGAGGACGCCGGCGGCGCGGCCCTGGAGATCCAGGGGACGCTCGGGGCGATCCTCTTCGGGTTGATCGCCGCGGCGGCCGGCGCGGCGCTGCTGGTCGGCCTGCCCCGGCGCTGGTTCGGTCCGCTGCTCGGGGTCGGCGTGGTCGCGTTCGTCCTCTCCTTCCTCTGCTGGCAGGTCTCGGCCGCGCCGGCCGGGCAGAACTTCATGCCCCTGGTCAACATGCTGCGGGGCACGTTCCTGCTCGCCCTGCCGTTGATCTTCGGGGCGCTCGCCGGGGTGCTCTGCGAACGCTCCGGCGTGGTCAACGTGGCGATCGAGGGTCAGCTGCTGACCGGCGCCTTCGCCGGCGCGCTCTTCGGCACGATCACCGGCAACGTCTGGATCGGCCTGGTCGCCGCGGCGCTCGGCGGCGCCTTCATCTCGCTGCTGCTCGCCGTGTTCGCCATCCGCTACCTGGTGGACCAGGTGGTCATCGGCATCGTGCTGAACCTCTTCGCGGTCGGGCTGACCGGCTTCCTGTACGAGCGGCTGATGCAGTCGGACGCGCAGGCGTACAACCAGCCGCCGCACTTCGGCACCTGGTCCATCCCGCTGCTGTCGGAGATCCCGGTGCTCGGGCCGGCGCTGTTCCGGTCCAACATCTTCCTCTACCTCGCGCTGGTGCTGGTGCTGGTCGTGCACGTCGCGCTCTTCCGGACCCGGTGGGGGCTGCGGACCCGGTCGGTGGGAGAGCACCCGACGGCCGCCGACACCCTCGGCGTACGGGTGCTGCGCCTGCGGTACCGCAACGTGCTGCTCGCCGGGCTGGTGGCCGGGATCGGCGGCGCCTCGTACACGCTGGCGTCGTTCACCTTCAGCAAGAACATGATCGGCGGTAAGGGCTTCATCGCCCTGGCGGCGCTGATCTTCGGGCGGTGGAGCCCCACCGGTGCCCTGCTCGCCGCGCTCTTCTTCGGCTTCGCCGACCAGCTCGGCACGTACCTGGGCGCGGTCAACAGCGTGATCCCCAGCGAGTTCCTGGCGATGCTGCCGTACCTGGCGACGATCCTGGCGGTGGCCGGACTGGTCGGCAGGGTCCGGGCTCCCGCCGCCGACGGCAAGCCCTACGTGAAGGGCTGACCAGCGGCGGTGCAGGATGGAACGGTGACACCAGAGGTCGACTGGGCGCGGCTGCGGGCCGCCGCCACCGAGGTGATGCGGCACGCGTACGTGCCGTACTCGAAGTTTCCCGTCGGCGCGGCGGCGCTGGTCGACGACGGCCGGGTCGTGGTCGGCTGCAACGTCGAGAACGCGGCCTACGGCGTGGTGCTCTGCGCCGAGTGCGGCGTCGTCTCGGCGCTGCACGCCACCGGCGGCGGCCGGATCGTCGCGCTCTCCTGCGTCGACGCGACCGGGCAACCGCTGATGCCGTGCGGGCGCTGCCGGCAGCTGCTCTGGGAGAACGGCGGCCCCGAGTGCCTGATCGAGGCGCGGCAGGGCCCGCTGCGCATGAGCGAGCTGCTGCCGCACGCCTTCGGCGTGGAGGACCTGGACGCGATCGTCTCCGGGCCGGCGGTGCCGGCCGTACCGGAGCGGCTCGCCGCCCTGCGCGGGCGCGGCACGGTCTTCGTGCACGCCGACGTCTCCGGCGGCCAGCAGGTCTGGACCGCCTACTGGGAGCGGTCCACCGGCGGCGACGACCAGCCGGCCGGGGTGCTGGAGGAGGCGCCGAGCTGGGCCGAGGCCGACGAGGCGATCGCCTGGGGGCACGCCCGCACGCCGCGCGTGGTGGTCGTGGACGCCGAGGGCGCCATGTTCTGGGCGGGCGAGAGCGACCCGCCCGGCGAGATCCCCACCCGCTGGCCGGGTACGGAGTAACGCCCGCCCGTACAGCCGCCCGCCGATCTAGGGCAAATCCTCGTTAGTGGATCTCCATTCATCGAGATTTGCCCTAGATCGGCGGGGAGAGCGGGTTCGGCGGGGAGAGCGGGTTCGGCGGGGAGAGCGGGTTCGGCGGGGAGAGCGGGTTCGGCGGGGAGAGCGGGTTCGGCGGGGAGTACGGGGAGTACCGGGAGTACGGAGAGGGAAGGTACGGGATGGGCGGGTTCGCCGCGGTCGACGTGATCCGGACGAAGCGCGATGGAGGGGTGCTCTCCGACGCGCAGATCGACTGGGTGGTCGACGCGTACACCCGGGGCGAGGTCGCCGACGAGCAGATGTCGGCGCTGGCCATGGCGATCCTGCTGCGGGGCATGACCCCGGCGGAGATCGCCCGGTGGACCGCCGCGATGATCGACAGCGGGAAGCGGCTGGACCTGTCGGCCGTACCGCGCCCGACCGCGGACAAGCACTCGACCGGCGGCGTCGGTGACAAGATCACGCTGCCGCTCACCCCGCTCGTGGCGGCCTGCGGCGCCGCCGTACCGCAGCTCTCCGGTCGCGGCCTCGGGCACACCGGCGGCACCCTGGACAAGCTCGAATCGATCCCCGGCTGGCGGGCGGCGCTGGACAACGAGCGGTTCCTCGCCCAGCTCGCCGAGGTCGGCGCGGTCATCTGCGCGGCCGGCGACGACCTGGCCCCGGCCGACCGCAAGCTCTACGCGCTGCGGGACGTGACCGGCACGGTCGAGGCGATCCCGCTGATCGCCAGCTCGATCATGAGCAAGAAGATCGCCGAGGGGACCGGGGCGCTGGTGCTGGACGTCAAGGTCGGCTCCGGCGCCTTCATGAAGTCCCTGGAGACCGCCCGCGAGCTGGCCCGCACCATGGTCGAGCTGGGCACCGCGCACGACGTGCGTACGGTCGCGCTGCTCACCGACATGTCCACCCCGCTGGGGCGTACCGTCGGCAACGCGGTCGAGGTCGCCGAGTCGGTGCAGGTGCTGTCCGGCGGCGGGCCGGCGGACGTGGTCGAGCTGACCCTCACCCTCGCCCGCGAGATGCTCGACGCCGCCGGGCTGCCCGACGCGGACCCGGAACGGGCCCTGCGCGACGGCCGGGCGATGGACGTCTGGCGCAGCATGATCCGGGCCCAGGGCGGCGACCCGGAGGCGCCGCTGCCGGTGGCGAAGGAGACCGAGATCGTCCGCGCCGACCGGGACGGCTTCGTGGCGGGACTGGACGCGTACGCGATCGGGATCGCCGCATGGCGTCTCGGCGCGGGCCGCGCCCGCAAGGAGGACCCGGTCAGCGCCGCCGCCGGGGTGGTCCTGCACCGTAGGCCGGGCGACCCGGTCCGGGCCGGCGACCCGCTCTACGAGCTGCGCGCCGACGACGCGGAACGGATTCCGGCCGCCCGCGCGGCCGCCGAGGCCGGGGTGAGCATCTCCGCCACCCCGCCGGCGGCGACACCATTGGTCATCGAGCGGATAGCCTGACCGCGGCGCCGCGCACGCGCTGGTGGGGCACGTGCGATGGACGCGCCGAGAGACGAAGTAGGGAAACGAACGCCGTGTCCGTACCCGTCCCCGACCCCCGGGCCATCCGCGAGTCCAACCTCGACGAGCTGGAGCGGCTGCGGCTGCCGCTGCCGCCGGAGGAGTTCCCGCTGGTGTGGGAGCCCGGCGACGAGGTGGAGCTGCGCCCGACCGCCGAGATCGAGGCGCGTACCGCCGTGCTGCACCTGGTGCTGGCGCGCTGCTTCGGCATGCCGCCCGAGGCGGGGATGAGCTGGCTGCTCGGCTCGCACCTGATGGAGAAGGTGACCCCGCCGGAGTGGCAGTTCGTGGTCGGGGGCCGGGGCGACCACCGCTCGTTCGTCCTGCACCACGACGCGGTATTCGCGCTCGCCTGGGTGCTCGGGCTGACCCGGCACCTGGACCCGACCGCCCCGACCGACCAGGACCTGATGGAGCGCCTGCCGAACATCGCCCAGGGTGAGACCTTCGCCGAGTGGCGGTCGCGCACCCTGGCCGCGCCGCGCCCGGCCGTCGAGACCGCGGCGGTGCTGGACCTCTACTACTGCCTCGACTGGGCGTACCTGGAGGCGGAGCGCACCGGCGCGCCGCTGCCGGGCCTGATCGACGCGAACGCGATCGGGCAGCGGCGCTGGGCGCTGGAGTGGGCGGTCGTCTTCCGCGGGCCGTTCCACGACGAGCCGGCCGGCTGGGAAGAGGTCGACCTCTCCACCTGACCGGGCGGGCGCCCCGGGAGGGCTCAGCGCGGACGGTAGACGGCGAGCCGCACCGACGCGGTGACCGCGACCGGCTCGGGCAGCGCGGCGATCCGGGCCGCGAGCCGGTCGGCGTCCGCGTGCCAGGCGCTCGGGCCCATCCCCACCAGGGTGCGCACCTGCGGGCGGGGCAGTTCGAGCGTACGGCGGTGCGGCGCCTCCTCGACGAGCGTGAAGTGCGCGGCCAGGCTCCCCGCCACCCGTTCCGTCTTGTCCGGGTCGACCCGGAGCAGCCCGAGCGGGTCGATCAGCTCGGTGAGGTGCTCCGGGCCGGGCGTCACCACCAGCAGCGCGCCGTCGCGGCGCAGGATCCGGTGGAACTCCGCGCCGTTGCGCGGCGCGAAGACGTTCAGCAGCAGCGCGGCCGACGCGTCGGCCAGCGGGAGCGGGCGCCACGCGTCGGCCAGCGCCGCGTCGGCCCGCGGGTGCGCCCGGGCGGCCCGGCGCAGCGCCGGCTTGGAGACGTCCAGCGCCAGTCCGCTCGCGCCGGGCAGGGCGTCGAGCACCGCGGCGAGGTACCGGCCGGTGCCGGCGCCGACGTCCACCACCACCGGATCCGGGTACGCCCCGGGCGGCGCGTACCGCGCGGCCGAGCCGGCCAGCGCCGCCGAGATCACGTCGTAGTGGCCCGCGCCGAGGAACTCCTCGCGGGCGGCGACCATCTCGGCGCTGTCGCCCGGGTGCGGGGCCCGCCCGGCGAGCAGGTTCACGTACCCCTGCCGGGCGATGTCGAAGCTGTGTCCGCGCGGGCAGCGCAGCGTCCGCGCGGTGCCGGCCGCGCCGGGGGCCAGCGGCTCGCGGCAGAGCGGGCAGCGGAGCTGGCGCAGCGTCTCGGTCCTCATGTCGCGAGCGGATGCTACCCGAGCCGGCGGCCCGTCGCCCTTCGGTCGCGCCCGGCGGACGTGCCGTGCCGGCTCTCCGCCCCGGCGGCCGACTAGGGTCGGAGCATGGCGGCAATCGGATACGAAGAGATCGTCAAGGCCCCGAAGGCCCTGCTCCACGACCACCTGGACGGCGGACTGCGGCCTCGAACGATCGTCGAGTTGGCGGACGAGGTGGGACACCCGCTGCCGGCCACCGATCCCGACGAACTCGGCCGGTGGTTCGTGGCGGCGGCCGACTCGGGCTCGCTGGAGCGGTACCTGGAGACCTTCGCGCACACCGTGGCGGTGATGCAGACGGTCGAGGGGCTGCACCGGGTCGCCGCCGAGTGCGCGCTGGACCTGGCGGCCGACGGTGTCGTCTACGCCGAGGTGCGCTTCGCGCCCGAGCAGCACCTGGAGCGGGGTCTGAGCCTGGACGAGGTGGTGGAGGCGGTGCTGGCCGGCTTCGCCGACGGCGCGGCGCAGGCGGCCCGGACCGGCCGGCCGATCCGGATCGGCACGCTGTTGACGGCGATGCGGCACGCGGCGCGCTCGCAGGAGATCGCCGAACTCGCCGTGCGGCACCGCGACCGGGGCGTCGTCGGCTTCGACATCGCCGGCGCCGAGGCCGGTTTCCCGCCCACCCGGCACCTCGACGCCTTCGAGTACCTGCAGCGGGAGAACTTCCACTTCACCATCCACGCCGGCGAGGCGTTCGGGCTCCCCTCGATCTGGCAGGCGATCCAGTGGTGCGGCGCGGACCGGCTGGGGCACGGGGTGCGCATCGTCGACGACATCACCGCGGGCGCCCAGCCGGTGTTGGGGCGGCTGGCCGCGTACGTCCGGGACAAGCGCATCCCGCTGGAGCTCTGCCCCTCGTCGAACGTGCAGACCGGCGCCGCCCCGTCCATCGCGGAGCACCCCATCGGCCTGCTGCGGGACCTGCGCTTCCGGGTCACGGTCAACACCGACAACCGGCTGATGAGCGGTACCTCGATGTCGCGGGAGATGGCGCTGCTGGTGGAGGCGTTCGGCTACGGCTGGGCGGAGCTGCAGTGGTTCACCATCAACGCCATGAAGAGCGCCTTCATCCCGTTCGACGAGCGGCTGAGCATCATCAACGAGGTGATCAAACCGGCGTACGCGAAGCTGCTGGCCTGACCGGCGCGGCGCTCACCGCGGGGGCGGTCGCGAGCAGCTCGGCGACCTGCCGGACCACCTGCCGACCCCGGTACGGCTGGCAGCCGAGCCCGGCCTGGCGGCGCAGCACCGCGGGTTCGGCGCGCAGCAGCGTGACGCCGCGCCGGACCAGCAGCCCCGGCCCCTTGCGCCGCTCGCTCAGATCGCGGGCGAGCCGCCGGACGAAGGTGACGGTACGGGGCCGGCGCAGCGCGTACGCGCCGGCGAGCAGTCCGCGCCGGCGGCATTCCTGAACGATCTCGGCGGCGAAGATCCCTTCGGCGACGAAGAGTGGCGAACCGGCCAAGTCCAATGTCCGGGTGTCCACCCGACGGTCCGCGCCGATCGCGTAAACCGGCACTTCGGCCTTGCCGTCGGCGATCAGTCGGGCAATGGTTTCCACCGCTGCGGCGGAATCCCACGCTTCGGGTGACTCCCAGTCCGCGACGCCGCCGCGCCGGGGGAGGGTAGGGTCGTCCCCGTCCTTGTAGAAGTCGTCAAGGGAGAGCACGGGGAGCCCGGTACGTCGGGCGATGTACGACTTGCCGGACCCCGACGGGCCGGCGAGGAGTACGACTCCTAGAGGGCGTCTCATTACTTTCCGTAACTCCGAGCAGACGGATAGCTATCAAATTGCTTGAACATCTCAGCACACTCTCGGTGAGGAACAGCCTGGGCTTTCTCTTTGAGTTACGGCGTGATGGAATCTCGGGGGTCCGACCCGCCCAGGGTCGGTCGCTGAGCGGTGCCCACCAATCTACCGGGCACCAAAACGGAGGGCGGTGACGTGAGCAAGCGGCCGAACACGGCGAACTCGTTCCTGTCGCGTCTCCGCCGGCCGATGGGCCGGCTCCGGGACATGCCGATCTGGTCCAAGCTCGGTCTCATCATGATCGTGCCGACCGTGGCCACGGTCGTCGTCGGTACGAGTGGACTCATCGACCACCTGGACACGCTCGGCACCGCCAACCGGGCCAGCACGCTCGCCAATCTCACCCAGGCATCCGGCGAACTCGTCGCCGACCTCCAGGACGAGCGGGCGGCGGCCGTGCTGCTGCTCGCCCCGAACACCCCGGCCGCGGCCAAGCAGAAGTACCGCGAGACGTACAGCCAGCTCCACCCGAAGGTCGACGGCGCCAAGGGGCCCTACTCCGAGCAGCGCAGCAAGCTCGAAGGGCTGCCGACCAACTTCTCCCGCCTGCTCGACGAGATCGACCAGGAGCTCGCGGACCTGCCCGCCGTACGCAGCCAGGTCTTCAACGCGAAGCTGCGGCTCACCGACGCCGTGCAGTCGTACGAGTCCCTCATCGGCGACCTGCTGGACATGCGTGACTCGGCCGCCGCGCTCGCCGGGGACACGTCGCTGAGCGAACGGATCCGGGCGGTGGCGGCGGTGGCGCGCGCCAAGGAGTTCCTGGAGATGCGCCGCGTGGTGGTCCACCGGGCGCTGATCCAGAACACGCTCAGCTCCGCGCTGTTCACCGAGTACATCGGTACCGAGCAGGGCCAGCAGCAGGCGTTGCAGAGCTTCAAGGCGGTGGCCACCCGGGCCGAGAGCGACTTCTACGACCAGACGGTCTCCGGTTCGGACCAGCGCGAGGCCGACACCTACAGCGGCTGGGTACGCAGCAAGCAGACCGACACCACGATGCAGTTCGCGCCCTTCAACGCGGACCAGTGGGACGCCGCGGTGGTCAGCAACGCCAAGCTGATCCGGACGGTGGAGTCGCGCTTCGACGCGGACGTGGTCGCCCAGGCCGACAACATCCGTGGCGACGTGCAGCGCCAGGTCTTCCTGGAGACCGGTGGTCTGCTCATCACCCTGCTGGTCGCCATCTTCTTCGCGTTCCTGGTCGCCCGGTCGATGGCCCGGTCGCTGCGCGAGCTGCGGCATGGCGCGCTGTCGATCGCCCAGTACGGCCTGCCGCAGGCGGTCGCCCGGCTGCGCGACCCGCAGCTGACGGCGCAGATGTCCCCGGTGCAGGTGGCCAACCAGATCGCCGAGCCGCTGCCGGTACGCAGCAACGACGAGTTCGGCCAGGTGACCGAGGCGTTCAACGCGGTCCACCTGGAGGCGGTCCGTACCGCCGCCGAGCAGGCCGCGCTGCGCTCCTCGGTCGCCACGATGTTCGTCAACCTGGCGCGCCGCTCCCAGATCCTCGTCGACCGGCTGATCGGCCACCTCGACCGGCTGGAGCGCGGCGAGGAGGACCCGGACCGGCTGGCGGAGCTGTTCCAGCTCGACCACCTGGCCACCCGGATGCGCCGCAACGACGAGAACCTGCTGGTGCTCGCCGGCGCGGACTCCACCCGCGTGCAGCGGGAGCCGGCCGCGCTGATCGACGTGCTCCGCGCCGCGCAGTCCGAGGTCGAGCACTACACCCGGATCGAGTTCGGCACCATCGACCGGGACATCGAGGTCGCCGCGCACGCCGTCAACGACCTGGTCCACCTCGTCGCCGAGCTATTCGACAACGCCACGGCGTTCTCGCCGCCGGACTCGAAGGTGATGGTCGAGGCGCGGCGGGTGGGCGACCGGGCCTCCCTCTTCGTCGAGGACCGGGGCATCGGCATCAGCGCCGACCAGCTCCGCGACCTCAACGAGCGGCTCGCCACGCCGCCGATGGTGGACGTGACCGTCTCCCGGATGATGGGCCTCGTCGTGGTCGCCCGGCTGGCCTCCCGGCACGGCGTCAAGGTCGAGCTGCGCCCGGGTACGGATCGCGGTACGACCGCCGACGTCACGCTGCCGACCGCGGTGCTCGTACCGCGGGCCCTCGCCGGTCGGCCGCTGCCCGGGGCGGACCAGCCGGCACCGCGCCCGCCGGCCACGTCGCCGCTCGCGCTGGAGAGCGCCCCGACCATCCCGCCGCTGCCGCGGCAGGGCGACCGGGACAACCAGCTGGTCGGCCCGGGTGGGCGACGCTTCGACCCGATGCCGCTCAACGGCGGGTCGCCCGGCGGCAACCGGTCGGGCGGGGGCCGCTCGATGCCGGCCTGGTCGGACCTCACGGGCGCGAACGCCGGCCCGAACGGCGGCGACCCGTTCACCCCGAAGCCCTCGAACGGCCGCGGCGGCGAGCCGCTGCCGCAGCGCCGCTCCCCGGCGGACGAGGAGACGCCCGAGGAGACGCCGGGCGGCGGCATTCCCCGGCAGATCCCCACCAGCCCCGAGACGTGGTCCGACCCGAGCAGCACGACAGTGCTTCCGCCGGTCTCCGGACCGCCCGTCTCGGCGCCCCCGCGGTCGGTCTCCGGACCCCCGGTACCGCCGCGCTCCGTCTCCGCGCCGCCGCTGGGCGCTCCCGGCAACGGGGTCGTACCGCCGGTCGGCGGGGGTCTCGGTGCGGGCAACGGCGCGCCGCCGGTGATCCCGCCCGGCAACCCCACCCCGCCCCCGGCCTGGCCGCCGGTCGCTCCGCCGGAGCGCGAGACGACGACCCCGCCGGTGCCCGAGAAGCTCGCCGCCGCGCTCGACATGACCGCCGAACTGCCGAAGGTCATGCGCAACCGACCGGAGCCGGCGGCCCCCCAACAGCCCGCCGCGAACCGCCAGCAGTTCGCCGACGAGACCATGGAACTGCCGATCTTCCGGGAGCTGGAGTCCGCCTGGTTCCGCACCCGGCGGCCCGCGGCCGAGGAGGCCGGCGGCGGCGCCCCGGCGCCGAAGCAGCCCACCGGTCAGGTCGCGACGGTCGACGTCGACCTGCCGGCACCGCGGTCGGCCGCGCCCGCCCCGGGCGCCGGCGGTACGGCCGGTCAGGGCACCCCGCCGGGCTACGGCGCCGAGCGCCGTGGCGACCCGGCGCTGCCGAGCTGGCAGACGGCGGCCGATGACGGCTGGCGCGCCGCGAGCGCGGCGACCGACGTTCCCGTCGCCGAGACCACCCAGGCCGGGTTGCCGAAGCGGAAGCCGATGGCACAGTTGGTACCCGGAGGGGTGGAGAAGCCGACGAACTCGACGCAGCGCCGCACACCCGAAGCGGTGCGGGGTCTCCTCTCGGCGTACCACCGAGGTGTGCAGCGTGGCCGTACGCACCCTACGGATGACCACATGACCAACCCGGAGGGCACTCCGGGAGGGCAGCAGTCCTCGCAGCCTGGCTTAGGCCCCGCGGCCGGGAGCGGGCAGAAGGAGCATGAAGGATGACAACTACGCAGGATCTTGGTTGGCTCCTGGCCAACTTCGCCGACCGGGTACCGGGGGTCGCGCACGCGATCGCGGTCTCCGCCGACGGTCTGCTCCTCGCGTCGTCACGAGACCTTCCTCGCGACCGGGCAGACCAGCTCGCCGCCATCGCTTCCGGCCTGGTCAGCCTCACACAGGGCGCGGCGCGCTGCTTCGAGGGTGGGGCGGTGCTGCAGACGGTGGTCGAGATGGACAATGGTTTCCTGTTCCTCATGTCCATCTCGGACGGTTCGTCGTTCGCCGTGCTCGCCGCCCGCAGTTGCGACGTGGGACAGGTCGGGTACGAGATGGCGCTGCTCGTCGACCGGGTGGGCGACGCGCTGACCCCGCAGCCTAGGGCCGCTGCGGGGATGTTGGGCTGAAACAAGCCGCACGCGGCCGGCGGAGACGTTGGCCGCGTGAGCGGTGTGACAATAGGCGACAGACGACGAGCTCCACCGATCGAGATTCCGGCAGGGTACGAAGGAGGTGAGCGGCGATGGCCGAGCGTGACGAGCCGACTGGCGCGCTGGTCAGGCCATACGCCGTCACCGGCGGTCGGACCCGTCCCCGGCTCGATATCGCCCTGGAGGCGCTCGTCGAGACGACGGTGCGGGGCCGGTCGGCCGGTAACGCCAATGGCGGCCAGAGCCGGGAGCACCAATACATCGCCGCGCTGTGTGACGGACGGCTTCAGTCGCTCGCCGAGATCGCGGCGCGGATGCAACTGCCGCTCGGAGTGGCCCGGGTTCTGATCGCCGACATGGCCGCCGACGGTCTTGTCGCCGTGCACGAACCGACATCCCTGGAAGACTCGAACGACGCGGTGGGCACTGAACTGCTGGAGAGGGTGCTGAGTGGACTTCGCAGGCTCTGACATGTCGCACCGCCCGACGGCCGGGCGCGTGACATCGGCGAAGATCGTCATCGCCGGTGGATTCGGCGTTGGTAAGACGACGCTGGTCGGCTCGGTCTCCGAGATCACGCCGCTGACCACCGAGGCGATCATGACGTCGGCTGGCGTGGGCGTCGATGACACGCGACAGGTACCGGGTAAGACGACCACCACGGTCGCCATGGACTTCGGCCGTATCTCGATCGACCGAGACCTGATCCTCTACCTGTTCGGAACGCCGGGCCAGACGCGGTTCTGGTTCATGTGGGACGAGCTGGTACGAGGGGCGATCGGTGCCGTGGTCCTCGTCGACACGCGTCGACTGGCGGACTGCTTCGCGGCGATCGACTTCTTCGAGCACCGGCGGCTGCCGTACCTCGTGGCGATCAACTGCTTCGACGGGATGCAGTACCACGACCCGCAGGACGTACGGGACGCGCTGGCCATCTCGAACGACGTACCGGTCGTCGCGTGCGACGCGCGTAACCGCGAGTCGACCAAGCACGTGCTGATCTCGCTGGTCGAGTACGTGCTGACGATGCGGCGGTCGCGCGCGGTCGCACCGGCCTGACGGTCGGGGAACCCGGCCGGCGCGGGCGCTCGCGCCGGCGGCGGGTCGGCCGGCACCGGGGCGACCCGGTGACGCGGCGGTCCGCCCTGTGCGCGTTCGCCCGCGCTGCGTCGCGCTCGTAAGCGGACCGCCGTCGTACCCGTGGCGCGGATCGTCCCGGTGCCCGTCGGGTCTCCACACCGGACGCCGTGGACGCTCGGTACCACCGTCCTGGTTGGTCGCCGGGGCGGTCGTCCCTGAGCCGCACGGAGCCGTGCCGCTCCGCGCGCTGCGGGCCTGCGGTGGACCGAGCGGGACCCCGCCGCCGCCGGGGGAGCCGGGGCATGGTCCCGGTCGCACCGTCCACGCCGTACCAGTTCCCAACTCCTGCCGGACCTGCGGGCCTGCCCCACTCCACTCCGGAGGGACGGGCGGAGCCGCGCGCCAGCGGCCACTGTGCTTCGTCGCCGCTCCGGCCGGCACGAGGTGGTCGGCCCCGGCCGGCACGCCGCCTCGTCTCCGTCCGGCCCGCGCCGTTTCGCCTCTGCCCGGCCCGCGCCGGCGGCGGTCCGCTGCGCCGGGTGCCCGTACGCGTCGATCAGAGCCGCCGCGTACGGGCCGACGGCGGCCGGTACGCCGCCAGGAGCGCCGTAGCGGGCACGGACGCGCCGGCCATCGTGTTGCCAGGATCCGCCCCGCTCCGTCGCTCCAGCGGGCGCTGAGGCGGCCCGTACGCCCGTTCCCGTGGCGATGCCCGGCAGGATGCGACACGGGTCGGGTGATACCCCGATCCGCGGGATCCTCACCTCCGCGCCGTACCCGGTCCACGAACGAGCGTCGCCGCGCCCCGATCGGGACGCGGCGACGCGACGGAGTTCAGGCTGTTGGGCCGCGTTTCATAAGGACTGGCCGGCCTGCGGCGGGCCCAGACGACGGCCGGCCGCGTTGCGCTACCGCCCGGATACCACAGCGGTATCCGGACGAAACCGCGCCTTGCCGGACCGCCGTCCGGACTCCGCCTCGGCTCGACCGCCCTTGTGAGACGCGGCCTAGGAGCGGTACCCCGCAGAGCGTGGGAACTCGAACTCCCGGCTCTCGTCCTGCCCGCTCGGGTCCCGGCTGAAGTCCCAACCGCCGGCCGACTCGCGGCCCGGACGGCCGCCGACCGCGAACCCGCCGATCTCCTGCCCGCGACGCCAGCCGCGGAAGTAGCCCGTGGTGTTCTCGGCGAGGCTCGCCGGGTCGCGCACGATCCGCAGTGGACGCTCGTCGCGCAGCGGCGAGCCCGGCACCAGGTTGGCCTGCGGTACGCGCTTGGGCAGGCCGGCGCTGGTCTCGGCGCCGACCGCCGGCCGGGCGGCCTGCTCCGCCGCCCGCCAGCCGGTGTCCGCGGTGGACGACCACTGCACCTCGGACTCGTCCGGGTGGTCGGTGAACCAGGCCGAACGCGCGGCCGCGAAGATCAGCAGGTCGCCGTCGCCCTCGTCCGGCACCGGAGGCTCGCTGTGCTCGGCGGCCGGGCGCGCGGGTCGGGTGGGAAGCTCGTCCCGGCCGGCGCCGTTCGGCTCGACCAGGCGCAGCGGCGGGGCGTCGAGCGGCAGCTGCGCCGACTGCTGGGTGTTCTCGCGCAGCGCCCGGTCGGCCAGCGGCGGCGGCTCGACGAGGCGCAGCATCGGCGGCTCCTGCGGCAGGTCGTCGGCGAGCCACGGCGGGGTGATCCGGTTCTCGCCCGTACCCGGATCGGTCGGCGCGTCGATCGGCGACCGGCCGCGCTCCGAACCGGGGTACGGGGGAGGCTCCGGCGCGCCGGCGGCCTCGGGACGCTCGTCCGACGGCGTCACCAGGGGCCAGTTCGCCCGGGAGCCCGGCGGGGCCGGTTCCGGGCCGGGCCGGGTCGGTACGGGCATCGGCAGGTCCGTCGCGCCGAACCCGTTGGTCGGCGCCGACGCGGACTCGGGCTCCGGCTTGGTACGGGGCCGCGGGGTGATCGGTGTCGGACGCTGCCGCTCGGCGCGCGCGTTCTGGATCGCGGCGGTGGTGAGCGTGGCCCGGAACGGCTCGCCCGCCTCGGCCGGCGGTATCTTGCCCCGCTGCTGCTGCTGACCGATCGGCGTGATGCCGGGCGGCGGTGGTGGGGCCGAGATCGGGCGGTTGGCCGGGACGTCGCCGCGGTGCGCGGCCGGCGCCAGCGGGGCCGGCTGCGGCGCGGGGGCGGGCGGCGTACGCAGCGGTGACGGCGCGGTGGGCGGGGTGGCCGGCGTCGGCATGGCGGCGGCCGGGGTGACCGGCGCGGGCGCCATCGGCGGCGGGGCCACCGGGGTCGGCGCGACCGGCGTCATCGGCTGGGACGCCGTCAGCCCGCCGCGACCCGCCGGCTCCGGACGGCTGCGCCGCCCACCGCCGGGCAGCGGGTCGTTCCGGTTGGTCGCGGCGTCGACGGCCGGCGGAGCGGAGGCCGGGGTGGCCAGGTCGGGGGCGCGGCGCAGGGACCGGCGGGCGGTGGACGGCGCGGTGCCGACCCGGGCCGTCAGCGTCGCCACCAGCGCGTCGCAGCCGGCGTCGCAGGCCCGTACCGCCGCGACGGCCTGCCGTACCGTCTCGGCGATCGCCGAGGTCATGGCCTTGTTCGCGACGGGCCGCCGGGGCGTCTCGGCGATCGCGACCCGCAGCGCGGTGACCGCCTCGGTGATGGCGCCGGCGTCGGCCACACCGTCGGCCGCGAGGTGGGCGGCGATGGCGTCGGCCGCCACCGCGGTGTCCCGACCGCGGCTGCCGTTGGCGGCCAGCATCCCGGGCTCGGGCAGCGCGTCGAGCACCGCCAGCGAGACCGGTTCGGCCGGGTCCGGATAGGCGCGCAGCGCGGCCGGGTAGAGCTCGCGCAGCACCTCGCGCAGGGCCACGGCGGCGGAGTGCCGGCCGTTCGCCAACGCGGCGTGCGCCGCCAGCACGGACTTGTAGCCGGCGAGGTCGCGCGGTGCCGGGAGGGTCACCGCGGAGAGCGCGCCGGCCTGCAACGCCCGGGCCAGTCCGACTGCGCGCCGCTCGGCCGGTGGCGACTGCATCTCGTCCAGGGACTCGTCGTCGGCGAAGCGCTCGGCGAAGTCGTCCACCGAGTCGTCGTCGGCGATGGCGAGCGGCCGTCCGGCGGCGCTGAGCAGCGAGGTGACGGTGTGGTCGTCACTGTCGGCGGCGATCGCCGCACCGCTCGGCCCGCCGGAGCGCTCGACCAGCAGCGCGCCGAGCCGGGCGTAGCCGAGTGGATCGTCGGCGATCTCGCAGACGTGCAGTAGCCGTCCCGCGTCGTCGACGACGGCCGCGGTCAGCGACGAGTCGGCCGAAGCCGGCCGCGCGGTCGGATCCGCCGAGGCAAGACCGCAGTACACCCGAACGAGCGCCAAGGCGTCGTCCTCCTCCCGGGACTCATGTCGTGCGCGCCAAAGACTGATGCTCCCTGGTGAGGGTCAGTCGCGCCAGTCCACGGCGGCAGAGATCTTGCCGACAATAGTGCGCCACCCGAGACTTGCGGTTTGTGCCCCGATTTTTTTCAACCGCCGGCGGCCCATGAAACCGCCGATGCCGCCGCCCACCGAGGCCCGCAGCGCCTCGTCCAGGTCGTCGAGGCTGGAGCCGGGGGAGAGCATGTCCAGAACGGACGGTAGCCGCAGGGCGTACGAGAGGTCACGGGCCACCTCGCCGGCCTCGATCAACAGCGTCGGGTCCCAGGTGTCGTGCCCGCCGCGCAGATTCTCCACGACCAGGTCGAGCTCGTAGGAGTCCTCGTCGAGCGGGGCGATGTCGGCCGGGCGGACCCGGGAGACCAACTCGTCCCAGGTGTCGAGCTGCGCCAGGTCGTGCGGGGCGTCGGAGCGTACGAAGTCCACCAGCGACTCCGCGCTCTTGAAGAGCAGCAGCTTGCCGCGGTGGCTGAGGAAGACGGGCACCTCCTCGGCCGCCGGCTCCTCTTCCTCTTCCTCTTCTTCTTCCTCGGCCTCCGCCTCGGCGTCGGGCTCGGTCTCCTCGCCGTCCTCGTCGCCGTCCCGGCGGCGGCGCCCGCGCTCGGCGTCGGCCGCCGCGTCCTCGTCGCCGAAGTCGTCCGCGAACTCCTCGTCGAGGATGACGACCTCCTCGTCCTCCTCCGCCGCGGCGCGGGCGCGCGCGGCGAACGGGTCGTCCTCCTCGCGGTCGCCGATGTCGGTCGGGGTCAGCTCGTTCGAGAGCCGGTACGCCCGCAGGGTGAAGCCCGTCCCGGCGGGGAGGGCGATCTCCACGGGGTCGATCCGGACCTCTTCCCACAGGGTCCGGTCCGCGGATTCGGCCGGCGACGCGTCGGCCTCGAGGTCGGCATCCGCCGCCTCGGGCTCGGCGGGCCCACCGGTCTCGTCGAGCTCCGTCTCGGGCTCGTCTGCGTCGGGGCGCTGGGACGACTGGCGGGCCACACTGACCTCCGTGTGCAACTCAGGTTTGCGGCACTCGGCCCGGCGTCTCGACGGCGGGTCGGGTGACTCTGCGCACATACCCTAGTCGGCTCTCCTGCGAGTTCGATGCCCGCACCCCGTTGGAGTTCGGTGCGCTTATTAGTAGGCTTTCTACTTATGAAGGCGCAGGCGCTGCACGGCCACCTCGACGCGCTCCTGCTCGCGGTGCTCGAAGGCGGCCCGCTGCACGGCTACGCGATCATCGAGGCGCTCCGGGACCGCAGCGGCGGGACGCTCAACCTCCCCACCGGCACGATCTATCCGGCGCTGCGCCGGCTGGAGCGGGCCGGCTACGTCGAGAGCAGCTGGAGCACGGTCAACGGCCGGGAACGGCGTACCTACCACCTCACCGGTGCCGGGCAGCGGGCGTTGACGGGCGAGCGGTCGAGCTGGCAGGAGTTCAGCTCGACGGTCGGACGGTTCCTCGGCGGGCCCTCGGCCTCGCCCCAGGCGCCCGCCTGATCGTCGGCGCGATCGCGCCGGGCCGGCTGCCCACGGTCAGCCGGCGACGGCGGGCTCGGCGGCGGCGACCGCGCGGGTGCTCGCGCGGCAGGACCAGGCGGCGTGGGCGATCCAGGCGAAGGCGAGCACCGTCAGCCCGCCGCCGACCAGCATCGGCGGCCAGGCCCGCGCGGCCGACCAGAGCCCCATCGACCAGACGTACACGGCGACCCCGCCGAGCGCGCCCAGCGCCACCACCGCGGTGAGCACCTGGCCGACGGTACGGGCCGGCCGGTCCGCGCCGGTACGGCCGCCTCGGGTCGACCAGACCAACCACGCGTAGCCGAGCACGCCGAGCAGACCGATGACGAGCCACACCAGGTCCAGCGCGGCGGCGAGCAGCAGGTAACCGGTCGAGGGTCGGCTCCCCGTCCAGGGCGCGCCCCGCCACATCACGTCCGCCTTCGCCACCAGCAGGAGACTCACCAGCGAGGTCCGGGCGGCCAGCGACCGCAGCGCTCCGGCGGCCAGTTCGGCCTGGTAGGCCGGGGCCAGCTCGGCCGGGGTACCGAACTCGGCCACCGCCCGCCGCTGGGCCGCCTCGGGGTCCAGCCCGGCCGCCAGGTACGCCGAGACGGCGTCCTCCAGGCCGTGTCGTGCCTCCCTGAGCAGGTCGGACCGGCGCCGGCCGGGGCCGGTCAACCGGCCGCCGAGGGCACGGAGGTGGTCGTCCACGACGGTGGTCGGGGCGGGCATGCCGTCCAGGGTGCCATCCCCGGCCGGCCGGCGGACTCCGGAACTACCCTGACCCGACCCGGAGATCCGCCCGACCCGGAGATCCGCGCGACCCGGAGATCCGCTCAGGGCGCGATGGCGAGGTAGCCCCGCTCGGCCGCCTCCTGGAGCAGCCACTGGTCGCGGTACCAGCCGGGGGTGGCGACCAGTTCGTCGTGCCGGCCACGCTGGACGATCCGGCCGCCGTCGAGGACCACGATCTCGTCGTACCGGTCGAGGCCGCGCAGCCGGTGGGTCACCAGTACGACGGTGTGCTCCGGCCCGGCGGCGGCGGTGGCGCTCGCGAGCACCCGGTCGGCGGCGACCGGGTCGAGCCCCTCGGTCGGTTCGTCCAGCAGCAGTACGGCCGGCGCGGCGAGCAGCGCCCGGGCCAGGGCGAGCCGCTGGCGCTGGCCGCCGGAGAGCTGCCCGCCGTCCTCGCCCACCACCGTGTCCCAGCCGTGCGGCTGTCGCCGTACCCAGTCCAGCAGGCCGGCCGCCGCGGCCGCCCCGGCGAGCTCGTCGTCGTTCGCCCCGGCCCGGCCGAGCAGCAGGTTGTCCCGTACCGAGGCGTGGAAGACGTGCGCCTCGGCGAGCAGTCCACCGACCAGCCGCGGCAGCCGCTGCTCCGGGTACGCCCGCGGCGGTGTCCCGTCGATCGTGACCTCGCCCCGGTCCGGCGGGACCGTGCCGGTGAGGACCCCCAGCAGGGTGCTCTTGCCCGCGCCGCTGGGGCCGACGACGGCGAGCCGGTGCCCGGCCGGCAAATCGAGGGTCACGGAGTCCAGCGCGGGCGGGGTGTCCGCCCGGTAACGCACACACACCGCGTCGAGCCGCACGCCCACGCCCCCGACCGGCCCGTCGGCAGGCGCGGCGGGGGCCGGCACGCTCGGCCGGTTCCGGTCGGGATCCGCGGCACCGGTCGCGGGCGGCGCCGCGTTGGGCGCCCCCGTGTGCCCCTCGGTGTGCCGACCGGCGGGAAGCAGCGCGGCGACCCGCCGCAGTCCGGTCCGGAGCTGGCTCCACTGCCGGGCCGCGCCGACGAGGGCGAGGGCGGCCTCCACGGCGGCGAGCGTGCCGACGCCGAGCACCCCGACCAGCACCCCGTCGACGCCGGCCCGCAGCGCCGTGGTCACCACGGCGGCGCTGGTCGCGCCGGCGAGGAGTACGCCGACACCGTCGATCGCCCAGCCGGCCGCGGCGAGCCGGCGCTCCAGCCCGGCGAGTTCCCGCGAGCGGGCCGCCGTACGGGCCAGCGCGGCGCCCGTGGCACCGAAGGCGGCCAGGTCGGCGGCGCCGTGGGTCAGGTCGACCGCGTCGGTGGCGAGCGCGCCGCGCAGCGGGGCGACCCGGTCGGCGGTACGCCGGGTCAGGGCGGTGGCCGCCGCCGGCAGGGCGAGGCCGGCGAGGAGCAGCCCGACGGCGAGCGGCACCGCCGCGGCGGGCGCCACCAGGGCCGTACCGCCGACGGCGAGCAGCCCCACGACGGCCGCCGCCGCGCCGGGCACCAGCACGCGCAGCAGCAGGTCCTGGACGGCCTCCACGTCGGAGACCAGGCGGCTGAGGGTGTCGCCCGAGCGCCGGGGCGGGGCGGTACGGCGCGCCGCCAGCCGCGCGAAGACCTCGGCCCGTACGTCGGTGATGATCCGCAGGGTGGCGTCGTGCCCGGCGAGCCGTTCCGTGTAGCGGAGCACGCCGCGGCCGATGGCCAGCGCCCGGACCGCGACGATCGCCACCGTGAGGACGTCCAGCGGGGGCTGCCCGGCGGCGGTGATCAGCAGCCAGGTGGCGGTGGCCATCAGGGCCAGCCCGGCGAGTTCGGTGCCGGCCGCGAGCAGCCCTGCCCCGAGTAGCCGGCTCAGGTACGGGCGGGCCAACCGGAGCACGGCGCGCTCGGCCGCGAGCGGCCGGTCCGGCGCGGCGGGCGGTCCTGGCCGCACCGGGGGCGGCTCGGTGCGCGGGGCGGCTGACGGTTCGGGGCGCACCGGGGACGGCTCGGCGCGCGGCGCGGCGGGTCCGGTCATGCCGGCACCGTCCCGCGTCCGCCGGCCGGTACCAGCTCGGTGACCCGGCCGTCCTCGATCCGCAGGACGCGGTCGGCGTCGGCCAGCAGCGCCGGCCGGTGCGCGACGAGCAGCGCCGTACGCCCGGCGACGAGCCGGCGGGTGGCCGCCAGCACGGCGGCCTCGGAGGCGCCGTCGAGCCGGGCGGTGGGCTCGTCGAGCAGCACCAGCGGCGCGTCCCGGAGGAAGGCGCGGGCCAGGGCGACCCGCTGGCGCTGCCCGCTGGAGAGCCCGTGCCCGCGCTCGCCCAGCGTCGTGTCGAGCCCGTCGGGCAGCTGGGCGAGCACCTCGTCGAGCGCGGCGGCCCGGACGGCGGCGCCGACCCGTTCCGCCTCGGCGTCCGGCGCGCCCAGGCGGATGTTGTCGGCCAGCGACGCCGCGAAGAGGTGCGCCCGCTGCGGTACCCAGGCGAGCCCGGCCCGCCAGGCGTCCGGGTCGAGCGTGGCGAGGTCGACGCCGTCGACGGTGATCCGGCCCGAGGTGGGGATGACGAAGCCGAGCAGCAGCCCCAGCAGGGTGCTCTTGCCGGCGCCGCTCGGCCCGACGATCGCCAGGTGCTCGCCGGGCCGGATGGTGAGCGTCACGTCCCGCAGCGCGGTGGTGCGCTCGTACTCGACGGTCACCGACTCGAAGCGGATCTCCCCGGCCGGCCCGCCCGTACCGGTACCGGTCGCGGCGCCGGCCGGCGGTGCGGGCGCCGCCGGCGTCGGGGCGGCGTCCAGCACGGTGAGCGCCTCGTCCAGCGCGGCCAGCCCCTCCATGCTGGCGTGGAACCGGCTGCCGGCGGCGCGCAGCGGCAGATACGCCTCCGGCGCGAGCAGGAGCACGAGCAGCGCGGTCTGCAGGGCGATGCCGCCCCCGAGCAGCCGCAGCCCGACCGGTACGGCGACCAGCGCCACCGACAGCGTCGCGACCAGCTCCAGCACCAGCGCCGAGAGGAAGGCGATGCGCAGCGTCCGCATGGTGGCGACCCGATGCCCGTCGGCCATTCGGCGGACCACCTCGACCTGCGCGCCGGCCCGACCGAACGCGCGCAGCGTCGGCAGCCCGGTCACCATGTCCAGGAAGTGGCCGCCGAGCAGGGTCAGCCGCCGCCACTGCCGCTCGGTCGCGGCCTGCGCCTGCCAGCCGAGCAGCGCGCCGAAGACCGGGATCAGCGGCAGGGTCACCGCGATGATCAGCGCCGAGCTCCAGTCCGCGAGGACGAGCCGGGCCAGCACCGCGACCGGCACGGTCACGCTGAGCACCAGCTGCGGCAAATACCCGGTGAAGTAGGCGTCCAGCGCGTCCAGCCCGCGTCCGGCGAGCGTGGCGAGCTGCCCGGCGTGCTGGCCGGCGAGCCAGCCCGGCCCGCGCCGGCCGACCGCCGCCAGCAGCTCGGTACGCAGCGCCGCCTTGACCGTCGCCGCGCTGGCCGCGGCCACCGCGCCCTGGGCCCAGAGCAGCAGTGCCCGGCCCGCCACCGCCGCCAGGAAGGCGTACAGGGCGGGCCGGTCCAGCCGGGCGCCGGCTGCGGCGGTGAGCAGGGCGGCCAGGGCGGTGGCCTGCGCGACCACCAGCGCGGCGGTGGCCACGCCGAGGAGTCCGAGCAGGGCGAGGTGACGCCGGGTCGCGGGGACCCGCCGCGGTAGTCGCGGGTCGAACGGGCGGCGGTTCACCAGTACACCGGCGTCCTGCCGTCGATCCGCCCGCGGAACGCCCACCAGCACATCGCCTGGAAGCCTAGTAGGGCGGGGAGCAGGGGTGCCATCAGCCAGCTCAGCAGCCGCAGCGTGGGCCCGCTCGCCGCCGCGTCGGCCACCGTCAGGCTCGCCGCCGGGTCGACGGTGGAGACCAGCGCGTACGGCCAGGTGGCGGCGCCGACCAGCAGCACCGGCACGGCCAGGGCCAGCGCGGTGGCGGTGAAGGCGAGCCCGTGGCGCCGCCGGGCGAGCGCGCGGCCCGCGACCAGCAGCGCCCCGGCCAGCACCGCCACCAGCAGTACGGTCGGGTACGGCTGCTGCACGGCCTCGCGTACCCGGGCGGAGAGCGCGCCCACGACGGCCGCGACGGCGAGCGTGGCGAGCGCGACCGGCACCAGCCGGCGCCCGGTCCGCGCGGCCCGTTCGGCGGCCTCACCGGGCAGCCGCAGCGCGAGGAAGCTCGCGCCGTGCACGGCGACCAGCGCGACGGTCGCCAGCGCCGTGGCCGCCGCGAAGGGCGTGGCGACGTGGCCGACGCCGGCGACGTGACCGTCGGCGTGCAGCGGCACCCCCTGGAGCAGCCCGCCGAGCACGGCGCCCCAGCCGAGGGCGGCGAGCGCGGCACCGGCGGTGACCAGCCGGTCCCACCGGCCCCGGGCCCGGTCGGAGGCGGGCCGGCTGCGCAGCTGCACCGCGGCGGTGACCACGATCACGCCGAAGAGGGCGAGCACCACGGCCGGGTAGAGGCCGGCGAGCAGTTCGCCCTCCAGCATCGGAAACGCGCCGAAGAGGATGCCGGCGGCGGCGACGAGCCAGACCTCGTTGCCGAGGAAGAACGGGCCGAGGGCGGTGAGGCTCTCCCGCCGCTGGGCCGGCCCGGCATCGCGGGCGAGCAGCAGGCCGACGCCGTAGTCGTAGCCGCCGAGCACGAGGTAGGCGGCGAAGAAGAGGCCCAGCAGGGCGTACCAGACGGTCTCCACGGATCTCCCTCCGGCTCAGACGAGGACGGGTTCGGGGACGGGGTCGGGCCGCGCGCCGTCGGTCTCCGGCGGCCGGCCGAGGGCGAGGTCGTCCGCGCCCCGGTGGGCGTGCCGCGCGAGCAGCACCCAGTTGGCGACGGCGAGGCCGCCGACGAGGAGGCTGAAGCCGATCAGCGAGGCGAGCATCATCCCGCCGCCGACCGGGCTGACCGCGTCGGAGACCTTCAGCAGCCCGTACGCGGCCCAGGGCTGGCGGCCGACCTCCCGGGCGATCCAGCCGAGGATCACCGCGACGAAGGGCAGCGGCAGCGCGAGCAGGATCAGGTAGAGCGGGAACCGGAGCCGGATGATCCAGTCCCGGAACAGGAGCGGGAGCAGGAAGACTCCCCAGACCAGGGTCATCCCGATCAGGATCATGAAGCCGAGCGCGGCCCCGGCCAGCGGCGGTGGGTTGTAGTCGCCGGGTCCGAACCGCGCCGTCCAGTCGGCGATCAGGGCGCTCTTGGCCGCCGCGTCGTTGCTGTACTTGATCGGTTGGACCGCGCCGACCGGCCCGAACTGGGCGAAGCCGAAGCCGAGCAGGAAGATCACGGCGCTCATCGCGGTGACCAGGCCGATCCGCAGCGACGTGCGGAACAGGGCGTAGTCGGCGGTACGGCGGATCAGATGCCAGGCGCTGACCGCGGCCATCAGCATCCCGCCGGTCAGGACCGCGGCGGAGACGACGTGGCCGAACGCCATGCCGAGGGTCGGGTTGGTGAGCAGGGCGGAGAAGTCGGTGAGGTGGGCGACGCCGTCGCGCACCTCGTACCCGACCGGGTTCTGGAGGAACGCGTTGGCCACCAGCACCCAGAACGCGGAGGCGTACGCGGTGAGCGCGACGCCCCAGAGCAGCGCGAGGTGTACGCCGCGCCGGAGCCGGTGCCAGCCGAAGATCCACATCCCGAGGAACGTGGATTCGAGGAAGAAGGCGACCAGCGTCTCGATGGCCAGCGGCGCGCCGAAGACGTTGCCGACGTACCGCGACAGGCCGCTCCAGTTCAGTCCGAACTGGAACTCCATCACGATCCCGGTGGCGATGCCGAGCACGTAGTTGATCACGTAGAGCGTGCCCCAGAACCGGGTGAGCCGCTCGTAGGCGGGCTTCTTGGTGATCACCCAGGCCGTCTGGAGGTAGACCAGCAGGGTGACCAGTCCGAGCGTGACGACCACGAAGAGAAAGTGGATCGAGGTGGTGGTGGCGAACTGTAGACGGGCGAGGAGCAGCGGATCCATGGCCACCCTCCGGTAGGCATCCTAGTAGTAGGCAGCCTACACGTAGGTCCCCTACTAATTTCTACTACGTACCGTCGTAATCAAGAATACGACAGTACGTAGTAGGGGTGGCTGTGAGATCCGGAACGCGTCAGGACCGGCGTCCGGCCAGGTCATACGACGCCGACGGCGCGACCCGGCGGTGCCGGTGACTGGGGCGGCGGTGGCTCGGGGAGAGCGGCGGCTCGGCTGCCGGTGACCCGGTCGGCGGTGGCTCGGGGCAGTGGTGACCGGGGCGGCGGTGACCGGGCCGGCGGCGGTCCGGGGAGCCGGGGGGTCAGCTCAGGAAGAGCGAGACCGGGACGGTCAGCAGCGCCACGGTCGTGGCGAGCGCCAGCGCGCCCCGCAGTCGGGGCGGGCGTCCGGCGGAGAGAAGTCGCTGCACGCGCGCGTCGAGGTGGTCGTCGGCCAGCCCGAGCGCACCCGCTGGCGCGATCCGCGCCCCCGCCGTGGCGAACCGCAACAGTGCCCCGGCCAGCGGCCCGTCGGCGTGCAACCGGCGCGCCTTGTCGTCGGCCCGCATCTCCACCAGCAGGGCGACCCGGTCCTGGGCGGTGCGCAGCCAGTTCGCCCAGGGCAGCGCCCGGCACAGCGCGCTGAACGGCAGCAGGACCAGGTCGTGCCGCTCGTCCGCGTGCGCCCGCTCGTGGCTCAGCACGGCCGCGAGCTGGGCCCGGTCGAGCAGGCTCAGTGTGCCGGCGCTCACCACCACCTGCGGCCGTACGCCGGGCAGGCAGTAGGCCGCGGCGCTGGGATGGTCCAGCACCAGCGCCCCGGGCGCGGCCGGATCGTCCCGGGCGACCAGGGCGAGCAGGTCCCGGTGGCGCTGCTGGGCGCGGAGCGCGCCGAGCAGGCTGCGTACCGTCGAGCCGAGCAGCGCCGCGCCGACGCCGAGTCCGACGCCGACCAGGCTCAGGTGGGTGATGCCCATCCCGGCCGGCAGGCGGCCGTGGGCCAGGTCGTCGGCGAGCCGCCAGAGCGCGGTGCCCGTACCGGTGCGGTACGGCGCCAGCCCGAGCGACATCGGCAGCCCGATCGCGGAGAGGCCGAGCGCGAGCCCGACCGCCTGCCAGCAGACGATCGCCACCCGGGGGCTGTGCCAGCTCCACCGGGCGCGGCCCAGGACCAGCGCGGCGAGGTAGCACGCCACGGTCGTACCGGCGAAGTGCGCGGCGAGCAGCACCGGTCAGCCCTTTCGGTCCGACGCCTCGTCGGTCAGGGCGGCGCGGAGCACCTCGGCCTCGGTCCCGGTCACCGACCGGGCGAACCGGACCAGCGCGGACTCGCGGCTGCCGGCCAGGTCGAGCGCGTCGAGCATCAGCTTGGCGATGTGCGCCTCCCGGCTGGCCGCCGGGCGGTAGCTCCACGCCCGACCCGTCCGCTCACGCTCGACCATGCCCTTGCCGGCCAGCCGGTCCAGCACCGTCATCACAGTGGTGTAGGCCAGCTCACGCTCGCTGAGCGCCTCGGCCACCTCGCGTACGGTCAGGCCGGCCGCCGGACCGGGGAACCGGTCCCACAGCACGTCCATCACCGCTCGTTCGAGGTCACCCAGGCGCGTCACGCATCCACCCTACTACTTCTCGTCGTACCCCGGCCGCCGCTGAGTCGATCATGGACTTGTGGTCAAAAAATTGCCGGTATTCGCGGCTTTTGTCCCCGCCGCAACTCCATGATCGACGCGGCGGCCAACGCGGCGAACGCGACGGCCAACGTGGCGAACGCGGCGGCGGGGTCAGCTGCCCTTGGGGTGCCAGACGGTCTTGGTCTCCAGGAACGCCGTCATCCGGCCGATGCCCGGGTCGGCGTACCAGTCCGGCGCGTCCGCCGGCGGGCGCAGCACCCGCTTGAGGTTCGTCGCGGCGGTCGCCTCCAGCGACCCGGCCAGCTCCGGGTCGCCCACGCCGGTCAGGTCCAGCGCGTTGACGTCCAGGTGCCCGGCGAGCCAGGGCGCCGTCTCGGCGTACCCGCCGGTCAGCAGGTTCACCACGCCGCCCGGCAGGTCCGAGGTGGCCAGCACCTCGGCCAGGGTGATCGCCGGCAGCGGGGCGTCCTCGGCGACGAGGACCACCGTGGTGTTGCCGGTCACGATCGCCGGGGCCACCACGCTGACCAGCCCGAGCAGCGCGGGTTCGGCCGGCGCCACCACGCCGACCACCCCGGTCGGCTCGGGGGTCGAGACGTTGAAGTAGGGGCCGGCGACCGGGTTCGCGCCGCCGTACACCTGGGCGAGCTTGTCGGCCCAGCCGGCGTACCAGACCCACCGGTCGATCGCCTCGTCGACCTCCGCGGCGCCGACGCCCAGCGCGACGAACTGCTCCCGCCGCCCCTCCAGCATCTCGGCCACCCGGTAGAGCACCTGGCCGCGGTTGTAGGGGGTGGCCCCCGACCAGCCCTTCACCGCCGCCCGCGCGGCGAGGACCGCGTCCCGGACGTCCTTGCGCGAGGCCAGCGCCACGTTGGAGTTCTGCACCGGATACGACCGCCCCGACTCGCTGCGCGGGAACTTCCCGCCGATGAAGAGCTTGTACGTCTTGCGCACCGCCACGCGCTCAGACATCGAGGTACGCCTCCAGCCCGTGCCGACCGCCCTCGCGGCCGTAGCCCGACTCCTTGTACCCGCCGAACGGGGAGGTCGGGTCGAACTTGTTGAACGTGTTGGCCCAGACCACGCCGGCCCGCAGCCGGTCGGCCATCCACAGGATCCGCGAACCCTTGTCGGTCCAGATCCCGGCCGACAGCCCGTACGGGGTGTTGTTGGCCTTCTCCACCGCCTCGGCCGGGGTACGGAAGGTCAGCACCGACAGCACCGGGCCGAAGATCTCCTCCCGGGCGATCCGGTGTGCCTGGGTGACCCCGGTGAAGATGGTCGGCGCGAACCAGAAGCCCCGATCGGGCAGGTCGCACGGGGGCGACCAGCGCTCGGCGCCCTCCTGCGTACCGATCGCCGAGAGCTCGCGGATCCGGTCCAGCTGCGCGGCCGAGTTGATCGCCCCGATGTCGGTGTTCTTGTCCAGCGGGTCGCCGACCCGCAGCCGGGCCATCCGGCGCTTGAGCGAGGCCAGCACCGGCTCGTAGACCGACTCCTGGACCAGCAGCCGCGAGCCGGCGCAGCAGACGTGGCCCTGGTTGAAGAAGATGCCGTTGACGATGCCCTCGACCGCCTGGTCGATCGGCGCGTCGTCGAAGACGATGTTGGCGGCCTTCCCGCCCAGCTCCAGCGTGAGCCGCTTGCGGCTGCCGGCCACCGACCGGGCGATCGACCGGCCCACCTCGGTCGAGCCGGTGAAGGCGACCTTGTCGACGCCCGGGTGCTCGACCAGCAGCCGGCCGGTTTCGCCGGCGCCGGTGACGATGTTGACCACGCCCGGGGGCAGCTCGGCCTGCTGGCAGATCTCGGCGAAGAGCAGCGCGGTCAGCGGGGTCGTCTCGGCCGGCTTGAGCACCACCGTGTTGCCGGCCGCGAGCGCCGGGGCGATCTTCCAGGCGAGCATCAGCAGCGGGAAGTTCCAGGGGATCACCTGCGCGGCGACGCCGAGCGGGCGGGGCTCGCCGGCGCCGGGCCCGCCGCTGAGTCGACCCGTCGGCGTCCCGCCGAACGCACCGTAGCGCAGCTTGTCGGCCCAGCCGGCGTAGTAGAAGAAGTGGGCCGCGACCAGCGGGAGGTCCACGTCGCGCGACTCGCGGATCGGCTTGCCGTTGTCGATCGACTCCAGCACGGCCAGCTCGCGGGAGCGCTCCTGGATGATCCGGGCCAGCCGGAACAGGTACTTCGCCCGGTCCCGCCCGGGCATCGGTCCCCAGACCCGCTCGTACGCGGTGCGCGCCGCCCGTACCGCCCGGTCGACGTCCTCGGCGCCGGCCTCCGCGATCTCGGCCAGCACCTCCTCCGAGGCGGGGTTGACCGACTTGAACGAGCCGCCGCCGGCCGGGTCGACGAACTCGCCGTCGACGAAGAGGCCGTACGACGGCCGAAGGTCCACCACCGCGCGCGACTCGGGCGCGGGGGCGTACTCGAAGAGGCCCATGATCAGTCCAGCGTGAAGTAGTCGGGACCGGAGTAGGCGCCGGTCGTGAGCTTGGTGCGCTGCATCAGCAGGTCGTTGAGGAGGCTGGAGGCGCCGAACCGGAACCAGTCCGGGTGCAGCCAGTCCTCGCCGGCCGTCTCGTTGACCGTCACCAGGTACTTCATGGCGTCCTTGGTGGTACGGATCCCGCCGGCCGGCTTGACCCCGACCTGGCGGCCGGTGGCGTCCCGGAAGTCGCGCACCGCCTCCAGCATGACCAGCGTGACCGGCAGGGTCGCGGCCACCGGCACCTTGCCGGTCGAGGTCTTGATGAAGTCGGCGCCGGCCAGCATGGCCAGCCAGGAGGCGCGCCGGACGTTGTCGTAGGTGGCCAGCTCACCGGTCTCCAGGATGACCTTGAGGTGCGCCGGGCCGCAGGCCCGCTTGACCGCGACGATCTCGTCGTAGACCTCGCGGTACCGGCCCGAGAGGAACGCGCCCCGGCTGATCACCATGTCGATCTCGTCGGCGCCGGCGGCGACCGCCGCCTCGGTGTCGGCGATCTTCACGGCCAGCGGCGCCTGACCGGACGGGAACGCCGTCGCCACGCTGGCGAGATGGACGCCGCTGCCGCGCAGCGCCTCGGCGGCCACCGGGACCATCGACGGGTAGACGCAGACCGCCGCGACGGCGGGGCAGGACGGGTCGGCCGGGTCCGGCCGCTGCGCCTTCGCGCTCAGCGCGCGGACCTTGCCCGGGGTGTCGGCCCCCTCCAGCGTGGTCAGGTCGACCATGCGGATCGCCAGGTCGATCGCCCAGGCCTTCGCGGTCGTCTTGATCGACCGGGTGCCGAGCGTCGCCGCGCGCTGCTCGACGCCGACCTGGTCCACGCCGGGCAGGCCGTGCAGGAAGGTCCGCAGCGTCGCGTCGGAGCGGGCCAGCTCGGCCAGGTCGGACGCCGCCGACGTCGTTGTCGCCGTCATGGCGGCAAGTCTACGCACCCGCGTCGCGATGTGATCTTGCCCACTGGACCGACCGGACCGCCAGACTTAACCAACCTGTCGAATCCTGGCCATCCACCGTTGACGGCGAACCCCGACCGTCCCAGGCGTGCGAGCAGTGCACTTCACCGATACGTACCTTCCCCGGCGGGACGGGGTGGTCACCTCGATCCGTACGTTGGTCCGGGCGCTGGCGGACCACGGACATCCCGGCCTGACCGTCGTGCCCCGCCACCCTGGCCAGGCCGACGAGCCCGACCTGCTGCGGCTGCGGGCCCTGCCGTGCGGCGTGGCCGACCTGCGGTTCTCGCCGTGGCTGCTGCGCGGCGCCGGCGCCACCGGCACGATCGAGGCGGTCGCCGCCGCCGAGCCGGAGATCGTCCACGTGCACACCCCCGGACCGGTCGGGCTGCTCGGCGTCCTGGCCGCGCGCCGGCTCGGCCTGCCGCTGGTGCAGACCTACCACACCGACCTGCACGCGTACGCCGACGCGTACCGCCTGCCGGCCCAGGCGCTGCGCGCGACCGTACGCCTCTACGCCCGCCGCCTCGGCGTCCCCCACCCGCCGGTCGGCCCGGTCGGGGCCCGCGCCCGCGGGCGGTGGCCGGTCGGCCGGGCCGGACGCGGCCCGGCCACGCTGCACCGGCGCGCCGCCCTCGACGCCACCAACCTGCTGCTCCTCGGCGACGCCGACGCGGTGGTGGTGCCGACCCGGGCCGTGCTCGACCGGATCAGCCTGCCGGTCCCCGACGAGCGGGTCTTCCTGGTGCCGACCGGGGTGGCCGGCCGGCGGCCGGAGCCCGGCCAGGTGGCGGCGTTCCGGGCCGCGCACGGCATCGCCCCGGACGACCGGGTCGTCCTCGCCGTCGGCCGGGTCAACCGGGAGAAGGGCGTCGACCTGCTGGTCCCCGCCTTCGCCCGGGCGCTCGCCGGCTGCCCACAGGCCCGGTTGGTGCTGGTCGGCGCCGTCTTCGACCCGCGCTGGCTCACCGGCCTGTTGAAGTCCGTCGGACCGGCGGTGGCCGCGCGGATCACCCTCACCGGGCAGCAGCCGGCCGAGACGGTGGCCGCCGCGTACGGCAGCGCCGAACTGCTCGCCTTCCCGTCCCGTACCGACACCCAGGCGCTGGTGCTACAGGAGGCCGCGCTCGCCGGCGTGCCGGCGGTGCTGGTCGATCCGGTGCTGCACCGGCACGGCCCGCTGGCCGGCGCCGCGGTGCAGACCGCCCCGACCCCGGAGGACTTCGCCGCGGGCATGCTCCGGCTGCTCGACGACCCCGCCGAGGCCCGCCGGATCGGCGCGACGGCGGCGAGCCGCGCGGCCCGGCACACGCCGACGAGCTACGCGGCGGCCATGTGCGAGGTGTACGACCAGGCCGCGCGGCGGCAGCGCGCGGGCGCGCGAACGACCGGGGAGGTCGGCCAGCCCGCCGTGAACAGGTAGGTTGTGCGTCCGTGGACGTACTCGTAGTTGACCATCCGCTCGCCCAGTCGCGACTCACCGCGATGCGCGATGCCCGTACCGATTCGGCGTCGTTCCGCGCCGCGCTGCACGAGCTCACCACGATGCTGGTGTACGAGGCGGCCCGCCCGTTCCCCGTGGAGCGCTACGGGATCGAGACCCCGGTCGCCGCGACCGAGGGCACCCGGCTGGCCAACCCGCCGCTGCTCGTACCGGTGCTGCGGGCGGGGCTCGGCATGGCGGACGCGGCGCTCGCGCTGCTGCCCGAGTCGTCGATGGGCTTCGTCGGGCTGGCTCGCGACGAGCACACCTTCGAGCCGCGCGCCTACATGGAGTCGCTGCCCCGGGACCTGACCGGCCGCCCGGTGCTGGTGCTCGACCCGATGCTCGCCACCGGTGGCTCGCTGGAGCACTGCTGCCGGCTGCTCGCCGAGCGCGGCTGCACCGAGATCACCGTGATCTGCGTGCTGGCCGCGCCGCCCGGCGTCGAGCGCCTGGAGCGGTCCGGCCTGCCGCTGCGGCTGGTCACCGCCTCGATCGACGAGCGCCTCAACGACAAGATGTTCATCGTCCCCGGCCTCGGCGACGCGGGCGACCGCCAGTTCGGCGGCATGCCCCGGTTCTGAGTTTCTGGCCCTCGCTTCGCTCGGGCGGCTCGCGCGCCTGGAGAGCCGCCGCCCGCAGGCGCCAGTCGCTTCAGTCGCTTCGCTCCCTCCGCTTGATGGCGCCTGCGGGCGGCGGCGCGACTCGCGCCCGGGGGCAGGGGTCACATCTCGGTGACGCTCCAGGTCAGCGGCCGGCCGGCGGCGAAGGGCTGGACGCCGTGGAAGACGCGGGGACGCTCGGCGAAGACCAGCGGCAGGAAGTTCCGGTCGCTGGCCCACATGGGGACCCGGCCGGCCAGGATGTCGTCCAGGTCGGTCCAGACCAGGGTCCCTTCCGGGCAGCGGTCGGCGGGTTCGCCGGACCAGGCGGGGATGCGGAAGAGGAAGCCGAACCAGTTCTCCCCGGCCCGGCCGAAACCGGGCCAGGAGACCGTACCGGCGAACTCCATCCGCTCGCATTCGAGTCCGGCCTCCTCGCGGATCTCCCGCCGCATGCCGGCCGCGACGTCCTCGTCCGGTTCGACCTTGCCGCCGAGCCCGTTGTAGTACCCGAAGTGCAGGTCGTCGGGGCGCTTGTCGCGGCGCAGCATCAGCACCTGCCGCCGGTCGGGGGAGAGGACGTAGCCGAGGGTCGCGATGATCGCCTGCACGGCGCCACCATACGACCCGGCGGCGCGGGTACGGCGGAGGCGCCCGAGGTCGCGGCGGCGGCGCCCGAGGTCGCGGCGGCGGTCGCGGCGAGGCAGGCCCGACGACCCGGAGGCGGTCGGGGCACCCGGTTGCCCCCACGGCGTGCGGCCACCCGATAACGTCTCGGGCCATGACAGGTGTTGCGCTCGCCGAAGAGTTGCTGCTACTCGCCTACGACGACGAATCCGGCCGGGCGACCGGGTCGCGCATCGGGCTCGACCTCGGCATGGCCGCCGCGGTGCTGGTCGAACTCGCGCTGGCCGACCGGCTCGCGTACGTGGACGGTTCGCTTGAGGCGATCGACCGGACCCCGACCGGGGTACCCGTCGCCGACGAGGTGCTGGCCCGGATCGCCGCGGACACCCCGCAACCGGCCGCCTCCTGGGTGCAGCGGCTCCGGCACAGGCTGCGCGAGCGCGTCCTGCGCGACCTATGCGACCGCGGCGTGATCCGGGACGTCGACGAGACCGCTCTCGACGTCATCCACCTGCACCGCTACCCGGTGCTCGACGCGGCGGTGGAGACCGAGGTCCGGGTGCGGCTGGCCGCCGCGCTCACCGGCGAGCGGGAGCCGGACGAGCGCACCGCCGCGCTGGCCGCGCTGGTCGCCGCCGTACGAATGGAGCCGAGCCTGGGCCTGACCGACGCGGCGGCCCTGGACGCGCGCCGCCGGCTGGAGGAGATCGCGGGCGGCGCGGGCTTCGGCGACGCCGCGAACCTGGAGCGGTCGAACGTCCGCCCCTCGGTGGCGCTGGTGCTCGCGGCGCTGACCCGGGCCATCGACGCGGCGCTGGGCAGCCGCGCCTGACCCCCGGACGGGCCGTTCGTCAGCCACCGGCGCCTGGGGTCGCGAGCGGCGACCCCGGGCGCCGTGCTCAGGCGATCCCGAGCGCCGCCGCGGTCTCTCCCCGCAGGGCGCGCAGCGCGGCGTCCGCCCGCTGCCGGGCCGCGGCGACGTCGCCCTCGCCGACCGGCTCGACCACCTCCAGGTACGCCTTCAGCTTCGGCTCGGTACCGGACGGGCGGATCACCACCCGGGCGCCGGCGGTACGCAGGATCAGCACGTCGGCCGCGGGGAGCAGGTCCTGCGCCGAGGTGACCGGCGAGCCGAGCAGGGCGGCCGGGGTGGCGGCCCGGACGCGGGCCATCGCCGCGGCGATCTCGCCGAGGTCGTCGACCCGGACGGAGAGCTGGTCGGTGGCGTGGACGCCGAACTCGGCGGCCAACTCGTCGAGCCGGTCGAGCAGCGTGCGGCCCTGTGCCCGGAGCGCGGCGGCCAACTCGGCGACGATGAGCGCGGCCGTGATGCCGTCCTTGTCCCGTACCTGGTCCGGCGCGACGCAGTAGCCGAGCGCCTCCTCGTACCCGTAGGCGAGCGGCTCGTCCCCGGTGCCGGCCCGGACGATCCACTTGAACCCGGTCAGCGTCTCGTCGTAGGGGCGGCCACGGGCCGCGCAGAGCGCCCGCAGCAGCGACGAGGAGACGATCGTGGTGGCGTAGAGGCCGGGTACGCCCCGGCGCATCAGGTGGTCGGCGAGGAGGACGCCCAGCTCGTCGCCGCGGAGCATCCGCCAGCCGTGGGCCGGGTCCGGTACCGCCACGGCGCAGCGGTCGGCGTCGGGGTCGTTGGCGATGGCGATGTCCGCCCCGACGGTACGGGCCAGTTCGAGCAGCAGGTCGGTGGCGCCCGGCTCCTCCGGGTTGGGGAACGAGACGGTGGGGAAGTCCGGATGCGGCTCGGCCTGCTCCGCCACGATGCCCGGTACGGCGAAGCCGGCCCGCGCGAACGCGGCGGTGAGCACCGGCCCGCCGACGCCGTGCAGCGGCGTGTACGCGACCGTCAGCTCCCGCGGGCCGTCCGGCTCGACCACGGCGGCGGCCCGGTCCACGTACCCGGCGACGACCTCGCTGCCGAGCACCGTGCCGGGGGGTCCGAGCGGTACGTCCCGCAGCGCGCCGACCGCCCGGATGGCGGCCTCGATCTCGGCGTCGACCGGCGGGACGATCTGCGCGCCCGCGCCCTGAGCCCCGCCGAGCGCGGCGCCCAGGTAGACCTTGTAGCCGTTGTCCTGGGGCGGGTTGTGGCTGGCGGTGACCATCACCCCGGCGACGGCGTCGAGGGCCCGTACGGTGTGCGCCAGGACGGGGGTGGGCAGCGGCCGGGGCAGCAGCACGGCCGGGCGGCCGGCCCCGGTGGCGACCTGAGCGGTCCGCTCGGCGAACGCCTTGGAGCCGTGCCGCGCGTCGTACCCGATGACCAGCGGCCCGGTCGCCTCCCGGGCGGCGAGCCAGGCGACCAGCCCGGCCGCCGCGCGGGTGACGACGGCGAGGTTCATGCCGTTGGGGCCGGCGCGCAGCGCGCCGCGCAGGCCGGCGGTGCCGAAGGTCAGCGGCCCGGCGAAGCGGTCCGCCAGCTCGGGCGCGCTCTCCGGCAGCCGGTCGAGCAGCGCCCGCAGCTCGTCGCGGGTCGCCGGGTCCGGGTCGTCGTCCAGCCAGCCCTGGGCCCGCGCGCGCAACTCGTCGATCTTGATCGTCTCCGCCGCCATGCCGTCGTTGATAGCACGGCGGCGGGTACCGCCGGCCGGTCGGGGCAGGTCGACCGGCCGGCGAGGCCCGTTCGGAGCGCCGCTCAGCCCGCGTCGGTGAGCTGGAACGACCGGACCATCTCGTCGAAGATCGGCTTGCTCTCGGCGAACTTGCCGTCGTTGCTGGTCAGGTAGAACGAGTACGCCTTGCCGCCCGAGACCACCCCGCGCCAGACGCCGTGCCGCATCGCGTCGCCCTGGCCGCAGTTGTACTCGAACTCGGCCGCGGCCTTGCCGGCCAACTCGACGTCGGTGAACGCCAACCGGGCGTAGGGCCGGGCGCAGGACTTCGAGTCGGGCTTCTTGAGGCCGTTCTCGGCGATCTCGGCCCAGCGGTGCGACGAGCTGCCGCTGAACTTCTCCACGATGATGCGCACCTTGCGGCCGCTGTCCTGCGGGTCGACGTAGTCGACGTAGGTGCCGGCGCCGTTGCGCGTCCAGCCCTTCGGGACGTTGACCGCCACGCCCCGGTCGGCGTAGGGCTGCGTCTGGACCGCGGGCGCGCTCGGGGTCAGCGAGCCGGCCTGCGGCGCGGGCCGCTCGGGGTCGCCGCCGCTGAACAGCAGCACGGTGCCGAGTACCAGCACGAGCGCGACGCCGCCGGCCGCCGCGAGCTGGACCTTGCGCGGCCAGCCCTTGATCGTGCCGAGCAGGTTGCCGCCGGTCTGGCGGGCACCGGTTGGGGCGCCGCCACCGCCGGGCGCCCCCGGCGCGGCGGCCGGGATGCCGTAGCCGTGGCCGGGCGGCGGCTGCTGGTGCGGCCAGGACGGCATCGCCGTGGTGGCGTCGCCGCCGGGGCCCGGCCCGCCGGACCGGGCGGCCATCGGCGGCAGCGCGGTCGTGGTCTCGCCGTACGAGGCCGGTCCGGCGCCCGCGGGCCGCGTGCCGGGCTGGGCCGGCATGGCGCCGGTGGGGGCGGACATCGCGCCGGTGGGGGCGCTCAGACCGGTCAGGCCGTTCGGCGTGGTGCCGGCGGGGCCCGTCGCTCCGGTCGGGCTCCCCGGTGCCGTGGGGTGACCGGCCGGGGCGCCCGGCGGGATGGGGGCGGTGACGTCGGCGACGGGACCCTGGGCACCCGTCGCCTCCAGCGCGGCGGCGTTCTGCCCGGCCGTCGCGGCGGCCGCGCCGTCCTGCTCGCCCCGGCGCAACTCGGCCAGGCGGTCGGTGAGCGACTCGCCCGGCGCGAGCATCGCCCGGCCGCCGATCTGGCCGGACGGCTGCGGCGGCGCGACCGGCGGTTGCCACGGCGCGCGCTGCGCGGGCACCACCGCGTACGGATCGGTCATCTGGTCCGTCGGCGCCTTGCTGGCCAGCACCCCGCCGAGCAGGTCGCGCAGCATGCTGCGGGAGGCGTTCACGTCCAGCCGGCGAGCCGGGTCCTTCTCCAGCAGCCCCATCAGCACCCGGGTGAGCGGGCCGGACTTGACCGGCGGGGCCGGCGGGTCCTCGACGACGGAGTGCATGGTCTCGATCGGGTCGCCCTTGTCGAAGGGCGGGCGCCCCTCGACCGCCGTGTAGAGGGTGACGCCGAGGGAGAAGAGGTCGCTGGGCGGGCCGAAGTCCTGGCCCATGGCCCGCTCGGGGGAGATGAAGTGCGGCGAGCCGAGCACCATGCCGGGGGTGGTGAGCTGTACGTCGGTGGGCATCCGTGCGACGCCGAAATCGGTGAGGACGCACCGCCCGTCGTTGCAGATCAGCACATTGGCGGGCTTCACGTCCCGGTGCAGCACGCCGATCGCGTGCGCCACCTCCAGGGCGCCGAGCAGCGCGATACCGATCTTGGCTACCGCGCGGGGCGCCAGCGGCCCGTCCTCGATCACGATGTCGGCGAGGCTGCGCGCATCCAGCAGCTCCATCACGATCCAGGGCCGGCCGCCCTCGGTCACCACGTCGTACACCTGCACCACGGCGGGGTGCTGGAGCGCCGCGGCGGCCCGGGCCTCGCGAAGGGTGCGCTCGTACAGGGCGTCCCGGTCACTCGGGGCGAGCCCCGGCGGCAGGACGACCTCCTTGACCGCGACGTCGCGGCGGAGCAGGGTGTCGGCGGCCCGCCAGACGGTGCCCATGCCGCCGTGACCGACCGCCGCTCGTAGTTCGTAACGGCCGCCGATGGTGGAGCCGGGGGCGGCGCGTCCGCTGGGGGTGTTGACTGGTCCGCCGCTCCACGTCGGAATCTGAGTCACAGGAATAGCCACCGGAGAGAATCGAGGGGCTGGGACACAACTCCCCTATCTTGAGGGTTCCGGTGCCAGAAGGGAAAGTTCGGTCGGCGCGCCTTCTGCCGGAGTCGGCCCTCGGGTATCAAGTTTCTCACTCTGAGTGCTTCTTTTGAGCAGAATTGTACGGGATTGTTCGACCGGCCGGCCGGTGCCACGCCCTACCATCCCGTCATGAGCGAACCCCGGTCGAGCGAATCCGGCTTTCCGATCAAGCCTGTCTACTCGGCGACGGACGCGCCCGAGAAGCTGGACGAGCGGCTGGGCGCACCGGGTGAGTATCCCTTCACCCGTGGGGTCTACCCCACCATGTACACGTCGCGCCCCTGGACCATGCGCCAGTACGCCGGTTTCGGTACCGCCACCGAGTCGAACGCGCGCTACCACCAACTGCTGCGGGCCGGGACGATGGGCCTCTCGGTCGCGTTCGACCTGCCCACCCAGATGGGGTACGACTCCGACGACCCGGTCGCGCACGGCGAGGTCGGCAAGGTCGGGGTCGCGATCGACTCCATCGAGGACATGCGGCTGCTCTTCGACGGCATCCCGCTGGACCAGGTCTCCACCTCGATGACGATCAACGCGCCTGGCTCGGTGCTGCTGCTGCTCTACCAGCTGGTGGCGGAGGAGTCCGGGGTGCCCGGCTCGGCGCTCAAGGGGACGATCCAGAACGACATTCTCAAGGAGTACATCGCCCGGGGGACGTACATCTTCCCGCCGAAACCCTCGCTCCGGCTGGTCGCGGACACCTTCGGCTACTGCCGCCGGGAGGTTCCGAAGTGGAACACCATTTCCATCTCCGGCTACCACATGGCGGAGGCCGGCGCGACGCCGGTGCAGGAGATCGCCTTCACCCTCGCCAACGGCCTCGACTACGTACGCGCCGCGCTCGCGGCCGGGCTGCGGGTGGACGACTTCGCCCCCCGGCTCTCGTTCTTCTTCGTCGCCCGCACCACGCTGCTGGAGGAGGTGGCGAAGTTCCGGGCGGCGCGCCGGATCTGGGCCCGGCTGATGCGTGAGGAGTTCGGCGCCACCGATCCCCGCTCCTGGATGCTGCGGTTCCACACCCAGACCGCGGGGGTGCAGCTGACCGCGCAGCAGCCGGAGGTGAACCTCGTCCGGGTCGCCGTGCAGGGGCTCGGCGCGGTGCTCGGCGGCACCCAGTCGCTGCACACCAACAGCTTCGACGAGGCGATCGCGCTCCCCACCGAGAAGGCCGCCCGGTTGGCGCTGCGTACCCAGCAGGTGCTCGCGTACGAGACAGACCTGACCGCCACGGTCGACCCGTTCGCCGGCTCGTACGTGGTGGAGGCGATGACGGACGAGATCGAGTCCGGCGTCACCGAGCTGATGGCGCGGGTGGCCGAGTACGGCTCCGCGGTCGACGCGATCGAGAGCGGGTTCCAGAAGCGGGAGATCGAGGCGTCGGCCTACCGGATCGCGCAGGAGATCGACTCGGGCGAGCGGGTCGTGGTCGGCGTCAACCGCTTCACCGTGGCCGAGGAGGAACCGTACGAGCCGCTGCGGGTCGACCCGGCGATCGAGCGGGCACAGGCGGAGCGACTGGCGCGGCTGCGGGCCACCCGTGACTCCGGCGCCGTCGAGCGTGCCCTCGCCGATCTGCGTACGGCCGCCGCGGGCACGGAGAACGTGCTCTACCCGATGCGGGAGGCGCTGCGGGCGAGGGCCACCGTGGGCGAGGTCTGCGGCAGTCTGCGCGAGGTCTGGGGCACGTACCAGCCGACCGAACGCTTCTGACCTTCCCGTCGATCATGGAGTTGTGGTCGGAACGGGAAGGGTGAAAACGGGCCATACCGTCGACCACGACTCCATGATCGACGCGGACGGTCCGGGAACGTTTCGGGCTGGTGTTCCTGTGGGTACGTTCCGCCCAGGCTGACGGATATGACGGACATGGTGTCCGTACCCGGGTGATTCGCGCGTGCCAGGGTGGGGTCCCGCCCGCGCCCGACCGGCGTGACGATCGTCGACGGCGGCGGTCGGATCCCGCCGATAATCCGACAATTCGGGTGCGGAGCCCTCGGGGTGCGAGGGAAAATCGTGACTGACGGAACCGTCACGCGTTGTAGGAGGTGGCGGGTTGATGTCGGCGTCGGATGGCGATCCACGTGCGATCCCGTACGGTCTCGAGCGCTCCTACCAGGGATTTCGTGACGCTGCGCGTTCCGATCACTACCGTAACGAGGTTGCGCAGCGTCACCGTCGGAGGTCTAGGCTGTCTGCTGTTCCCACTGACCCATCCACGACTAGTGATCGAGAATTCGACGTGACGAGTGCGTTGACGCTGCCGACAGGCGGCCCGCTGGCGTCGGTCTGGCCCGAGATGCCGCCCGAGGCCGAGCCTCTCCCATCCGACCTCGACCAGCTGCTCGCACTGCGGGTACCCGACCTGATCGTCACGAGACGCACCATCCACGCGCATCCCGAACTCTCCGGCCAGGAGTTCCAGACCGCCGCGCTGATCGCCCGCGAACTCGCCGGCGCCGGGCTCGACCCGCGCCTGCTGCCCAAGGGCAACGGCGTGATCTGCGACATCGACGGCGAGCCGAGCGGTCCGGTGATCGCCCTGCGGGCCGACATCGACGCGCTCCCGCTGGTCGACGTCAAGGACGTCCCGTACCGCTCGACCGTGCCCGGGGTCTGCCACGCCTGTGGCCACGACGTGCACACGACCGTACTGCTGGGCGTGGGCCTGCTCCTCGCCCAGCTCGCTCAGCGCGGGGAGCTGCCCGGGCGGGTCCGACTGATCTTCCAGCCGGCCGAGGAGATCCTGCCCTGCGGCTCGCTGGAGGTGATCGAGGCCGGCGGGCTGGAGGACGTGGCCCAGATCTTCGCGCTGCACTGCGACCCGAACCTGCCGGTCGGGCAGGTCGGCCTGCGGGTCGGCCCGATCACCGCCGCCGCGGACAACGTCACCGTACGGCTGAGCGGCCCGGGCGGGCACACCGCCCGCCCGCACCTGACGGTCGACCTCGTCGACGCCCTCGGCCGCCTGGTCACGGAGGTGCCGGCGCTGGTCGGTCGCCGGGTACCGGCCAACAGCGGACTGCTCCTGGTCTTCGGCCAGGCCTCGGCGGGCACCCAGTACAACGTGATCCCCTCCGAGGCGGTCGCCTCCGGCACGCTGCGCGTGCTGGACCGGGACACCTGGGAGCTGGCCCCGAAGATCGTCACCCAGGTGGTCCGGGACGTGATCGCCCCCACCGGCGCGACCGTCGACGTCGAGTACCTGCGGGGCCGCCCGCCGGTCGTCAACGACGCCCAGGCCATCCGGGTGCTCACCGCGGCCACCACCGCCGCGCTCGGGCCGGCCGGCGTCGCCGAGACGCCGCAGAGCATGGGCGGCGAGGACTTCTCCTGGTACCTGGAGTACGTGCCCGGCGCGCTCGCCCGCCTCGGCGTCGGCCGTACCGCGCCCAACGCCGACCTGCACCGGCCCACGTTCGACGTGGACGAGCGGGCGATCGCCGTGGGCGTACGGCTGCTGGTGCACACGGTCTTCAGCGCGTTCGCCGCCTGACGGCGCCAACCGCAACGGCCGACGGCCGCGTCGACGGCGCCGGCCGCGACCGTCAGCCGACCAGCGTGCCCCGCACCACCGTCACGGCCTGACCGGCGAGCGTGACCCGGTCGCCCCGCAGCCGGGTGCGGAGCCGGCCGCCACGCGGCGACGCCTGCTCCGCCCGGAGCTCGTCCCGCCCGAGGCGAGGGGACCACCAGCTGGCCAGGGTGCAGTGCGCCGAGCCGGTCACCGGGTCCTCCGGCACGCCGACGGAGGGATAGAAGCAGCGGCTCACGATGTCGCTGTCGCCGCCATCGGCGCCGCCCGTCGCCTCCGCCGCGGCCGTGACGATGATCCCGCGCGCCGGTACCCGGGCCAGCGCGGCCAGGTCGGGCCGCAGCTGTCGTACCTGCGCGGCCGAGCCGACCTGCACGAGTACGTCGGAGACGCCCCGTCCCGCCGCGACCAGATCGGCCCCGGGCAGCGCCTCCCGCAGCTCCGGGCCCGGATCCAGCGGTACCGCCGGATCCGCCGGGAAGTCCAGCTCGATCCAGCCACCGGCGCCCACCGCGCAACGCAGCTCGCCGCTGAGCGTCTCGAAGACGCAGTCGGCGGCGAGCACGTGCGCGGTGGCCAGGGTGGCGTGCCCGCAGAGCGCGACCTCGGTGACCGGGGTGAACCAGCGCAGCGACCGGGTGCCGTCGGGGCGTACCGGGCCGACGAAGGCGGTCTCGGAGTGGCGCAGTTCGGCCGCGACGGACTGCATCCAGGCGTCGGTACGCGCCCCGTCGAGCAGTACGACCCCGGCCGGGTTGCCCGCGAACGGCGTGTCGGTGAAGGCGTCCACGACGTGCAGCTCGGCGCCGGTCATCGGCCGGCCCCCGCGCCGCGTCCCGCCCGGCGCCACCGCCATCTTCCGCACTGCCCCACCCCTCCGCCGTCGCGGCGCCGCCGCGCCGTCCGTCGTCCGTCGTGCCGGGTCGCACACCGGCGCGTACCGGCGGCCGCACATCCGGCTGTCGCACCTCGTGGGGTACGCGCGCGGCGTACCCACCGCAAGATCCTGCCGGGTCGGTCCCGGCCCCCGCCGCGGGCCCCCGGGAAGCGGCCCCGGGCCCGCCGCGCCGTGCTCCGGCGCGGCGGTCGCCGCGCCGGAGCGGCCACGTCAGCTTCCGGGCGGCGGTACCCGGGGCGCCGCGATCTCCGGCGCCGTCGCTGTGGCCCGGCCCGGCGCGGTCTCGCCGGGCGGAGCCTGCCCGGGTACCGCCTGCCCGGGTGTGGCCTGGACCGGCGCGACCACCGGGGCCCCGGGCTCGGTGGGGCGGCTCGTACGCCGGCGTCGCCGGAGCAGCCACACGACCACCAGCGCGGGTACCCCGAACGCCACGAGCCACGGCAGCAGGGCGCCCAGTACGGCCGAGAGCACGCGCACCGTGGCGACGAGGGCCCGCCAGCCACCGTCGAGACCGGCCAGGAACCCGACCGGCTCGTCCTGCCGCTTCTCCTCGACGATCTTGGCCTCGTGGCGGAGCAGCACCACCGTGACGGTGGAGAGCGCGGTGAGATCCGCCAACCGCCGCTTCTTCGCCTCCAGCGACGCCAGGTCGGCCTCCCGCTTGGCCAGCTCACCCTCCAGCGTCACCAGCTCGCCGAGCGTCTTCGCCTGGGCGAGCAGCCGCCGGCCGCTCTCCACGCGGGCCCGCTGGGTGCTGATCCGGGCATCCAGGTCGACCACCTCCTCGGTGACGTCCTGGGTGCTGATCTCACGCCGTTCCGGGGTGCCCAGCCCGGCGAGCTGCTCCACGACCCCGGCGAAGCGCTCGGCCGGTACCCGCAGTTGCAGGGACGCCTCGGCGCCGTCGGCGGTGCTGCTGCGGTTGTCCGCGCCGACGAAACCGCCGGCGGCGGTGGCGATCGAGGCGGCACGGCCGGCCGCGGCGTCGACGTCGTCGACCCGTACGTTCATGGAGCCCCGATAGATGATGGAGCGCTGGTCGACCCGCAGGTCCGGCGCCGCCCCCGGCTGTCCTGGCGCCGCCGCCCCGGGCTGCCCCGGCGCCGCCCCGGCGGCCGGCGGCGCGGCCTTCTCGCCGGCCCCGGGTGCCGCCGCCCCCGGCCCTCCCTGGTCGTTCGCATCCGCCGGCGCCGCCGAGCCGGCGCTGTCCTCCGCGCCGCCCGAGCAGCCGCCGGCCACCAACAGTGCGATGGCGAGGCCGGCAATGCCGAGGCCGGTCGCCAGTCGCCGTCTTCGCGTCCCGTCCATCTCTCCTCCTGTTTCCCGGGCGCTGCCTGCTCCGGCCGGGCCCGGGGCGCCGGAACCCGGGCCGGGGTCCGGCGCGCCGTCGGTGTGACCATTGGCAAAGCGATCCGTCAGACGAGCCGCGACGAGCGGCTGGTTCCGGCAGACTGCGCTTGGAACGTCACGATTCGGCTCTGAGGGGGTCACGGTGCGGTTGACCAAATTCGGCCACGCCTGCGTACGGTTCGAACAGGACGGTGCGGTGCTCGTCATCGATCCCGGTTCGCTGACCGCCCGGGAGGCGCTCGACGGCGTGGACGCGGTACTGGTGACGCACGAGCACCTCGACCACCTCGACGTGAACGCCCTGGTCGACGCGCTGGAGAAGCGCCCGTCGGTGACCGTCCACACGCATCCGGCGGTGATGCCCAAACTGGACGCGCTGCGGGACGTGGTGACCGCGGTCGACGCGGGCGACGAGTTCACCGCCGCCGGCTTCGGCGTCCGGGCGTACGGCGGTTGGCACGCCGAGATCCATCCCGACATCCCCCGGGTACCCAACCTCGGCTTCCTCGTCGACGACTCCGTCTACCACCCGGGTGACTCGTTCGACGTACCGGTCGGGGCCCGGGTGGAGACGCTCTTCGTACCGGTCTCCGGCCCGTGGCTGAAGCTCTCCGACTCGGTCGACTTCGTCCGGGCGGTCGGGCCCCGCCGGGCGTACGCGCTGCACGACGGCCTGCTCAGCGACGCCGGGATCGCGGTCACCGACTCGAACATGACCCAGCTCTCCCGCTGCGAGTACGCCCGCCTGACCCCCGGGACCAGCGTCGACTGAACCGGCGGGCAGCGGCGATGGCACGGGTATCCCGGGACGTGGTGGACCGGCTCTACACCAGCCCGCCCGAGGGCTTCGTCGCGGCGCGCAACGAGGCGGTGGCGGCGGCCCGCGCCGCCGGTGACGCCGACACCGCCCGCGAACTGGCCAAGCTGCGCAAGCCGACGCTCGCGGCCTGGCTGGTGAACCTGCTCGCCATCCGCCGGCCCGACCTGGTTGCGGAGCTGGCCGAGCTGTCGGCCGCGCTGCGCGCCGCCCAGCGGGAACTGCGAGGCCCGCGGCTGCGGGAACTCTCGGGACAGCGGCGCGCGGCCGTGGCGGGCCTGGTCGCCGAGGCGCGCTCGCTGGCCGCCGAGGCCGATCCGGGGCTGCCGGCCGCCCGGCTGCCCCTGGCCGAGGTCGAGTCCACGTTGCAGGCCGCGCTCTCCGACACGGACATCGCCGAGCAGGTCCGCTCCGGCCGGCTGGTGCGGGCAGCCTCGTACGCGGGCTTCGGCGAGGTGCCCCGGCCGCAGCTGCGCCTGGTCACCGGGGGACTGGAGGAGACGCCGGCCCGCCGGGAGCGGCCGGGGGGCGATACCCGGGCCGGCGGCGGCCGTACCGGTCCGGAGCGGGCCGCGACGGCGGGCCGGCGGGCGGCCGGGGCGCGGCGGGAGGAACGGGCGGCCGGGAGGCGCACGGCCGCCGCCGAGCGGGCCGGCGCGGCCGGGACGCGGGCCGCCGAGGCCCGAGAGCGGGAGGCGCGGGCCGCCCGGGCCGGCCAGCGGCGGGCGCTGGACCGGGAGCTGACCCAGGCGCGTACCGGGCAGGAGCGGGCCGAGTCGGAGCTGGCGGCGGCCGTCACCGCCGAGCAGGAGGGTGCCGGCGAGCTCGCCGAAATCGAGACCGCCCTGGCCGAGCTGGAGCGGCGCCGGACCGCGGCGGAGCAGGAGGTCAGCCGCCGCAAGCTCGCCCGCCGGGCCGCCGAGCGGGCCGTGGTCGCCGCCCGGCGTCACACGGGCGACGTGGAGGCCGCGATCGAGGCGTTCGAGGCGGAGGGGGAGCCCTGAGCGGAGATCCGCCGTCGCGACCGCTGTGGCGCGCTCAGGCAGAGGCGGTGCCCGGTCTGAGATGGGGCAGCCGGGAGAGCGACCGCTGTGGCGCGCTCAGGCGGAGGCGGTGCCCGTGGGACGGGAGCGGAGCTCGGCCACGTAGTCGTCCGGGGCGCCGGCCTTCTCGGCCGCGTTGGCGATCTCCGACAGGTACCACGAGGTCGGCATGCCACCCTCGTACCCGTCGAAGACGTAGACCCAGGCGGTGACCTCGCCGTCCAGCGTGACGACCCGTACGTGCAGCTTGCGGTACGTGCCGGAGACCACGCCCTCGATGTCGTCGAGCTGGGCGGCGTCGCGCGGGTGCACGTCGTAGAGGGCGACGAAGACCCGGTCGCCCGGGGACTCGACGATGGTGGTGACGGCACCCTCCCAGCCGATCACCCCCTCGCCGGCGAAGGTGAGCCGCCAGCCCTCCAGCCAGCCGGTGCCGACCATGGGCGAATGCGGACAGTAAGCCCGCATCCGGGCGGGATCGAGGTTCGAGCCGTACGCGGCGTAAAGACGCACGGCGATGACGATAGCCCGATTTGGCGGTGGTGGAGAATACGACCGTGCGTGTCGGACGGCTCAGGGAGGAGAAAGTCACCGTGAGCATCGAGGGAAGGCTGGGGCTGTGAGCCAGATCGTGATCATCGGCGGGGGGCCGGCGGGGTACGAGGCGGCACTGGTCGCCGCCCAACTGGACGCCGACGTCACCGTGGTCGAGGCGGACGGCGCCGGCGGGGCCTGCGTGCTCTCCGACTGCGTACCGTCGAAGACCTTCATCGCCAGCTCGGAGGTGGTGACGGGGTACCGCGACACCGAGGAGTTCGGCGTGCACTCCGACGGCCTGGAGGCCGTCACCGTGGACGCCACGGCGGTGCACGACCGGGTGAAGCGGCTCGCGCTCGCGCAGTCCGCCGACATTCAGGCCAAGCTGATCAAGGCCGGCGTGGTCTTCGTGCACGGCCGGGCCCGGCTCGGCGAGGACACGCTCGGTCACACCCACCGGGTCATCGTCACCCCGGCGCATGGTGACGCTGAGTACTCGATCAACGCCACCACGGTACTGGTCGCCACGGGCGCGACGCCCCGGGTGCTCCCGAGCGCGGTGCCGGACGGCGAGCGGATCCTCACCTGGCGCCAGGTCTACGACCTGCCCGAGCTGCCGGATCACCTGGTGGTGGTCGGTTCCGGCGTGACCGGTGCCGAGTTCGCCAGCGCGTACCTGGCCATGGGGGTCCAAGTCACGTTGGTCTCCAGCCGGGACCGGGTGATGCCGCACGAGGACGCCGACGCCGCCATGGCGATCGAGCGGGTCTTCCGCGCCCGCGGGATGAGCATCCTGAACAACTCCCGGGCCGACGCGGTACGCCGTACCGCCGACGGCGTCGAGGTGGAGCTCTCCGACGGGCGGGTGGTCTACGCCTCGCACGCGCTGATGGCGGTCGGCTCGGTACCGAACACGGCGAACCTCGGCCTGGCCGAGTACGGCGTCGAGGTGGCTCCGGGCGGCTACGTCACCGTGGACCGGGTCTCCCGTACGAACGTGCCGGGCGTCTACGCCGCCGGGGACTGCACCGGCGTGCTGCCGCTGGCCAGCGTCGCCGCCATGCAGGGCCGGATCGCGATGTGGCACGCGCTCGGCGAGGCGGTCGCGCCCCTGCGGCTGCGTACCGTGGCCGCCAACGTCTTCACCGACCCCGAACTCGCCACGGTCGGGGTCTCCCAGCACGAGGTGGACAGCGGTCGGGTGCCGGCGCGCCAGGTCATGCTTCCGCTCGCCGGCAACGCCCGGGCGAAGATGGCCGACCTCTCGGACGGTTTCGTCAAGCTCTTCTGCCGGCCCGCCAGCGGTCAGGTGATCGGCGGTGTGGTGGTGGCGCCCAAGGCCAGCGAGCTGATCCTGCCGATCACGATGGCGGTGGAGAACCACCTGACGGTGGACCAGATCGCCCACACCATCACGATCTACCCGTCCCTCTCCGGCTCGGTCACCGAGGCAGCGCGCCAGCTGATGCTGCACGAGCTGGAGTGACGCGGCCCGCCGCCACCGGCACCCGTGCGGTCCGGCGCTGGTCGCGGTGGCGCCCGCCACTCACAATGGGGTGAGTCCCGCTGACGGGACTGCCCGTGGCCGTCCGGCCCCGGTGCGGCACGTACCGCGATCGCTCCGGGGGCGGCGGGTGGCCGGCAGGCCTCGACCGGCGAGCGCGTCGCGCCGGCCGGTGCCGCCCCACAGAGAGGCATCGGACATGACCAACCCGGCGAACCAGCCGCGGAACGAGGCGGCCCGAGCCCGACAAAACGCCCAGCGGATGACGGACCAGGCCAACCGGCACCACCGGGAGGCCGTGCCGGGGTATGCGGAGCAGCGGCGCCGCCGGCAGGTCGGCCACTTCGACCGGTCGGTTCCCGGCGGCCGGCCACCGCCGCCCGAGCCGCGCCCGGCCAGGCTGAGGATCGTGGTGGCGCTCGTCGTGGCCCTGCTCGCCTCCGGTGCCCTCATTTGGATCATCCTGGCCAACCGATGAGCCGGCCCCAGCCGATCATCCGCGATCATGTACCGGTCGTCCGGTCCTGCCGGGCGTGCCGGATGTCGGCGTACCGTTGACTGCGCGGAAACCGCTCACCTCAGGTCCCCCGTTCCTGACGTACGCGGATCGCCATCAGGGCCGTCGGCGGGTCCCGCGCCGGCGGCCCACCCCCGGCCGGGCCGAGATCCCGGGTCCGCCGCCGCGGCGGCCGTACCCGCGTGCGGACCGCCCCGGGTGGAAATGCGCTGGCCGGTCCGGGCGGCACGACGTAACCTTCCCGCCATGCGTATGGCAGCGGTACTGACGACGACGCCGGGAGACCCCGGCGTGCCGCGCTGACGCACCTCACCGTCGACGAAGCCCCGGGCGATCCGCTCGGGGCTTCGTCGTGTTCCTGGTCGAGTGGCCGGCCCCGGGCGGTGGCGGCGACGAGCCTCGTCGCGCCGGCGCCGGGCGTACCAATCCAGGAGAACGCCATGTCCGACCACCGCAAGCTCGGCCGCGAGCTTGAGCTGTTCCACGCCGACCCGCTCGCCGGCGCGGGCCTGCCGATCTGGCTGCCGGCCGGGGCCGCCGCCCGGCACGCCGTCGAGGAGTACGTCCGTGAGCTGGAACGGCGGGCCGGCTACCAGCACGTCTACTCGCCACCGCTGGGCAAGCGCGAGCTGTTCGAACTCTCCGGGCACCTGGGCTACTTCGCCGAGGACATGTTCCCGGTGCTGCGCCTGAGCGCCGACGACGAGTTCGTGCTCCGGCCGGCGCTCTGCCCGCACCACGCGCTGGTCTACCGGGCGCGGGGGCGCTCCTACCGGGAGCTTCCGCTGCGCATCGCCGAGCTGGGCGGGATGTACCGGTCCGAGCGGTCCGGGGTGCTCGGCGGGCTCAGCCGGGTACGCGCCATCTCGCTCAACGACGCGCACAACTTCTGCGCGCTGGAGCAGGTCGGGCAGGAGGTCGCCGAGATCCTCGACCTGATCCGCCAGGCCCACGCCGCACTGGGCGTACGGCCCGCCGGGTTCCGGCTGTCGCTGCGCGGGCCCGGGGCCAAGTACATCGGCGACGAGGGGATGTGGCGGGTCGCCGAGGAGTTGCTGCGCGAGGCGCTGGCCGGGGTGCCGTACGAGGAGGCGCCGGGCGAGGCGGCCTTCTACGGGCCGAAGATCGACATCCAGATTCGGGACGACGCCGGTCGCGAGTCGACCCTCTCCACCATCCAGCTCGACTTCGACAAGCCGGAGAAGTTCCAGCTCTCCTACGTGGACCGGCACGGCGGGCGGAGCCGACCGGTGATGGTGCACCGCAGCCTGATCGGCAGCATGGAGCGGCTCTTCGCGTACCTGATCGAGGTGCACGACGGAGCCTTCCCGGCCTGGTACGCGCCGGAGCAGGTGCTCGTGCTGCCGGTCGCGGGGGAGCAGGCGGGGGCGGCGCGGGAGTTCGCCCGAGCCTGCGTCGAGGCGGGACTGCGGGCCTCGGTCGCCCCCGACGGGTCGCTCGGCGCCCGGATCCGCGCCGGGGTGCGGCGCCGGGTGCCGTACCTGGCGGTGATCGGCGCCCGGGAGGCGGCGGCCGGTCGCGTGGCCCTGCGGCTGCGCGACGGCCGGTCCCTGGACCCGGTGCCGGCGGTCGAGGCGGTGCGCCTCGTCGCCGGGGTGGTCGCCAGCCGGTCGCCGGAGCTGCTCCCCGCCTGAGCGCCCGGGGCGTCCGGAACCGCTCCCCGCCGGACGCCCCGGGCGGCTCACGGGCCGACCAGTACGGCCACCGCCAGCGCGAGGTAGCAGACCTGCTCGACGGTGCGTCGGCCGATCGGAGTGACCGGGCGACCGCCCAGCGTCAGCCCGCGGCGGGCGGCCGAGACGTTCGCGGGGAACATGGCGAGCAGCAGCAGGGCCAGGCCGGCGGCGGCCCACCGGCTGGTCGCCGGGATCAGCAGGCCCACGGCGCCGGCCAGCTCCAGCAGGCCGGTGACGGTGACCAGCAGCTCGGGTCGGGGCAGGGCCGGCGGCACCATCGCGACGAGGTCGGCGCGGAGCTTGACGAAGTGCGCGCTGGCGGTGACCAGGAACATCAGGGCCAGGCCGACGCGGAGCGCGGGGTGCCAGCCGTCGAGCGCGGCGACGCCGGCCAGTCCGGCCAACCGGGCGGCCACGAAGCCGGCGACCAGGGCGATGAGGGGAGCCATGGCTCTCTCCGTTCCGGAGCGGGGAAATCTTGTCACCGACAAGATGGCAGCCGGGTGCACATCTTGTCAATGGAAAGATATGCTGGCCACATGGGAGCGAAGAACGCCGCCGTCGGGCGGCCGTACCACCACGGTGACCTGCGCCGGGCGCTGCTCGCCGCCGCGGTCGAGGCGATCGAGGAGTCCGGACCGGCGGCGCTGAGCCTGCGCGACCTGGCCCGCCGCGCGGGCGTCTCGCACGCCGCGCCCACGCACCACTTCGGCGACAAGGCCGGGCTGCTCGCCGCGCTGGCCGCCGAGGGGTTCAACCTCTTCGCCGACGAGCTGAACCGGATCCGCGAGCGGACCGGCAGCCTGGTGGAGATCGGCGTCGGCTACATCCGCTTCGCCGTGGAGCACCGGGCGCACTTCGAGGTGATGTTCCGCCCCGACCTGCACGCCCCCGACCACGCGGAGCTGACGGCCGCCCGCGAGCGCGCCGGCGAGACGCTGCGCGCCGGCCTCGCGACGCTGCCCGACGCGCCCACCGGGGCCGACGCCCGGTTCGCCGGGCTCTCCGCCTGGTCGATCGTGCACGGCTTCGCCACGCTCTACCTCAACGGCGCGCTACCGCCCGAGGTCGACGCCGACCTCGACGGGACCAGCCGCGCCGTCATCGGCCGCCTCTTCGCCCCGCGCTGACGCCCCGGCCCGGGCGGCGGTCACCAGCTCGTCGGCAGCGCCATGCCCTCGGCGTACCCGGCGGAGCTCTGCACCCCGACCACCGCCCGGGCGTGGAACTCCGCCAGGTTGGCCGCCCCGGTGTACGTGCAGGCGCTGCGCACCCCGGCGACGATCTCGTCGATCAGGTCCTCCACGCCAGATCGGGCCGGGTCGAGGAACATCCGCGCGGTCGAGATCCCCTCGTCGAAGACCGCCTTGCGGGCCTGGTCGAACGGGCTGTCGTCCCCGGTACGGGCGCTGACCGCCCGCGCCGAGGCCATGCCGAAACTCTCCTTGTACCGCCGGCCGTCCGCGTCGGTGTAGAGGTCCCCGGGCGACTCGTACGTGCCCGCGAACCAGGAACCGATCATCACGTTGGACGCGCCCGCGGCCAGCGCCAGGGCCACGTCCCGCGGGTGGCGTACCCCGCCGTCCGCCCAGACGTGCCGGCCCAGCTCGCGGGCCGCGGCCGCACAGTCCAGCACCGCCGAAAACTGCGGGCGCCCGACACCCGTCATCATCCGGGTGGTGCACATCGCACCCGGCCCGACGCCGACCTTGACGATGTCCGCACCGGCCTCGACCAGGTCCCGTACCCCCTCGGCGGTGACCACGTTCCCCGCCGCCACCGGTACCGGCGGGTCGAGCGCGCGCACCGCCCGCAGTGCGGCGAGCATCCGCTCCTGGTGCCCGTGCGCGGTGTCCACCACCAGCGTGTCGACGCCCGCGTCGAGCAGGGCGGCCGCCTTGCCGGCGACGTCGCCGTTGATCCCGATCGCGGCGGCCACCCGCAGCCGGCCCTTGTCGTCCAGCGCCGGTCGGTAGAGCGTGGCCCGCAGCGCGCCCTGCCGGGTGAGCACGCCCACGAGCCGTCCCTCGACGTCGACCACCGGCGCCAGCCGCCGCCGGGTGGCGGCCAGCCGGTCGAAGCCGGCGCGCGGGTCGGCCTCGGCCGGTACCGTGTGCAGCTCGGTCGACATTACGTGCCGCAGCTGGGCGAACCGGTCGACCCCCACCGTGTCGGCCTCGGTGACCACGCCCAGCGGCCGGCCGTCGGGGTCGACCACGATCACGGCGCCGTGCGCGCGCTTCGGCAACAGGTGGATCGCGTCACCGACGGTGTCGGTGGGCCCCAGCGTGATGGCCGTGTCGTGCACCAGGTGCCGCCGCTTGACCCAGGCCACCACCTCGGCGACCACGTCGATCGGGATGTCTTGCGGCAGTACAGTGATCGCTCCCCGCCGGGCGGCCGTCTCGGCCATCCGCCGCCCCGCCACCGCGGTCATGTTCGAGACCACGATCGGGATGGTGGTACCCGTGCCGTCGCTCGTGGCGAGGTCGACGTCGAGCCGCGACGCCAGGTCGGAGCGGGTCGGCGCCATGAAGACGTCGTTGTACGTCAGGTCGTGCGCGGGGGCCGCGCCGGAGAGAAATCGCACCTGGCAATCATGGCCGCCCCGCGACGATCCCGCCGGGGCCGCGACGGAACCGGTCGGGCCGGCCCGCCCCGTGGCGGGCCGGCCGGCGTCAGGAAATGGTGCAGATGGTGGCACCGGCACTGATCACGGCGCCCACGTCGGCGCTCAGGCCGGAGACCACGCCGCCCTTGTGGGCGTGCAGCGGCTGCTCCATCTTCATCGCCTCCAGGACCACGACCAGGTCACCCTCGGCTACGGTGTCCCCGTCGGCGACCGCGACCTTCACGATCGTCCCCTGCATGGGGGAGGTGAGCGCGTCCCCGCCGGCGCCGCCGGCCGCCTTGCCGCCGGTACCGCGCCGGCCCGGCCGTCGGCCACCGGTCGCGGCGGCGGGGGCGGTGCCCGTACCGGCGCCGAAGCCGGCGGGGAGGCTCACCTCCAGCCGCTTGCCGCCGACCTCGACCACGACGGTCTCGCGCTCGGCCGGCGCCGGCGCCGCGGCGGGCGCGGCGTACGGGGCGATGGTGTTGTCGAACTCGGTCTCGATCCAGCGCGTGTGCACGGTGAACGGCTCGGCGGTGAAGGCCGGGTCCCGGACCACCAGGCGGTGGAACGGCAGCGCGGTCGCCATCCCGTCGACGACCATCTCGTCCAGCGCCCGCCGGGCGCGCTCCAGCGCCTCGGTCCGGGTCTCGCCCGTGATGATCACCTTGGCGAGCAGCGAGTCGAAGTTGCCGCCGATCACGTCCCCGGCCGAGATGCCGGTGTCGACGCGTACGCCGGGGCCGGTGGGTAGCCGCAGCGCGGTGACCGTACCGGGGGCGGGCAGGAAGCTGCGTCCCGGGTCCTCGCCGTTGATCCGGAACTCGATCGAGTGCCCGCGCGGCGCCGGGTCGGCGTCCAGCCGCAGCTTCTCACCGTCGGCGATGCGGAACTGCTCGCGTACCAGGTCGATGCCGGAGGTCTCCTCGGTGACCGGATGCTCCACCTGGAGCCGGGTGTTGACCTCCAGGAAGGAGATGGTCCCGTCGGCGCCCACGAGGTACTCGACCGTACCGGCGCCGTGGTAGCCCGCCTCGCGGCAGATCGCCTTGGCGCTGGAGTGGATCTGCTCGCGCTGCTCGGCGGTCAGGAACGGCGCGGGGGCCTCCTCGACCAGCTTCTGGTGCCGCCGCTGCAACGAGCAGTCCCGGGTGCCCACGACGATCACGTTGCCGTGCTGGTCGGCGAGGACCTGCGCCTCGACGTGGCGGGGCCGGTCCAGGTAGCGCTCGACGAAGCACTCGCCCCGGCCGAAGGCGGCGATCGCCTCCCGGGTCGCCGACTCGAAGAGGGCCGGGATCTCCTCCATCGTGCGGGCCACCTTGAGCCCGCGCCCGCCGCCGCCGAAGGCGGCCTTGATCGCCACCGGCAGGCCGTGGTCGATGGCGAAGGCCATCACCTCGTCGGGGCCGTTGACCGGGTCGGGGGTGCCGGGCACCAGCGGCGCGCCGGCGCGCTGGGCGATGTGCCGCGCGGTCACCTTGTCGCCGAGGTCCCGGATCGCCTGCGGGGTGGGCCCGATCCAGGTCAGGCCGGCCTCGATGACGGCCGCGGCGAAGTCGGCGTTCTCCGAGAGGAACCCGTACCCGGGGTGGACGGCGTCGGCGCCGGCCCGCGCCGCCACGTCCAGCAGCTTGTCGATCCGCAGGTACGTCTCGGCCGCCGACTCGCCGCCCAGGGCGTACGCCTCGTCGGCGAGCGTGGTGTGCAGCGCCTCCCGGTCGGAGTCGGCGTAGACGGCGACGCTGCCCAGGCCGGCGTCGCGGCAGGCACGGATGACCCGGACGGCGATCTCGCCCCGGTTGGCGATGAGTACCTTGCGCACGCTCTTCCCTCTTGCTCGCGGCGTTGGGGGCTCGCTCCTGCTCGCGGTGCCGGGGATCGCGAACCGCCCCTCCCCGTTACTGACAGGGCAGTTTATCGGCACGTTTCCCGGCCCGAGCCCCCCGTGCTTGTGGCATGCCACACTGACACCGCTGGTGGCCGCCAGTTCGGCCGCCGCTTCTCCGCGCCGCCGCGCCCGGTCGCCGGTCCCGCGTCGGCCGGCCGCCGCTTCTCCGCGCCGCCGCGCCCGGTCGCCGGTCCCGCGTCGGCCGGCCGCGACCGGGGAGCCGGCACGCCCGTGCCGTCCAGGGCATACCTCGAATAGTCAAATTTGGCTATTACGCTTGTGGGGTGTCTGCGACTCGAATGATGATCCTTGGCCTGGTCAACTGGATGCAGCCGGTGCACGGCTACGACGTACGCCGCGAGCTGCTGAGCTGGGGTGCGGAGCGATGGGCCAACGTGCAGCCCGGCTCGATCTACCACGCCCTGCGCAAGCTGGCCGAGGAGGGCCTGCTCCGGGCCGTCTCCACCGAGCAGGTGGGCGCGCGTCCGGCCCGTACGACGTACGAGATCACGGCGAAGGGCGTGGACGAGTTCGAGTCGCTGCTGCGCGACCTGTGGTGGCGGTTCCAGGAGACGCACGACCCGTTCGTGGCGGCCTTCTCCTTCCTGCCGGCGCTGCCGCGCGAGGAGGCGGTGGCTGCGCTGCGCAACCGGGCGCGGCTGCTGCGGGCCAACGCCGAGTCGATGCGCACGGCGCTGGAGTCGGACTGGATCAGCAAGTCGAAGCCGCTGCACGTGGCCTGGATGTTCGAGCTGTGGATCGCCCGGGCGGAGGCCGAGATGGCCTGGTGCGAGCGGGTCGCCGGGCTGGTCGAGTCGGGAGTCTCGTACGTGCCGGACGAGCTGGCCGGCACGCAGGGTTGGAACAACTGGTCGCCACCGGGTGAGGCCGGGGCGGCGTCGGGTGAGGCTGATCCGGCGTCGGGTGTGGCTGATCCGGCGTCCGACGGCGGGTCCGGTCGGGTGGGCGACAACAAGAAATAATCAACCTTGACTAAAAAAGCTATATCGCGTTAGCCTCGGCCGAGCGTTGGGGTGGGCGCCTCTTGGCGTGGTCCCCGGGGGACGTGGCCGGCGGTTCGACCGGCCTGACCGACCAGGAGCAGAAAATGATCGAGACCAGAGGGCTGCGGAAGTCGTTCCGCTCCCGACAGGGCAAAGAGACGAAGACGGTGGAGGCGGTGCGCGGCGTCGACCTCGTCGTGGCCGAGGGGGAGATCTTCGGCTTCCTCGGCCCGAACGGCGCCGGCAAGACGACGACCCTGCGCATGCTCGCCACGCTGATCGAGCCCGACGGCGGCGAGGCCACCCTGGCCGGCGCCGACCTGCGGAAAGACCCGGCGGGGGTGCGGCGGCGGATCGGCTACGTGGCCCAGGGCGGCAGCACCTGGGACGACTCGACGGCGCGCGAGGAGCTGGTGCTCCAGGCCCGGCTGTACGGGCTCGGCAAGGCCGAGGCGCAGGCGCGTACGGTCCGCGCCCTGGAGGCGTTCCAACTGACCGAGTACGCCGATCGCAAGTGCAAGACCTACTCCGGCGGGCAGCGCCGCCGGGTCGACATCGCCCTCGGGATCATCCACGAGCCGAAGATCGTCTTTCTGGACGAGCCGACCACCGGGCTCGACCCGCAGAGTCGGGCGCACATGTGGGACGAGATCCGGCGCCTCCGTGACGAGGGGATGACCGTCTTCATCACCACGCACTACCTGGACGAGGCCGACGCGCTCTGCGACCGGATCGCGATCATGGACCATGGCGAGATCGTCGCCGAGGGGACGCCCGCCGAACTCAAGCGCGAGGTCTCCGGCGACGTCGTCATCGTGGGCGTCGACGGTGCCGCGTCCCGGGCCGCCGAGGTCTTCGACACCGAGCCGTACGTGACGAAGCTGGAGACCCCCGACGAGGGCGGGCTGCGGCTCTACGTGGAGGACGGCACCACCGTCATGCCGCAGATCCTGCGCACGCTCGACGCCGCCGGTATCGCGCTCAGCTCCATCGAGCTGCACCGGCCGAGCCTCGACGACGTCTTCCTCACCAAGACCGGCCGCTCGCTGCGCGAGTCCTGACCCCGCCCCCACACAGGAGAATCCGATGAAACTCGCCCGGGACACCTGGCTGATCTTCCAGCGGCAGTTCCTGCTGCTGATCCGCAACCCCATCTGGATCTTCGTCGGCGTCTTCCAGCCGGTGATGTACCTGCTGCTCTTCGCCCCGCTGCTCAAGCCCGCGCTGAACGCCCCCACCCAGGCCGAGGCGTACCGGATCTTCGTACCGGGCCTGCTGGTGCTGCTCGCCATCTTCGGCGGGTTGTTCCAGGGATTCGGGTTGATCGCCGAGCTGCGGGCCGGCGTGATCGAACGGTCGCGGGTCACCCCGGTCAGCCGGCTCGCCCTGCTGCTCGGGCGCTCGCTGCGGGACGTGGTCTCGCTGATCGCCCAGGCCATCATCATCACGCTGCTGGCCCTGGCCTTCGGGCTCACCGTCTTCATCGGGGACCTGCTGCTGGCGTACCTGATGCTCGCGCTGATCGCGCTGATGACCTCGGCGGTCTCGTACGGCATCGCGCTGCGGGTCAAGAGCGAGGACGCGCTGGCGCCGCTGATGAACACGATCGCCCAGCCGGTGCTGCTGCTCTCCGGCATCCTGCTGCCGCTGACCTTCGCACCGTCCTGGCTGCGCCACGTCGCCGACTGGAACCCGTTCTCCTGGGCCGTCGACGGCACCCGGGCGCTCTTCGCGGGAGACCTCGGCAACGACCGGGTGTGGCAGGGGCTGACCATCGTGGCCGTACTGACCGCCGCCGCCGTCTGGTGGGCCGCCCGCGAGTTCGCGCGCAGCGTGCGGTAGTTCGTCCCCGTCGCCGCCGGGCCGGAACCCGCTGGTTCTGGCCCGGCGGCGTTCCGGCCCGGCGGCACCGCGAGCCGGTGACCCGGTAACGTCTCGACCGTGCCTCGCCTCTTACACGACCGGCTCACGTGGCTCAGCTACGCGCAACTCGGCGTGTGGGGCTTCTTCCTCTACGGCTTCGGTCCGGTCGTGCCGCTGCTCCGCGACGAGCAGCACACCAGCGCCGCCGTCGCCGGCCTGCACAGCACCGGGCTGGCCGTCGGCGGGGTGCTCGGCGGGCTGCTCTTCCCGGTCCTGTCCCGGCGGCTCGGCCGGGGCTGGGCGACCTGGTGCGCCCTCGCCGGTGTCGCCGTCGGCGTGGCCGCGCTCTGCCTGCTCCGGCCCACCGCCGCCACCCTCGCCGCCACGGTCTTCACCTCGACGGCCGGCACGCTGCTGGTCAGCGGCATCAACACCACGCTCGTGGCGCACCACCGGTCGGCGGCGCCGGCCGCGATCAGCGAGGCCAACGCCGCCTGCGCCGGCATGGGAATCCTCGCGCCCATCGTCATCGGGCTCGCCGTCGGCGCCGGCGCCGGCTGGCGGCCGGCACTCGCCGCCGAGGTCGGGCTGATCGCGCTGGTCGCCCTGGCCGCGCTCGCGTTCCGGGTACGCCCGGGGCGCGGCGCCGACCCGACGACCGGTACGGCCAGCGCCGGCCGGCTGCCCCGGGCGTACTGGATCGCCTGGTGCCTGCTCGGCGTCACCGGCTCGATCGAGGTCTGCCTCTCGCTCTGGTCGGCCGACGTGCTGCGTACCCATGCCGGCATGTCCGCCGGCGCGGCCTCCGCGGCGCTCGCCTCCATCGTCGCCGGGATGTGCGTCGGGCGGATCGCCGGAGGCCGCGTCGCCCTGCGGGTCCCGCCGATCCCGCTGCTGGTCGGGGCCCTGGGCGTCTCCCTCGCCGGGTTCGCCGTCTTCTGGCTCGCCACCGTCGGCTGGCTCGCCGTCCTCGGGCTGCTGCTCGTCGGGCTCGGCAACGGCATGCACTACCCGCTCGGCATCTCGGTCGCGCTGGCCGCCGCCGAGGGGCAGGCCGACCGGGCGTCGGCCTACTCGTCGTACTCGGTGGCGGTCGGGTTCGGGGTCGCTCCCGTCGTACTCGGTCGTCTCTCCGACGTGGCCGGACCGCACCTGGCGTTCCTGCTGGTCCCGGGCCTCATCGCGGTGGCCGCGCTGCTCGCGGTACGCCTCGGGCGGGCGCTGCGGCTGCGCGCCGCGGCCCTGCCGCCGCTAGACGCCCGCATCGACGGGCCGGCCGCGCCCGCCGTCCAGGCCGCGGAGGCGGAGGCGTAGCGACCGCACTCGCCGCGCCGCTAGCCCACGTCGATCTAGGGCATATCCCTGTGGTTCGATCTCCAATCACGACGATTTGCCCTAGATCGGCGAGCGTGCGAGTCCCGGTGGCCGGGCCGCTCAGACCAGGACCGTGACCGACGATTTGGCGCCCACCGTGCCGCTCACCCCGCCCACGAAGGGAGCGGGCCGGTTCGGGTCGCCGACGACGCGGGCCATCACGTAGTCCACGCCGGACGCGAGGTACAGCGCCCACATCATGCCCTTCGCAGGAATCCACGACCCGCCGCCACCGGCCCGCTGGTACGCGTTGCCGTCGACGCTCACCGCCGAACTGCCCACGTAGAAGCCGGCCGAGTAGCGGTCGGTACCGGGGTCGCCGACGCCGGTGGAGTCGGCCGTGCAGCCGGAGACGGTGGCACCCCGCCCCACGATCTCGAAGCCGCAGCCGCGAGTGTCCTGCGCCTCGCAACCCACCACGGTGGCGCGGGTGCCGACGCGGAAACCCGGCCCGGGGGTGGCGCCGGACCCCGAGCCGTACACCTTCGAGCCCCAGACCTTGATGTTGCCGCCCGCCAGGTGGTAGCCGCCCAGCGTGCCGCCCTGGGCGGAACAGCCGCTGACGAACCCGTCGGAGGAGTCCAGGTGGTACGCCCAGCCGCCGGCGTTCTCGACCCGGCAGTCGGTCACCTTGAACTCCCGCTGCCCGCCGGAGTAGGCCCCGCCCAGGAAGATCCCGTCGCCCGTGGTCTGGGCGACGAAGACCCGGGACAGCCAGGGCGCCGGGTCCGGCCCGTACGTCGTGGGCTTCGCCGAGATCTGCAGGTTGATCCCGTTGGCGGCGAGCTTCGCGGCGTCCAGCCCGATGTCGCGTACCGAGACGCGCGAGCCGGTGAAGGTGCCCGACGGAGTCTGGACCAGCGCGCTGCCGGCGAAGCCGGGGGCGGCCTTCAACAGCGTGGAGAGCGGGCCGGCGCCGACGAGGCTCTGCCGGTCGCCGAGGACGATGGGCCCCTTCACCGGGTACGTGCCGCCGGCCACGAAGACCGCGCCCTGGCCGACGGCCGCCAGCGCGTCGTTGATCGCCTGCTGGGCGCCGACGGCCGGATCGACCTCGAACGGGGCGCCCGAGCCGGCGGGACCGACCCAGGGAAGCCCGGAGACGACGACCGCGTACGCCGGCGAGGGCGCCATGCCGGCCACCATCGGTACCGCCGCCGCCGCCGCCGCGGCGGCGAACGTGCCACCCGCCGCCCGCAGCAGCGCTCGCCGGTTGGACTCCGGAAACTCCAGCATGCCGACCCTCCTCCGGTGCCGCTCGGCCGCCGTACGCGGCTGCGAAGGCGTCGCCCGCTCGCGGCCGTTTCGATCACGAGATGTGCGCCCACGGCACCGACGGTGCCGTGGGCGCGAGCTATCCGTGATCGTGGATGGGTACGGCGGCGCGCGCAAGGGCGGAAGAGGACAACCCGGACGGCCGGCCCGACGTTCCGGAGTCCGACCCCGTCAGCGGCGCCGGGCGAGCGTCAGACCGTCGGCGACCGGCAACATCACCACGTCGACCCGTACGTCGTCGCGGACCGTCTCGTTGAAGGCGGCGATGGCCCGGTCGGCTTCGTCCTGCGGCGCCAGTACCCGGCCGTGCCGCAGCACGTTGTCGACGGCGATGACCCCACCGGGCCGCATCCGGGGCACCAGTTCCGACCAGTAGAGCGGATAGCCGGTCTTGTCCGCGTCGATGAACGCCAGGTCCAGGTGCGGCTCCGTCGGCAGCGACCGCAGCGTCTCGGCGGCCGGCCCGATGCGCAGCTCGATCCGGTCGCTCACCCCGGCCCGCTCCCAGTACCGCTGGGCCACCGAGGTGAACTCGGAGGAGATGTCGAAGCAGGTCAGCCGCCCGCCCTCGGGCAGGCCACGGGCGATGGCGAGCGAGGACATCCCGGTGAAGGTGCCGATCTCCACCGCGTGCCGGACGTCCAGCAGCCGGGTCAGGAACGTGAGGAACGCCGCCTGCTCCGGGGCGACCTGCATGCCCGCCTCGTCCGGCAGCGCCGCCTGCGTCTCCTCGGCGAGTTCCTGAGCCAGCTCGTCCGGCGGCGTACCGTGCGCCACGATGTAGGAGTGCAGCTCGTCGGTGAGTGGCAACGACTTCCTGGTCATGAGCCGACGTTAGTCCAGTGGGGCCGGACCGGGCTGACCCGGCCCGGGCGCGGGCCAGACGCCCGTCCACAGGTCCGTGATCTGTACGCCCAGGTCGCCGAGGAGGGTACGGAACAGCGGCAGCGACAGCCCGATCACCGTACCCGGGTCGCCCTCCACCCGTTCCACGAACGGGCCGCCCAGACCGTCGATCGTGAAGGCGCCCGCGACGTGCAACGGCTCGCCCGTGGCGACGTACGCGGCGATCTCGGCATCGGTGATCTCGGCGAAGTGCACCGTGGTGCTGGCGGCCGTCGCCGCCTCCTTGCCGCTGGCGAGGTCGAGCAGGCAGTGCCCGGTGTGCAGCACCCCCGCCCGGCCGCGCATCCGCCGCCAGCGCGCGGTCGCGTCGGCGGCGTCGGTCGGCTTGCCGAGGACCGCACCCTCGAACGCCAGGACCGAGTCGCACCCGAGTACCAGCGTTCCAGGCGCCGCGCTGCCGCGAATCGTGTCCGCCACGGCGTGTGCCTTCCGGCGGGCAAGCTCCAGGGACAAATCGTCTGCCCGTTCGGTCTGAACCTGTGACTCGTCGATGCCGCTGACGATCACCTCAGGCTCGATGCCGGCGGCACGCAGCACCTTCAGGCGGGCCGGGCTGGCCGAGGCGAGGACGAGGTGGGGAGCAGGTGTCGTTCGCACGACCGGTGACGCTACCCGTTCGGCAACCGGTTCAGCCGTCGGTCCCGCCCGCGGCGGGTCCGCCACCGGACCCGGCCGAGCCGGTGACCCGGCCGGCGCCGGCCGCCCTGCGGCGGCGGTGCGAGAGTACGACCAGCAGCCCGATCGCGAGCGCGACCACGAGCAGGAGCCCGGCGACGAGCAGGAGAGTGTCCCCGCTGCCGTTAGAGGGCTGCCTCGGCGGCGCGGCGACCGGGTCGCTCTCCGCCGGGCTCGGGTCCGCGCTGGGCGTACCGGTCGCCAACGGCGGTACGTCCGCGGTCAGCGCCGCGACCAGGTCGAGGATGCCGTAGCCGTACTCCTCGTCGCGTCCCGGGGCACCCTTGTCGACCGCCGTCGCGGTGAGCCGGTGTACGACCTCCTGCGCGGACAGGTTCGGGTACTTGCTCCGTACCAGCGCCGCCGCCCCCGAAACGATAGCGGCGGAGTCGGAGGTGCCTGTTCCCGCGCGGTAGGCGCCGTTGGGTCTGGTGGTGTAGATGTCGGTCCCGGGCGCTGCTATCGCTATCTTCCGGCCAGTAACCGAAACGTTTGAAAGGTTACTATTGCGATCCGTTGCGCTTACTGCCAACACTCCTGGAAGGAAGGCGGGGAAAGTTACGCCAAAATCGCGAGGCTTATTGCCGGCGCCGGCGACAATCAAAACGTCTGCCCTAACTGCTGCTGTCACGGCCTTGTCGAGGGATGGCGACGGTCCGCTGCTTGAAGAGATGTTGATGACCCTTGCGCCATGTGAAACAGCGTAATTTATTCCCTGTGCAATGTTGTCTGCATTTCCTGCCTGAGAGCTTGTTTCGTCTCTGATTGGCAAGATCTTAGCTTGGGGCGCAATTCCAAGCGCCCCGCTGTTGCCGTGGCCGTGGGCTGCAATAATTCCGGCCATTCCGGTGCCGTGTGAGTCTGTGTCGCCTTGACCGTTACCACGTCCACCCGCAATAACGTCCGTTCCTTGCAAAAGGTTATTGCGGAGGTCCGGGTGCGGGTCGACGCCGGTGTCGATGACCGCGACGGTGACGCCCTCGCCTTGGCTGATCTTGTGTGCCTCGGCTACGCGGAGGTACCGCAGGTGCCACTGGTCGTCACGGATTCGGTCCGCCTGGGCGGGACCGGCGGGCAGCACGGCGACGGCCGTGGCGGTCAGCACCGCCACGGCCGTCTTGATGGCACGCAAACTCACCGATCGAAGCCGATCGCCGGCCCCGGGTCGATTCGGCCGTTCTCCCTGGACGGCAGCACGACCGGGGCGACGCCCTCGTCGGTCGCCCAGGGGTTGTCCGGATCCCACCGCTGGCCGGTCTCTTCCTCACCGTGCTGGAACTTGCGCCCGGTTGGAGCCATGCCGGCCGCCCCGCGTTGGCCGCCCATCGGCATGCCGGACGCGCTGCCGTTGCCACCGATCACCCCACCGATCGGGTTGATCCGTCGCGCGGCAGCCCCGGCACCCCCGGGCTGGCCGAGGCCCATGCCGGGCTGCCCGCCGATCAGCCCGCCCGGCGGCATCGCCCGAGGCGTGTTCATCAAGCCCATTGGGCCCGGCTTCGCCATCGGGCCCGTGGTCGGGTTGTACGGCAGCCCCGTGACGTAGTTCGTCGGCGGCAGCGGCCCGGGCGGTATCGGCGGCAGGCCGATGGTGGGCGGCGGAGGCGGTGTCGGCGGGAAGGGCGCCGGCGGGGTGGGCGTGATCGGAGGCGCCGGCGGCGGGAGCACCGGCTGAGCTCCGCCCAGGATCGGACCAGTCGACGGAGGAGTCGGCGTCGGCACCGGCTGCAGGTTCGTGGGCATCGACCCGTGCGACGGCGCGTGCGTGGGCGTCGACACCGTCATGATCGGCGGGATCGGCGGCGGTGCGGACCCGCCGCCCCCTCCCCCTCCGCCTCCGCCATAGACATCCGGGTCGGACTCAATCCCACCCTTGGACGGCTTGTACGTCGGTGGCGGCTTGATCTGAACCTGGGCCGAGGCGAGTTCACCGCCCAGTTTCGACATGATGCCGCGGGCCTTGTTGTTCAACCGCTCCAGCTCGGCCTGGTCCGTGGGCGACGGACCGGGCGACGGTGACGGCGTCGGGGTTGCGATCTCCGAGCTGGGCACCGAGGGCATGGAAGAGGCCGACGAGTTCGCCGACTGCTTCTTCTGGGCGTACTCCTGGTAGACCTTTTCGAGGTCGTACCGGGCCATGCTGATGGCGCTGATCGCGCTCGAAGAGGTGGTGTAGTTCGCGATCGCCACGTCGTACGTCTGCTGGACGTTTTCGATCAGATAGTCCAGCCGCTCGACGTACGCCTTGGCAGCATCACTCTTCTCCGGGTTCCACGCCTCGATCAGCTTGTCGCGGTATTCCTTCAGCCGGAAGAGGTGCGTCGAGGTGAGCTCGTACGTCTTCTTCCAGCCGGCGACCTGCTTCCAGTGGTTGTCGGTCTGCTGGTCCTTCAGCATGGCCCACATGTCCGACACCTCGTAGGCGTACCAGTTGGTGCCGGAGCTGCCTCCGCCCTCTGCGGGGATCATCAGTAGTTCACCTCCGGGATGTCGGTGTCGGTCGCCGCGTAGGGATCGGTGGTCACCGGCGCCGTGGGCTTCGCGGCGGCCGTCTTGTCCAGCGCGACCTCGACATCCTTGACGCGTGCGGCCGAGAAGGCGTCGGCGTTGCCGTAGTTCTTGCTCACCTCGTCGGCGGCCGTGGCGAAGCCGCCCGTCGCGTCCCGGTAGTGGTGCACGATCTCGTTCGTACCCGCGAGGGACTCCCGATGGACCGTGAGGAACGAGTAGAGCTCGCCGAACCGGGGGTCCACGGGAGGGAGCTGGACGCTCATGTCCTCGTTCACGTACTCGAGGTGCGGCGCGTAGTTCTTCGTCACCTCGTCGCGCAGCTGTTTGGCGAACTCCTCCATCTTGGAGATGTCGGCCTCGATCGCGCTGTAGTCGCGTAACCAGGCCGGTCCGCGGTCTTCCTCAGGTATCACCGTTGCCCCTCCCCAGGCATGACAGCCGATCTACCCCACCGTGAGATTAGTAGGTCACGGCCAGCGGGGCAGCCCCGTTCGGGCCGCGTTAGTGGGGGAGTCCGGACGTCCGCCAGGCGTCGACACCGGGCCGCGCCGGAACTCCGGACGCGGACACGGTACCGGGTCGGGCGCGCGTGGCCCAGACCGAGGGCGTGGGGGCGGCGGCCGGTGCGGCCGGACGGGGCCGGGCGAAGATCACTCCGACCAGTGCCGCCAGCTCCTCGTCGGTAGGAATGCCGCGAATCACCCGGAACACTGGCTCATGCTCAGACATTGGACCAGCGTACGACGGTGTCAACTGACCGACGTCTCATAATGGCGTGCCGCAGGTATGACGTTGGCGGCGGCCGGGTACCGTCACCGGGATGGCCAACGCGTCCCCCCAACTCGTCGCTGACCGATATCGGCTAGTGGAGCCGCTCGGTCAGGGCGGCATGGGCCGCGTCTGGAAGGCCCGTGACGAGGTGCTGCACCGCGATGTGGCGATCAAAGAGCTGGTACCGCCGCCGGGCCTGACCGACGACGAACGCCGGGAGATGCGCGAGCGGTCCCTGCGTGAGGCCCGTGCCATCGCCCGACTCAACCATGCCAACGTGGTCCGCGTCTTCGACGTGCTCCGCACCGACGGCGATCCGTGGATCGTCATGGAGTACATCCCGTCGCGCTCGCTCCAGGACGTCCTCGCCAACGACGGGCCCGTCCCACCGGCCCGCGCGGCGGAGATCGGCCTGGGTGTGCTGGGCGCACTCCGGGCCGCGCACCGCGCCGGCGTGATGCACCGTGACATCAAGCCGGGCAACGTGCTGCTCGGCCACGACGGCCGGGTGGTGCTCACCGACTTCGGGCTGGCCACCGTACCCGGGGACCCGAACGTGACCCGGACGGGGCTGGTGCTCGGCTCGCCGGCGTACATCGCACCGGAGCGCGCCCGGGACGGCACGGCCGGTCCCGAGGCGGACCTGTGGTCGCTCGGCGCGACGCTCTACGCGGCGGTGGAGGGGCAGTCGCCGTACGCCCGTCCCTCCGCGATCGGGACGCTCGCGGCCCTCGCGACCGAGCCGTTGCCGCCGCCGAAGAACGCCGGCGCGCTCAAGCCGGTGCTCGTCGGACTGCTCCGCAAGGATCCCACCCAGCGCATCACCGCGGAGACGGCGGAGCGGTTGCTGCGCAAGGCGACCGGTCGTACGCGCGGGGCGATGTCGCTGCTGGACGGGGTACGCCGACCCGGGCCGAACGGACCGCGGGAGGCGCGCGGCACCCTGGTACCGCAGCCGCGCCCGGCCGAGGAACGTCCTCCGGCGCCGCCCGTGACGCCACCGGCGGCCCCGGAGCCGACGCCGGCGGATCCGACGGAGGCGGCGACCCGCGTCGACGTCGGCGGGCCGGTGCCCGAGACGTCCGCTCCGGCCGGCGCCGGCGGGGCGGAGCCGACCGCGAAGGTACCCACCCCGGCGCCCCGCGACGCCGGTGCGTCGTCCGAGGACAGGCAGAGCGGCTCGACCGCACGTCCCGCTGCGAGCGGGTCCGGTACCGCCGAGCCTCCGACCCAGCTCCTGTCGGGCTCGCAGAAGCCCGCCGAGCCCACCCAACTCGTGCCCGGGCCGGGCCGTACCGCCGAGGAGCGGAAGGCCGAGCCTCCGGCGGCGGCCGCGAGCGCACCGGTGCTCGGACCGCCGGCCACCGTCGCGCGCGGCGACCGGGAGAACCCGGTCGGTGCGGCCCTGGCCGGGCTGCCCGGGCCGCGCCGCAACTGGATCATCGGCGCGGTGGTCGTGCTGATCCTGCTCGCCCTGGTCATCATCGTCCCGCTGGCCACTCGCGACTCCGGGAACAACACCGGGGCTCAGACCGGTACGGACAACTCGCCGTCCGCGTCGAGCCCGTCGGCGGCTCCTACCTCCGCGCCGGCCCCGCCCCCGCCGACCAGCGCCGCGCCCACGGTCACCGCGTCGGCGACCCCGTCCGGTCCGGGCGAGCCCGTGATCCCTGCGGGCTGGAAGCTGTACCGGGACCCGCAGGAGGGCTTCTCCGTTCCGGTGCCGGACGGGTGGCGGGTGGAGCGGCGCAACGACGGCAACATCTATTTCCGTGGCGGCGACGGCCGGTGGTTCCTGGTGGGTTGGACCGACAGCCCGAAGTCGGACGCGCTGGCGGACTGGCGGGATCAGGAGCGCAGGCGCAAGGGAGACTATCCCGGCTACGAGCTGGTCGCGATGCGCCGCGTCGACTACTGGAACGAAGCCGCCGACTGGGAATGGCGCCAGAACCGGGACGGCGTCCGGGTCCACACCATCAACCGGGGCTTCGTCACGGGCCCCAAGCACGGGTACGCGATCCGGTGGGAGACGCCCGAGTCCGTCTGGCAACAGAACCTGCCGAACTTCCAGGTGATCGTGGACGGATTCCGGCCCGCAAGCAACTAGGGTCTCATCGCCGTCCGACGGTCCGACGCCGACTCTGGTCTCGCAGTGCGAGCGTGGGGTCGCGGCGGGTGACGAGGTTTGACTAGTCTGGTCCGGCTCAACGGATCGGGCTGGTGCGGCCCGGTACGGATTCGACCGCTGGGAGGGTCGCCGATGGCTCGTGGCGTTGCGGTTCCGGCCGACGCGCTGGTCGGTCACGCCGGCGCCGTCGACCGGATCGGCGGCGAGGTCCTGCGCGGCCTGGACGCCGCCCGGCAGGTGCGCCTCGGCTCGGACGCGTACGGTCAGCTGTGCCGGATGCTTCCCGGCATGCTCGACCCGTTGCACGACCGGCTCGATCACGTGCTCTCCGAAGCACGCGGGGCGCTGGACGAGTCGGCCCGATCGTTGCGTACGGCCGCCGTCCGCTACGAGGCCTCGGACGCCGACGCGGCGGTCCGGCTCGGTTCGCCGGGATCCGGGGACCGGTGACGGGTACGGCCAATCCGCTCGTCGAGGCGCGGGTGGACAGTACCGGCGGTTGGACCGGCATCGGTCTGGCCGAAGACATCCAGCTGCTGGTCTCCGCCTTCGAGGGCGGGTCGTGGATCGACGGAACCATCGGCGGGTTCGCCGCGGGCTTGGACGTGCTCGCCACGGTCACCGACCCGCTCGGTCAGCTCGTCTCGTGGGGCGTCGCCTGGCTGATCGAGCACGTCAAGCCGCTCTCCGACGCGCTCGACCGGTTGGCCGGCGATCCGGATCAGATCACGGCGTACGCGGGAACCTGGACGAACGTCGCGGCCGCGATGCGGGACGCGGCGGCGGATCTGGACCAGGCGGTACAGGCCGATTTGGCCGGTTGGCAGGGCGCCGCCGGGGACGCGTACCGGCGGTATGCCGGGGAGCAGCACGAGGCGCTCGTGACGGCCGGGTCGGGCGCGGAGGCGATGGCGACCGTCACGCTGGGCGCGGGGCTGGTCGTCGCGCTGGTACGTGAGGTCGTGCGCGACCTCATCGCCGAGTTCGTCTCGGTGTTGGCGGTACGGCTCTGGGAGTGGTTGGCCATCGCCGGCGGCACCCTCGGCGCGGGCCTGCCGTGGGTGGCCGCGCAGGTCTCCTCGCTGGCGGCGAAGTGGGCCGCGAAGATCGCCCGATTGTTGACGGGCCTGATCAGCAGTCTGCGCCGCCTCGCCCCGATGCTGTCGCGGCTGGACGACATCCTGCGGCAGCTCCGCGACCTCCTGGCCCGCCTGGCCCGCACCGAGCCCGCATTAACCCGCCCAGCGGTGAGGCGGCAACCGGGGTTACATTCTCGATCAGGCGCCCTCACTAATCGTCAGGTATTGGACGGCGGCCTTGGGCTGCCACGTACACGAGAAATGGTGGACCACTACGCACGGTTGGCCGAGGTCGACCTTGACGGGGTCAACCTTGAGATCATTGAAAGTTCTGACGACGCGGCCTACCTCGATTTCGCGCAGGCCGCAGCACGTACAGATGATAAGGGTATCCAGTTGGGGCCGGCGGCTTTCCAAGACGAAGAGACGCTCGTACGCACGATTGCCCATGAGCGGGTGCACGTAGACCAGTACCGTGAGGGCAGGATCAGTACCCTCACAGGGCCCCTGGAAGACGAGGCGTACGCCGTCGAGGACCGTTACGTGGAAAATTGGCGGAGGAACAAGGGTTGAGCGCGTTGACTGGTTCGCGGATGACGGTGGAGTTCGTTCACAGGATCTCCGGACGTTCCTTAGTGCTGGTTTCCGGGCGGCTTGAAGGGGCTGCCCTGCGCATCGGCGACGAAATCGCGGTACGAACCGGGGACGGGCCGGAGATCCGAACCGTCGTCCGGACCGTTGAGATGCACGGGCCGCCCGGCGTAGCCACTATCGGCGTCGACGGCAGTCTGTCGGACCGTATCGAGGTCGGCAGCTCCATAACTGCCCACCCAAGCTGATTCGATCCCGCGGTGCGAGCGTGGGCCTGCGGCGGGTGACGGGACTTTACTAGCCTGGGTCGGCTCAAGGATCGGGCCGGCATGGCTCGTGGCGTTGAGGTCTCGGCGGACGCGTTGGTTCGGTCACACTCCGATTCCGGACCGGCGAGCTTTGCAGACGAGGAGGTCCTCGCGGCGACCATCGCGCGCGAGTACGACCATGTGCTGCAGCAGCGTGCCGGCGAGCACCTGCGGCGTCCGCTTGCCGCGCTTGAGGACGAGGCGTAGCGAGTGGAGACCGACGCTCTCGAACGCTTAGGAGACACAAATGACGCCTGTCAGATTCAGAGTTGACAAGGTGTTCGATATCCCCGCTCGCGGTGGTCTACTTGCCTGTGGCGCGGTGCTCAGTGGCGAAATCGTCGGAGTGTCATCTCTGATGGACGAGGAAACGTATCAGCCTATACGCATTTTGGGAGTCGACTTTCCTACTCCGAAGACTCGACGTACCGGTCAAGTTGTTCTCGTCGTCGCCCGGGAAGACGCCGGATGCGCCATCCCGGGTAGGGTCTGGCGGGAAGAGACCGTCCCATTTGGCTAGAGCTGGTGCTGGTTCCCAGGGCGGCTCGAAGGGGCTGACCTGCGCGTCGGCGACGAGATCGCGGTACGAACCGGGGGTGGGTTGGAGATCCGAACCGTCGTCCGGACCGTCGAGCTGCACGGGCCGCCCGGCGTGGCCACTATCGGCGTCGACGGCAGTCTGTCGGGCCGCATCGAGGTTGGTAGCTCCATAACTGCCGCCCCAAGGTGATCATCTCTTGAGCCGCCGCGAGGCTGAAGGGAGGTGAGTCCGTGGCGAGTCTCTGGGAGGCGTGGGTCGATGCGTACGAGCAGGTCTATCGGGCACTTCCGGCGCGGAGTGTGGTTGTTTGCCCCAGCTGCGGTGACGGTTTTGTGAGGGTTTCCTTCACGGGTGACGACCAGGATCGGGTGGCGTACGCCTCGGTCTGGTGCGACAGTTGCTTGAACGGAATCCTGATATCTCGTACTCGGGCGCCCGTAGGGGTGCCGATGATTCCACCGGGTTTGCCTGCCGAGGAACGCAGGCTGCTCATCCCGAACTATCGGATCATCCCGCCTGAGCCGAACGAGGACGTCGCTGGCGATTCGGCGGTCTTGTAGGCGCGGATAGTAGGACCTGATCGCGGCCGGTCCTCCATGCGTCCACAGGACTTCGGGCGTCCTGGTGCTGGTTTCTTGGCGGCGGGCCGCCGAGCTAGATGGTCCGGAGGACTGGGCGTCCAAACAGGCCGGAATGGTCACGGTTGTTTTCCGCCCAAGAATGGCTGACCGATGAACTTGTTCGACATGGTCGCGCTGACGGTAGGACTGCCCGACGAAGGGCTTCCTGCCGGGAGCGTCGGGACGATCGTGCACGTCTTCGATCAGCCGAGGCGGGCCTACGAGGTGGAGTTCGTCGACGAGGACGGGGAGACCATCGCGACGGCTGCCGTGCGCCCCGAGCAGTTGCGGCAACTGTGAGGGCTGTCCGCTCGCGGGCATCCGCGCCGTGGCGGGCGGGCATCGTCGCCGTTCGGAGTCATCACGTGAGCCCGTTCCTGGCGTGACGAGTGTGCAGGCTCGTTGCCGTCGGGATGCGTGAACTCTGTCCTGGCTGGGTACGAACGATGGCACGACGGAAGGAGGTACGACGATGAGTTACCGCCGACGTGCGGCGAAGCCGAGTGTGGCGCTGTGGATGCTCGTCGCCATTGGCGACGCGGCACTGTTCGTGGCGCATCTGGGCATGGTCGCGTTGGTCGCGCTCGCGAGTGTCGTGACCGTGGCCGTCGCTGCGGCGGGTACGTTGCTCGCGCTGCGGCGCGGCGTATCCGAAAGGCAGACCGCCCCCGCCAGGGCTTCGCTCGCCCCACGTAATTCGTTCGCCATGCGGGTGCCGGTGACGGCGGGTCCGCGTCGGAGGGCGTGAACCACAGGACGGCGAACCACAGGACGGCGTCAGCGGCGGCGGGACCAGCCATCGACCGGATGGCGATAGCCGATCCCGCTGCCGCTGAGTCTGTCTGTCCTCCCACGAATTCCCAGGCGAGGGCGCAGCTTCGAAGAGGATGTCAAGCGGTGTTGTTCGCGAGCGCGACCAGGCGGTCGCGGCTGCCGTTCCAGTAGTCGCGGTCGACGTTGCCGGCGATGCCGGAGACGGCGCCGGTGCTGGTGTACTGCCAGAAGCTCCAGACCGGCGCGCCGGCCGGGAGGGTGCCGGGCGCGCTGGCCCAGCGGGCGAGCCAGAGCGGGTGGTTGGCCCAGAAGCCGGTGTAGCTGCCGGTGCAGGTGTTCCACCAGTTCGTCGTGGTGTAGATGACCGCGTACCGGCCGGTGCGGGAGCGGTACGTGTTCAGGAAGTCGGCGATCCAGTTACGCATCGCGGTCTGGCTGAGGCCGTAGCACTGGGCGCCGCTGGGGTTGTTCTCCAGGTCGACGGCCGCCGGCAGGGTACGGCTGTCGGCGGACCAGGCGCCGCCGTTGCTGGCGAGGTAGTTGGCCTGTACGGCACCGGAGGAGGCGTTCGGCCGGGCGAAGTGGTAGGCCCCGCGGATGACGCCGGCGTTGTAGGCGGCCACGTAGTTGGTGTTGAACTGCGGGTCCTTGTAGTTCGTGCTCTCGGTGGCCTTGATGTAGGCGAACTCGATGCCGCTGTTCCGCACGCTGGTCCAGTTGATCGAACCCTGGTAGTGCGAGACGTCGACGCCGGCCGTGGTGGCGGCCTGCGCCGTACCGGCGGTCACGCCCACCACCGTGCCGGCGGTGGCGGCGATGGCCACGGCGGTGGCCACCAGCCGCCGTACGCGCCGCGATCTGCGCTCGGGGTCCGCTCCGTTGCTGTTCATCGTCCCTCCCAAGGCTGACGAAGCATTGGGATTCATCTTTGAAGGTAAATATCGATGATCGCAAGACTGTTTAAAGATTTCTTCACCAACGGAGCGTGAAAACCTGGTACCGCCAGCCCGGACCGATCACTCGACGAGCAGCAGGGTCTTCCCGATCGTCTGACGGGCCTCGATCGTGGCGTGCGCCCGGGCGGCCTCGGCCAGCGGGTAGGTCTGGCCGATCACCGGCCGGAGCCGCCCGGCCGCCGCCTCGGTCAGGGCCGCCGCGGCCAACTCGTGCGGCGACAGGCCCTGGGAGCCGAAGTCCGCCATCCCGATCACCCGCACGCCCCGGACCTCGGCGTCGCCGGTCTCGGTCATGCTGCCGCTCGCGAGGCCGTGCGGCAGGAAGCGGCCGCCGCGGGCCACCGCCTCGAAGACGGTACGACCGGTCTCGCCGCCCACACCGTCGAAGGCGACGTCGAGCCCCGCCGGCGCCTCCGCCGCGAGACGGTCCGGCCAGCCCGGCGCCGTGTAGTCGACGGTCGCGGTCGCGCCGAGCGAGCGGGCCAGTTCGAGCTTGGACGCGCCGGAGGCGGCGGCGATCACCCGGGCGCCGGCCGCGCTGGCCAACTGCACCAACAGGCTGCCGACCCCGCCGGCGGCCGCCTCGACCAGCACCGACTCCCCGGGCGCCGGGGCCGCCAACCGGTGCAGGCCGAGCGCGGTACGCCCGTCGGCGAGCAGCGCCACCGCGTCGGTCAGGCTGAGCCCCTCCGGTACCGGATGCACACCGTCGGCGGCGGCCACGGCCAGTTCGGCGTACCCGCCCCGGCCGCGGAGGCTGCTCACGACGAGCCTTCCGACCAGCGCCGGATCCACCCGGTCGCCGACGGCGGCGATCGTGCCGCCCACCCCGTTGCCGAGGATGCCGGGCGGGGGTGGGACGGGCCAGGGGGCGCGCCCGGCCCGGACCTGCGTCTCGACGAAGGTCACCCCGGCCACCGCGACCCGGATCAGCACCTCTCCGGCCTCCGGGCGCGGGTCCGGCGCCTCGCCTTCGACGAGCACCTCGGGCCCGCCGGCCCGCCTCCACCACACCGCACGCATCCCGCTACCGCTCCCTCTGCTCGGGGGACGGCACCGGTGCGTCCAGCCCCCAGGACCGGACCCGGCGCGGGTGGATCCGGATGATCTCGCCGCTCATCCCCGGCCGGAGCGGGTCCTGTTCGGTGAGCGCCTCCGCCACCCCGCGGATCTCCACCCCGCGCACCCGCCACGGGTCCAGCGAGGCGATGTCGTCCACCACGAACGAAACCTTCGGGTTGGCCCGTACGTTGCCGAACTTGCGGCTGTCGCCCATCCGGTACCCGCCGATGTCGATGGTGCCCAGGCCGGGGTTGTACCGGAAGCCGACCGGATTGTTCTGCGGAAAGCCGTCGGGCGCGAGCGTGGCGAGCCGGCCCAGGCGCTGGCTCGCGAGGTAGGCCAGCTCCAGCTCCGAAATCTTCATGCGCCCAGCCTGCGACCACAACTTTGGTTGAGGTCAAGCCCAGCCACGCTCGCCATCGTGAATGTTCTTCCGAGTGAGCTACGCTCGCCCCCTATGTCGTTCGACGGGCTCACCGAATTCTGGAACCGGCTCTTCGGGGCGCAACCGGATCCGCCCGCGGCGATCGTCCTGATCACCGCGGTGCTGGCGCTCGTCGTGGTGCTCACCCGGACGCCGTGGCGGATCAGCCGTAACGCGATCACGATCGCCCACGAGGGGGGTCACGCCCTCGCCGCCGTGCTGACCGGGCGCCGGCTGCACGGCATCCGGCTGCACTCCGACACCTCCGGCCTCACCCTGTCGGCCGGCCGGCCGAGCGGCCCCGGCATGATCTTCACGCTGCTCGCCGGCTATGTCGCCCCGTCGCTGATCGGGCTCGCCGGCGCCTGGCTGCTCGGCGCGGGCCGGATCACCCTGCTGCTCTGGGTGGCGGTGGCGCTGCTGCTCGCCATGCTCGTGATGATCCGGAACTTCTACGGCGTGCTCTCGATCCTCGTCACCACCGGCGTGGTCCTCGCCATCTCCTGGTACGCCACGCCGCAGGTGCAGGCCGCGTTCGCGTACGCGGGGGTCTGGTTCCTGCTCTTCGGCGGCGTACGCCCCGTGGGCGAGCTGCAGATCCTCCGGCAGCGCGGGCGGATGCCGGAGTCGGACGCGGACCAGCTCGCGGGCGTCACGAGGGTGCCGGCCCTGCTCTGGGTGGGGCTCTTCTGGGTCGTCAACCTCTTCGCGCTCGGCCTCGGCGCGGGGCAGCTCATCTGGCCACTCCTGACCGGCCTCGGGGTGGACACCGCCGCCCCGTAGCGGGGTGGACACCGCCACCCCGTGGAACGGTGAACACCGCCACCCCGTGGACCCCGGCCGGACGTCCGGCCGTACGGTCGACGGATGACGGATCCGGCCGCCGAGTTCGAGACGCACCGCCGGTACCTGACCGCGGTCGCCTACCGCCTGCTGGGCAGCCGCACGGAGGCCGAGGACGTGGTGCAGGAGGTGTGGCCGCGCTTCGCCGCCGCCCGCCCCGGCATCGACGACCCGCAGGGCTGGCTCACCACCGTCACCGCCCGGCTCTGCCTCGACCTGCTGCGCTCCGCCCGGGTACGCCGGGAGGCGTACGTCGGGACGTGGCTGCCCGAGCCGGACGTCTCCCGCCTGCCCGACCAGAGCGGGTCGACCGCCGACCCGGCGGAGCTGGCGGTACGCCGCGACGAGGTGAGCTACGCCCTGCTCGTGGTGATGGAACGGCTCAGCCCGGAGCAGCGGGTGGCGTTCGTCCTGCACGACGTCTTCGCCGTCCCGTTCGCCGAGATCGGCCGCCTGCTCGGCGGCACCACCGAGGCCGCCCGCCAGCTCGCCTCCCGGGCCCGCCGGACGGTGACCGACCAGGGCGCGTCGCCGTCGCAGCGACCGGACCCCGCCGAGCAGCGCCGCCTGGTCGCCGCGTTCGTCCAGGCCGCCCAGGGCGGGGACCTGGCGGCCCTGCTCGCCGTACTCGCTCCCGACGTCAGCGCGACCGGCGACGGCGGCGGGGTCTTCCCCGCGGGCCGGCGGCCGGTCGTCGGCGCGCAGCAGGTCGCCCGCCTCGTCCTGGGTCTGTTCCGGCAGGTCCACCGCCGGGCGATACGCCTCGCCATCGAACCGGTGCTCGTCAACGGCGACCCGGGCCTGCTGGTCGACGTCGTGACCGGCGCCGCCACGATCCGGGTGAGCATGGCCTTCGCGAGCGCGGGGGGCCGGATCACCCGCATCTACGACCAGCTCGACCCGGCCAAGCTCACGAACCTGCCGCCGATGACCGCGTCACCCCGCTGATCCGGGGAGGCGCGATGACCGCGTCGCCGGGCTGATCGGGGGACGGCCGGTCCGCGCGGATCCGTCCGGAGCAGAATGGTGCGGTGCGATATTTGATCATCGGCGCCGGGGCGGTCGGCGGCACCATCGGCGTGGGACTCAGCCGGGCCGGACACGACGTGACCCTGGTGGCCCGCGGCGCCCACCTCGCCGCGTTGCGGAGCAGGGGCCTGACGTTGGCCACCCCACGGGACGAGTACACCGCCCGCCTCCCCGCCGTCGGCGACCCGGCGGACCTGGTCCTGCCGGCGGACACCGTACTGGTGTTGACGGTCAAGTCGCAGGACACCGAGGCGGCGCTGCGCACCTGGGTGGACGTGCCGGTGCACGGCGGCGGTACGGCCGGCGAGCGGTTGCCGCTGCTGACCGCCCAGAACGGCGTCGCCAACGAGCGGGCCGCGCTGCGCCTCTTCGACCGGGTCCACCCGGTCTGCGTCTGGCTGCCCGCGACCAACCTCGAACCGGGCTCGATCGTCGCGAGCGGCCACCCGCACCCGGGCCTGCTGCACATCGGGCGTTACCCGGCGGGCAGCGACCGTACCGCCGCGGAGATCGCCGCCGAGCTGGCCGGCGCCGGCTTCGTCGCGCCCGTCCGCGACGACGTGATGCGCTGGAAGTACGGCAAGCTGCTGCGCAACCTCGGCAACGGCGTGGAGGCGCTGTTCGGGCGGGGCGCCGCCCCGGACCTCGCCGCCCGGGTACGGGACGAGGGGATGGCCGTCCTGGCCGCCGCCGGCATCGCCCACACCTCCGAGGCGGAGGAGGCGGCCGAGCGGGGCCACCGGGTGGACGTGCACCCGGTACGGGGCCACGAGCGGGCCGGCGGCTCGACCTGGCAGAGCCTGGCCCGGGGCGCCGGCTCGGTGGAGACCGACTACCTCAACGGCGAGATCGTCCTGCTTGGCCGGGAGCACGGCGTACCGACCCCGGCCAACCACGCGGTGCAGCAGGCGGTCCGGCGCGCCCTACGCGACCAGATCCCCGCCGGCCACTTCCCACCCGACCAACTCCACCTGCCACCAGGCTGACCCCGCCGCAGCACCCCGCATTCCGGGCGGCAAGCCCTGACCGGGCCACCCCTGAGCTGCTCCCCCCAACCATCCCCCTCTGTGCGGGGCGGCGCGCTTCAGTGGGGCCGGCCCGCCGTGCCACGCGAAGACATCAAGCCTGACGGGCTTCGCGGGGTACGGCGGCGCCCCCCGCCGCGGGACTTTCCGGTGCTGGAGCCGAGCCGCCCGGTCC
>NZ_JBFAPK010000022.1:0-144959 GCF_040676675.1 Micromonospora sp. NPDC049559 | reverse complement strand
ACGCCCGGTTACATTCCGAACCCGGTAGCTAAGCCTTCCAGCGCCGATGGTACTGCACTCGGGAGGGTGTGGGAGAGTAGGACGCCGCCGGACATTCTTCTGGTTGGGGGTCACCTTCGGGTGACCCCCAACTTGCATTTCCGGGAAATGCCCCCGCCCATGGACCGGGAAAGCGGGACGACCGTGGCCCGGTGAACCACGGCCGTCCCGACGGGTGCCGCGGGCGTCAGCTCCGGGTCTGTACGGTGGCGCGAATCTGCCGGAACAGCGCGGCGGAGTCGTCGACGGTACGCCCCGGGAACATGGCGAGCGCGACGCTGCCGTGGTCGGCCCAGCCGCAGACGGACAGGGCACCCTCATCGGTGGCGGTGGTGCCGCACTTCATCGTCCCGCCCAGCTCGCCCGCCTCGACCTCGTGCAGATCCGTCACCTTGCCGGTGTCGTCGGCGACCAGGTCGAAGAGGCTGTCGAGGTCCCGCTCCGGCTGCCAGAGCAGGGTCGTACCGCCGAAGAGCAGCACGCTGCGCTTCGCGTCGGCCGGATCCGAGTAGATCGCCCCGACGCTCTTGTCGAGGTCGACGTCGGCGGCGAAGGCGTTGCGCAGGTAGTCCGCCGTCGCCTTCGCCCGCTCGCTGTCGTCGCGGGCCAGCCCCGCCACCTTGGGCGGGGTCTGCAACCTCGCGTCCTTCTCCCGTACGACCTGCCAGCCGGCCACGCCGAGCACGACGGCGCCGGCCAGCCCCAGTACCAGTGCCGAGCCGAGCACGATGTTCCGGCGGCGGCTGCGCCCGGCCGGACGTTCCTCTTCGCCCTCCTCGAAACCGGGCATCAACTCGTCGGAGTCCCGGTGGTCGTCCTCGGGACCCGGTGTGATGTCGATCGGCTCGGGGGCGAGGTCGACCGGCTCCGCGGTCAGGTCCATCGGTGCGGAGCCGCCGGCGGTACGGGGACCGGATTCGTGCGCGTCGGACATAGGCGTCACCGTAGCCCAAGCGGTGGTGGGGCACGCGGGCTCCCGGGAAGCGCTCCGTAGACTTTCAGGGTGACCGAGACTCAGCACCCTCAACGCGACGCCGCTGCGACCCTGCCCGCCCAGTACCAGCCGGGCGAGGTAGAAGGGCGACGGTACGAGAAGTGGGTAGCCGAGGGGCGCTTCCGGGCGTCGGCCGACAGCGACAAGCCCCCCTTCACGATCGTCATCCCCCCGCCGAACGTGACCGGCTCCCTGCACATGGGGCACGCGCTCGACCACACCGAGCAGGACATGTTGATCCGGCGCAAGCGGATGCAGGGCTTCGAGGCGCTCTGGCTGCCCGGCATGGACCACGCGGGCATCGCCACCCAGAACGTGGTGGAGCGGCAGCTCGCCGCGGAGGGCCTCTCCCGGCACGACCTCGGTCGGGAGAAGTTCGTCGAGCGGGTCTGGCAGTGGAAGGCCGAGTCCGGGGGCGCGATCCTCGGGCAGATGCGGCGGCTCGGTGACTCCGTCGACTGGGACCGCGAGCGCTTCACCATGGACGACGGGCTCTCCCGGGCGGTGCAGACGGTCTTCAAGCGGCTCTACGACGACGGTCTGATCTACCGCGCGGAGCGGATCATCAACTGGTGTCCGCGCTGCCTGACGGCCCTGTCGGACATCGAGGTGGAGCACACCGACGACGAGGGCGAGCTGGTCTCGATCCGGTACAGCGACGACGTGGTGGTCGCCACCACCCGGGCCGAGACGATGCTCGGCGACACCGCCGTGGCGGTGCACCCGGACGACGAACGGTACCGGCACCTGATCGGTACCGAGGTGGAGTTGCCGCTGACCGGCCGGCGCATCCCGATCGTCGGCGACGAGCACGTCGACCCGAGCTTCGGTACGGGCATGGTCAAGGTGACCCCGGCGCACGACCCGAACGACTTCGAGATCGGGCAGCGGCACGACCTGCCGTCCCTGACGATCATGAACGAGCGGGGCGTGATCACGGCGCCCGGCCCGTTCGAGGGGCTGGACCGCTTCGAGGCCCGCCCGGCGATCGTCGCCGCGCTGCGCGAGCAGGGCCGGATCGTCGCCGAGAAGCGGCCGTACGTGCACGCGGTGGGGCACTGCTCCCGCTGCCGTACGACGGTGGAGCCCCGGCTCTCGCTGCAGTGGTTCGTCAACACCGCGCCCCTGGCCCGGGCCGCCGGCGACGCCGTGCGCGACGGCCGGGTCCGGATCGAGCCGGCCGACCTCGCCAAGCGCTACTTCGCCTGGGTCGACAACATGCACGACTGGTGCATCTCCCGCCAGCTCTGGTGGGGGCACCGCATCCCGGTCTGGTACGGCCCGGAGGGCGAGGTGGTCTGCGTCGGACCGGACGAGGAGCCGCCATCCGGCCCGGGCTGGCGCCGCGACGAGGACGTCCTCGACACCTGGTTCTCCAGCGCGCTCTGGCCGTTCTCCACGCTCGGATGGCCGGACCAGACCCCCGACCTGGCGAAGTTCTACCCCACCAGCGTCCTGGTGACCGGCTACGACATCCTGTTCTTCTGGGTCGCCCGGATGATGATGTTCGGTCTCTACGCGATGGACGGCCGGCAGCCGTTCGACGTGATCGTGCTGCACGGGATGGTCCGCGACCAGTTCGGCAAGAAGATGTCGAAGTCCTTCGGCAACGTGGTGGACCCGCTCGACTGGATCGACCGGTACGGGGCCGACGCGACCCGGTTCACGCTGGCCCGCGGCGCCAACCCGGGCGCCGACGTGCCGGTCAGCGAGGACTGGTGCCAGGGCTCCCGCAACTTCTGCAACAAGCTCTGGAACGCCACCCGCTTCGCGCTGATGAACGGCGCGCACGTCGCCGGCGAGCTGCCCGGGCCGGAGCGGCTCTCCACCGTCGACCGGTGGATCCTCTCCCGGCTGCAGCACGTGATCGCCGAGGTGGACGAGCAGTTCGAGGCGTACGAGTTCGCGAAGGTCTGCGACACGCTCTACCACTTCGCCTGGGACGACGTCTGCGACTGGTACGTGGAGCTGGCCAAGCCGGTGCTCGGCGCGGGCGGCGAGGCGGCGGCCACCACCCGGCGGGTGCTCGGCCACGTGCTCGACCAGCTGCTGCGGCTGCTGCACCCGGTGGTGCCGTTCGTGACCGACGAACTCTGGACCGCGCTGGCCGGCGACGGGGCCGACGGCGGGGTCGGCGGCAACGGGACGCTGCTGACCGCGGCCTGGCCGGTCGCCGAGCCGGCGCTGCTGAACGACGCGGCGGAGGCGGAGATCGCCGTACTGCAGCGGGTGGTCACCGAGATCCGGCGGTTCCGCTCCGACCAGGGCCTGCGCCCCGGCCAGCGGGTCGCGGCGCGCCTCGACGGGCTGGCCGGGGCCGGCGTCGCCGCGCACGAGCCGCTGATCCGTTCGCTGGTGCGGCTGGACGAGGCCGGCCCGGACTTCCAGGCCAGCGCCACCCTCGCCGTCTCCGGCGAGGTCAGCGTGGCGTTGGACACCCGGGGGTCGATCGACGTCGCGGCCGAGCGGGCCCGGCTGGAGAAGGATCGGGCCGCCGCCGAGAAGGAGGCGGCGCAGGCCCGGGCCAAGCTCGACAACCCGGCGTTCGTCGGCAAGGCGCCCGAGCCGGTCGTACAGAAGATCAGGGAGCGGCTGGCGGTGGCCGAGGCGGACCTGGCCCGGATCGGCACGGCGCTGGAGGCGCTCCCGTCGTGACACAGGGCGAGGGGGCGGGCCGACCGGCCCGCCCCGGAGAAAGCGCGGCACGTCGTGGTGCCGGACGGAACGGGGCGGCAGGGTGACCGGAAACAGCGAATTCGCCGAGGTCGACAAGGAACTCGCCGGGCGCGGGTTCACCCGGATGGTCTTCGAGCTGGACCGGATCCAGCAGCTGCTGGACCTGCTGGGCAGCCCGCAGCGGGCGTACCCGTCGATCCACCTGACCGGTACGAACGGCAAGACCTCCACGGCCCGGATGATCGACTCGCTGCTGCGGGCGTTCGGGCTGCACACCGGCCGGTACACGAGCCCGCACCTGGAGACCGTCCGGGAGCGGATCAGCCTCGACGGCGAGCCGGTCAGCGAGGAGCGGTTCGTCGCCACGTACCGGGAGGTGGCCCCGCTCGCGGAGCTGGTCGACCAGCGCTCCGACGAGCCGCTGACCTACTTCGACATGACCACGGCGCTGGCGTTCGCGGCCTTCGCCGACGCGCCGGTCGACGTCGCGGTGGTGGAGGTCGGCCTCGGCGGCGCCGAGGACTCCACCAACGTGCTGGGCGCCGGCGTCGCGGTGATCACCCCGATCGGGTTGGACCACACCGAGTTCCTCGGCGACACCATCGAGGACATCGCGCTGGCCAAGGCGGGCATCATCCACCAGGGGGCCACCGTGATTTCGGCGGCCCAGGAGGAGGAGGCGGCCCGGCCCATCCTGGAGCGTTGCGCCGAGGTGGGGGCCACCATCGCCCGCGAGGGCAGCGAGTTCGGCGTACTGCGGCGGGCGGTCGCGGTCGGCGGGCAGGTGCTCACCCTCCAGGGCCTGGGTGGGATCTACGACGAGGTCTTCGTGCCGCTGCACGGGGCGCACCAGGCGCAGAACGCGGCGGTGGCGCTCGCCGCGGTCGAGGCGTTCCTCGGCGCCGGGGCGAACCGGCAGCTCGACGTCGAGGCGGTGCGTGAGGGCTTCGCCTCGGCCTCCTCGCCGGGCCGGCTGGAGCGGGTCCGCACCGCGCCGACGATCCTGCTCGACGGCGCGCACAACCCGCACGGTATGGCCGCCACGGTCACCGCGCTCCAGGAGGAGTTCGCGTTCAGCCGGCTGGTGGCGGTGCTCGGCGTGCTCGCCGACAAGGACGCGACCAGCCTGCTGGAGCTGCTGGAACCGGTGGTCGACGCGGTGGTGGTGACCCGGAACAGCTCGCCGCGGGCGCTGCCCGTGGAGCAGCTGGCCGAGCTGGCCACCGAGGTCTTCGGGCCAGAGCGGGTCGAGGTGGCGGCGGCGATGCCGGACGCGATCGAGGCCGCGGTCGCGCTGGCCGAGTCCGACGTACCGGGCGAACTCAGCGGGGTGGGGATACTGGTGACCGGCTCGGTGGTGACGGTGGCCGACGCGCGACGGCTGCTGAAGCGATGAGTACCGAGGGGCAGGGGCGGCCGTCCGGGCTGCGCGACCCGGTCCGGTCCGTACGCGGACTGGGTGCGGGTACCTTGATCCTGGAGACCATCGTGCTGCTCCTCGCCATCCAGCCGATCCGGATCCTGGGCGGCGGGCTGAGCGGGACGGCGATCGGGGTGATCCTCGCCCTCGCGGTGCTCACCGTGCTGCTCTCCGGGCTGCTGCGCCGGCCGTGGGCGTGGCACGCCGCGACGGTGCTGCAGGGCCTGCTGTTGCTGGCCGGCTTCCTGCACTGGTCCCTCGCGGTGCTGGGCATCGTCTTCGGGCTGGCCTGGGCGTACGTGCTGCACGTACGTCGGGCCATCCTCGGCTAGGACGCCGGTCAGGCGGGCTGGCGGAGCTGCCGCCCCTGGGTCAGCGCGATGCCGTGCCCGTCGGGGTCCCGGAACGCCGCCGCCCAGAGTTCGAGCTTGCTGCCGCGGTTGACCACGCGGGGCGCGTAGATGAACCGCACGCCCTTGGCCTTCAGGTCCTCGTAGACCGCGTCGATGTCGTCGACCTCCAGGTTGAGGTGGACCAGACGGCGGTTGATCGGGGCGACGTCGCGGATGGCCCGGAGCACGACCCGGGTGCCACCCGAGGCGAGGATCGCGTTGCCCTCCCCGCCGTCGATCTCGTAGAAGCCGAGCATGTCCCGGTAGAACGCCACCGAGCGGTCGAGGTCGGTCACCAGCACGGTGATCCCCACCCCGTGGATCGGCCCGGCCTCCTCCGCCGGCTCCGGTCCGCCGGCCAGGTCGGCGAGCAGCGCCTCGTCCGGGTCGTTCGCGTCGCGCGGGTCGTTCGCGTCGCGCGGGTCGTTCGCGTCGCGCGAGGGCGGCCCGTCGATGTCGAGGTCGATGTCGATGTCGTCGCCGGACGTGGTGGTGCCCGTGCCGCCCGGCCGCGCGACCGGCCCGGCCACTCGCCCGGCTGCCGCCTCGGCGGCGGGCAGCGGACCGTCGGCACCCGCGGCCACCTGCTCGGCCGCCCGACGCGCCGCCGTCTCACGCGCCGCGTCCGGGCCGGCGGCGGTCTCGCGCGCCGTGGTCGGGTCCGCGGGGGTCGGCGTGCGGCCGGCGGGCTCGTCCGGGTCCGGAACCCCGGTCGCGGCGCCGCGCTGCGGCTCGGCGGTCGCCGGGGACTCGACGGTGGCCGAGGATTCGGCGGTGGCCGAGGATTCGGTGCTGGCCGGGGGCTCGGTGCTGGCCGGGTCGAGGTCCGCGCCGGTCGTACCCGACGCGCCGGCCGCGGTCGTTGCCAGCGGCTCCGGGGGCGTCGCGTCGGCCCACGGGTCGGGCCCCGGTCGCGGCCGGCGCGGCAGCGGGGCGGTCGTGGCCTGCCCCACCAGGGTCCCCTCGAGCACGATGGCTCCGCCCGGGGTGTGGCGCACCACCACCGGCTCGTCGCGCCGCCCACCGCCCAGGTCGGGGCCGCGGTCGACGGTCACCGGAGCGTCCGGCCCCGCCTGCGGGAAGTCGTCGTCCGGCCGGCGCTGCGCCCACGGCGGCGCGGCCTGCTCGATCAGAACGTCGTCGCTCAGCTCCGGCTCGTCGAACTCCGGCGGCAGGTCGGCCGCCGCCTCGTTCGCCTCGGCGTGCGTCGGTACCTCGTCCCAGAGGATGCGTACGTGCCGCTGGTCGTCGATGGCGACCCGGATCGGCAGCGTCTGCCCCACCACGGGCCACTTCGAGACCGGTACCCGAGGCTCGATGATCTTTTTGGAGCGGGGCGGCAGCCCCGGCGCGTCGATCACGATCTGCAGCTCGCAGCGCCCGAAAGCATACGCGGTGGGCGGTTCGCTGGCGGTGTGCACGTGCGCCACGCCGGTGACCCAGGCCCGACCCCCGCCGCGCACCACGACGAGCGCGACGGCGAGCACCAGCAGGGCGACCCCGAGGGCGACGATCGACCAGCTCGTCATGCCGAGGCCGAAGAGCATCACGAAGGTCGCGACGGTGCCGAGCACCGCGGCGATGAGCTTGCGCACGGGTGCGACCGGTCGGCGACGGCCATTCGCCACAGTGGACCTCCCTGGGTTCAGTGCCAGGCTAGGCCGGGTCCGCCAGGCTTGGGAAGCATCAATGCCCGAGACCACGGCCGTGTCCCGGCCGCCGCGTCGCCGTCCGGGCCGGCTCGATAGGCTGACGGGGTTTGTCCTACCCGCTCTGTCACCAGGAGGAACCAGCGTGTCCACCAGCAGCCCGGAGGAGCGTACGCTCGTCCTGATCAAGCCGGACGCGGTCCGGCGCGGCCTGGTCGGCGAGATCATCAGCCGGTTCGAGCGCAAGGGGCTGCGCGTCGACGCGATGGTGCTGCGCGGCATGGACGCCGAACTCGCCGACCAGCACTACGCCGAGCACGTCGAGAAGGCCTTCTACCCGCCGCTGAAGGAGTTCATGACCGGCGGCCCGCTGGTCGCGCTCGTCCTCTCCGGCGACCAGGTGATCGAGGTCGTGCGTGGCCTGGTCGGCGCGACCGACGGTCGCCGGGCCGCGGCGGGGACGATCCGGGGGGACTTCTCCCTGTCGAACCGCGAGAACCTGGTCCACGCCTCCGACTCGGTCGACAGCGCCAAGCGCGAGATCGCGCTCTGGTTCCCCGAGCTGGCGTAACACACCTCGACCCGCGTTCCGGGCCGGCCGGGCCTCCCGCCACGGCCGGCCCGCAACCGCTTCAACCCGGCCCGGCCGGCCCGCCACCGCCGGTTCAACCCGCCGGCCTAACCCGGCCGGCCGAGCTGGTCGGCCGTACGGCCGGTCAGCCAGACCAGCTTCTCCGGGTTGCTGACCAGGTACACCGAGCCGATCATGCCGTCGGTGACCTCGACGGTCAGGGCGTACGACAGGTGGCCGTGGCCGACCAGCAGACCCCGCGCGGCGTTGAACTCGACCGGCGTGACCCGCAGCGCCGCCGGCCCCCGGACCGGCGCGTCCGCCCGCCGAGTCCGCCCGAGTTTGCGGTAGATCCCGACGAAGAAGCGGGAGATCTTCTCCGCGCCGTGGACCGGGTTCAGCGCGGCCCGCACCCGGCCGCCGCCGTCGCTCCAGGCCGTCGCGTCGGCGCGGACCAGCCGGGCGAGCCCCGGCAGGTCGCCGTCCCGGGCGGCGGCGAGGAACCCGTCGAGCAGCCGTCGCCGCTCCCGCGGGTCGGCGGGGAACCGGGGCCGGTCCCGCGCGAGATGGGCCCGGGCGCGGTGCTGTAGTTGCCGGCAGTCCTCGGGGCTGCGGTCCAGGATCTCCGCGATCTCGGTGTAGGGCAGCTCGAACGCGGTGTGCAGCACGTACACCGCGCGCTCGGGCGGGCTGAGCCGCTCCAGCAGGTGCAGCATCGCCAGCGAGAGGGTGTCGCGCCGTTCGGCGCTGTCCAGCGGTCCGAACGGGTCGCCGGCCGTCGGCACCGGCTCGGGCAGCCACGTGCCCGGGTACGTCTCCCGGCTGGCCCGCCGGGCGCGGAGCCGGTCGAGCGCGAGCCGGGTGACGACCCGGGAGAGATAACGGCGCGGTTCGTCGACCCGGCCCCGGTCGGTACCGAGCCAGCGCAGGTACGCCTCCTGGAGCACGTCCTCGGCGTCGTGCCGGCTGCCGAGCAGGCGGTACGCCAGCCCGAGCAGCATCGGCCGGTGCGCCAGCAGCTCGCGGGCGGCCGTCGAGTCGGGATCCACGGAACCGGGGCCGGAACCGGGGCCGGAACCGGCCGGGGGGACGGGGGCGCCCGGGCCGGGGCCGGTCGCCCCCGCGACGGGGGAGACCGGCACGCCGCCGTCGGTCATACCGTCTCCGGCGCCTCCAGCCTGGTCGTCACGGCGATCCGGTTCCACACGTTGATGGTCGCAATCGCCAGCAGCAGGTCGGCCAACTCCCCCTCGGACCAGTGCCTGGCGGCGGCGTCCCAGACGTCGTCCGGTACGCCGTGCTCGCCGAGCCGGGTCACCGCGTCGGTCAGGTCCAGCGCCGCCCGCTCCTGCTCGGTGAAGAAGGTCGACTCGCGCCAGGTGGCCACCGCGAAGAGCCGCCGGCTGGACTCGCCCGCCGCCAGGGCGTCGCGGGTGTGCATGTCGACGCAGTACGCGCAGCCGTTGATCACCGACGCGCGAATCTTGATCAGCTCCAACAGGGTGTGGTCGACGCGAGCGCGGACGTAGCGCTCCAGGCCCAGCACCGCCTGGTACGCCTCCGGCGCCACCTTGCTCACGTTCATCCGCTGGGTCATCGGTTCCTCCCGTCGTCGTTGCGGTCCTCCGGGAACACGACGTGATCCGGGCGGCCGGGCGTGACACTCCGCCGTGTGACGCCGGTCATGCGCGCCGGCCCCTCGGCGGGGCGGCGAGTTCGCGATCGGTTCGGCCAACGGCCACCCAACCCGCACCGCGCAGGCAACGTGCGGTCGGTACACCACAGAGGTTTTCGTACCGACTTCTCACCGGAGGACCGATGACCGCACTCCATCGGCGTACCGTGCTCCGCGCCGGCCTGGCCACCGGCGCCGGCCTCGCCGGCGGCGTCCTGCTCGGCGCGGCCGGCGCGTCCGCCGCGACCGGGGCCGTGCGCCAGCTCGGCGCACCGGCCTGGCTGCCCGCCGGACGGCCCGTGCTCACCCACGGCGTGCAGAGCGGCGACGCCACCGCCGACTCGGCGCTCGTCTGGACCCGGACCGACCGGCCCGGCCGGATGTACGTCGAGGTCAGCACCCGGCCGGACTTCCGTGGCGCCCGCCGGCTGCGCGGGCCGGTCCTGGCCGAGCCGAGCGACTTCACCGGCCGGGTCCAGCTGCGGGGCCTCCCGACCGGCCAGCGGCTGCACTACCGGGTACGGGTGGAGAGCCTGGACCGGCCCGGCCTGTTCAGCGAGCCGCTCACCGGCACCCTGCGCACCGCCCCCGGGGCGCACGAGCGGCGGGACATCCGCTTCGTCTGGACCGGCGACATCGCCGGCCAGGGCTGGGGCATCGCGCCCGACTTCGGCGGCATGAAGATCTTCAAGGCGATGCGGGCCCGCCGCCCCGACTTCTTCCTCTGCAGCGGCGACACCGTCTACTCCGACGGGCCGCTGACCGAGACGGTGACCCTGCCCGACGGGCGGATCTGGCGCAACCTGGTCACCCCGGAGAAGAGCAAGGTCGCCGAGACCCTCGCCGAGTACCGCGGACAGTTCGCCTACAACCTGCTCGACGAGCAGTTCCGGGCGTTCGTGGCCGAGGTCGCCCAGGTCAACCAGTGGGACGACCACGAGGTGCTGAACAACTGGTACCCGGGGGAGATCCTCGACGACACGCGGTACACCGAGCGGCGGGTCGACGTCCTCGCCGGCCGGGCCAGGCAGGCGTTCCACGAGTGGGTGCCCGCGCCGACGGACGGCCGGCTCTACCGGCGGCTGTCGTACGGGCCGCTGCTGGACGTGTTCGTGCTGGACATGCGGACCTACAAGGACCCGAACGACGGCAACACGTACGCCGACCCGAAGCGCGGGTTGCTCGGCCGCGAGCAGCGGGAATGGCTGATCCGGGAGCTCAGGCGCTCCCGGGCGACCTGGAAGGTCGTCGCCAACGACCTGCCGATCGGACTGGTCGTGCCGGACGGGGCGACGGCCCAGGAGGGCGTCGCGCAGGGCGACCCGGGGCTGCCGGCCGGCCGCGAGCTGGAGTTCGCCGAGGTGCTGCGCGCGGTGCACCGGGCCGGCGTGACCGGGCTGGTCTTCCTCACCGCCGACGTGCACTACACGGCGGCGCACCACTACGACCCGGCACGGGCGGCCTTCCGGGACTTCACCCCGTTCTGGGAGTTCGTCTCCGGCCCGGCCCACGCCGGCGCCTTCGGCCCGAACGCGCTGGACGCTACGTTCGGGCCGACGGCCGCGTTCGTGCACGCCCCGCCGGCGGCGAACACCTCGCCGGCCGAGGGCTTCCAGCACTTCGGCGAGGTGGCGATCGACGCCGGCTCGGGGGCGCTCACCGTCCACCTGCGCGACGCCGAGGGCGTCTCGCTCTGGTCGACCACGCTGCCGGCGTCGCGCTGACGCGGCTCGGCCGAGGGGCCCGGCGGGACGCCGGGTCGTGGGCGGGGTCCGTCGTCCCGACGGGCCCCGCCCCGCCACCGCGTACCAGGTCCGGGCCGGACCGGACGGGTTTACTCGGCCCGGGACCGGGTGCTGGTCGAGTATCCTGGTGCATCGAAGGGCGATGACCCGGCCATCACCGGTGAGCCTCCGGAAGAAAGGGCGGGCACCGCCCGAGTAGAACCGGACGGGTGCGGCCCGTCACAGCCGGCCAACGAGCGGGCGGTCGGGTTCCGACCGTCAAGCGGGGTGGTACCGCGGGTACCCCGGCGCGCCGGCCCCTCCGGCGTACCGCGGGGGCTCGTCCTCGCAGACCACGAGACGTGAGCTGCACCGAGGAGAGCATTCCCGATGGCGTACCCGAAGAACGCCCCGGACGGCACCGGCGTCCCGGCGAGCCCGAACCTGCCCGAGGTCGAGGAGCGCGTACTGGCGTTCTGGGCGGCCGACGGGACCTTCCAGGCCAGCGTCGACGCCCGCGATGCGGGGCCCGACGGCGCCAACGAGTACGTCTTCTACGACGGTCCGCCGTTCGCCAACGGGCTGCCGCACTACGGGCACCTGCTCACCGGGTACGCCAAGGACGTGGTGCCGCGCTACCGGACGATGCGCGGCCGGCGGGTCGAGCGCCGCTTCGGCTGGGACTGTCACGGCCTGCCGGCCGAGGTGGAGGCGGAGAAGCAGCTCGGCATCTCCAGCAAGGCGGAGATCCTCGACCTGGGCGTGGCGAAGTTCAACGAGGTCTGCCGTGCCTCGGTGCTGACCTACACCCGGGACTGGGAGCGCTACGTCAACCGCCAGGCCCGCTGGGTCGACTTCGCCAACGACTACAAGACGCTCGACCTGGACTACATGGAGAGCGTCATGTGGGCCTTCCGGACCCTGTACGACAAGGGCCTGATCTACGAGAGCTTCCGGGTGCTCGCCTACTGCTCGCGCTGCGAGACGCCGCTGTCGAACACCGAGACCCGGATGGACGACGTCTACCGCGACCGCACCGACCCCGCGAGCACGGTCGAGTTCGAGCTGGAGACCGGCGAGCGGATCCTGGCCTGGACCACGATGCCGTGGACCCTGGTGCCGAACTCGGCGCTGGTGGTCGGCCCGGACATCGACTACGCGGTGCTGGAGCGCGACGGGCGGCGGTACATCCTGGCCGAGGCGCGGCTCGGGGCGTACGAGAAGGAGTTCGCGGGGGCGACCCGCGTCGGCACGCTGAAGGGCGGCGAGCTGGTCGGACGCCGCTACACCCCGATCTTCGACTTCCTGGTCGAGCGGCTGGCCGACGTGCCGGCGGCGTTCACCGTGCTGGCGGGCGACTTCGTCTCGACCGAGGACGGTACGGGCGTGGTCCAGGTGGCGCCGTCGCACGGTGAGGACGACTACAACGTCTGCACCGCGGCCGGCATCCCGACCATCCTGACCGTCGACGAGCGGACCCGGTTCACCTCGATCGCGCCCCGCTTCGAGGGGCTGCCGGTCTTCGAGGCGAACAAGCCGGTCCTGCGCGAGCTGCGGGAGCGCGGGGTGCTGCTGCGGCAGGACTCGTACGTGCACCCGTACCCGCACTGCTGGCGCTGCGACACCCCGCTGGTCTACAAGGCGCTGTCCTCCTGGTTCGTGGCGGTGACCAGGTTCAAGGAGCGGATGGTCGAACTCAACCAGCAGGTCAACTGGACGCCGGGGCACGTCAAGGACGGCTCGTTCGGCAAGTGGCTGGCGAACGCCCGGGACTGGTCGATCAGCCGGAACCGGTTCTGGGGCTCGCCGATCCCGGTCTGGAAGTCGGACGACCCGAACTATCCCCGCATCGACGTGTACGGGTCCCTGGCCGAACTGGAACGCGACTTCAGGGTGAGCGTCGCCGACCTGCACCGGCCGGTCATCGACGAGCTGACCCGGCCGAACCCGGACGACCCGACCGGGCGCTCGACCATGCGCCGGGTGCCCGAGGTGCTGGACTGCTGGTTCGAGTCGGGCTCGATGCCGTTCGCCCAGGTGCACTACCCGTTCGAGAACGCCCGGTGGTTCGAGAACCACTACCCGGGCGATTTCATCGTGGAGTACCTGCCGCAGGTGCGGGGCTGGTTCTACACCATGCACGTGCTCGCCACGGCCCTGTTCGACCGCCCGGCGTTCCGCAACGCGGTCGTGCACGGCATCGTGCTCGGCTCCGACGGTCGCAAGATGGCCAAGAGCCTGCGCAACTACCCGGACGTCTACGAGATGTTCGACCGGTACGGCTCGGACGCGATGCGCTGGACGCTGATGAGTTCGCCGGTGCTGCGCGGCGGGGACGTGATGGTCAGCGAGGCGACGATCCGGGACTCGGTACGGCAGGTGCTGCTGCCGCTCTGGAACGTCTGGTACTTCTTCTCGCTCTACGCCAACGCCGAGCGGTACGAGGCGAAGCCGGCCGAGGCGGCCGACCGCGCGACGGTCACCGTGGACGCGGCGGCGCTGCTCGACCGGTACGTGCTGGCCAAGACCGGTGAGCTGGTCGCGGCGGTGGGGGAGCAGCTCGACGGGTACGACATCTCGGGCGCCTGCGCCACCGTGCGCGCCTACCTCGACGCGCTGACCAACTGGTACGTGCGCCGGTCCCGGGACCGGTTCTGGTCCGGTGACCGGGCCGCCTTCGACACCCTCTACACGGTGCTGGAGACGCTCTGTCGGGTGATCGCGCCGCTCGCGCCGCTGACCGCCGAGGAGATCTGGCGGGGGCTGACCGGCGGCCGCTCGGTGCACCTGGCGGACTGGCCGGAGGCCGCCGACCTCCCGCGCGACCACGAGCTGGTGGCGGCCATGGACGCGACCCGGGACGTCGCCTCGGCCGCGCTGTCGCTGCGCAAGGCGAAGGGGCTTCGGGTACGCCTGCCGCTGCCCTCGCTGAGCGTGGCGAGCCCGGACGCGGCCACCCTGGCGCCCTTCACCGACCTGGTCGCCGACGAGGTGAACGTCAAGGAGGTGATCTTCACCACCGACCTGGGCGACTACTGCGAGCAGGTGCTGACCGTGGTGCCCCGGGTCCTCGGCCCGCGGGTGGGTCGGCGGGTGCAGGAGGTCATCCGGGCGGTGAAGGCCGGCGACTGGTCCCTGGTGGACGGTGCGCCGGTGGCCGCCGGCGTCACGCTCCAGGAGGGCGAGTACGAGCTGCGGCTGGTCCCGGCCGACGCCGACCGCTCCGCGCCGCTGCCCGGCGGGGAGGGGGTGGTCGTGCTCGACACCACCGTCACCCCGGAACTGGCCGCCGAGGGGCTGGCCCGGGACGTCGTACGGGTGGTGCAGCAGGCCCGCCGGGACGCCGGCCTCGACGTCTCGGACCGGATCGAGGTCCGGATCGCCGCGTCCGCAGGGGTCTGGGCGGCAGTGGAGGCGTACCGGGACTTCGTCGCCGGCGAGGTGCTGGCCGACGCGATCGCCTCGGCCACCGAGCTGACCGGCTTCACCGGCGAGGTCGGCGAGGCCGGCGAGCAGATCACGGTGGCGGTCTCGCGGGGTTGACCCTCGGATCGGGCCGCCCGTCCATGGTGACGGGGCGGCCCGCTGGCCTACGATCGTCAGCGGCGGCGAGGGGCCGTCGCGACCGGAGGGCCCGGCGCTGACCAGGCAGGGAGGCCGTGTGCCGCTGCTCTACACCATCGGCAAGATCACTGTTGGCAACGGGTTGCGACTGGCCTGGCGCCCGAAGGTGGAGGGTCTGGAGCACGTACCGGCGACCGGCGGCGCGATCTTCGCCGGGAACCATCTCTCCGTCGCCGACGAGCTCTTCCTGGGCGCCGTCGTACCGCGTCACCTCGCCTTCTGGGCGAAGGCCGAGTACTTCACCGGCACCGGCTTCCGGGGCTGGCTGACCCGTTCGGTCGTCACCGGTCTCGGCGCGATCCGGGTCGAGCGTGGTGGGGGCAGGGCCGCGCTGTCCGCGTTCGACGGCGCCATCCCGGTGCTCAAGGCCGGGGACCTCGTCGCGGTCTACCCGGAGGGCACCCGGTCGCCCGACGGCCGGCTCTACCGTGGTCGTACCGGTGTCGCGCGGCTGGCCCTCGCGGCCGGCGTACCGATCATCCCGGTAGGAATGATCGGTACGGACCGGGTCCAGCCGATCGGGGCCCGGATGCCGAGGCTCGGCGCCGGTGACATCACCGTGCGTTTCGGCAAGCCGCTCGACTTCACCGGCCGCCCCTCGGATCGCTCCTCGCTGCGGGAGATGACCGACGAGGTGATGGCGGAGATCCAGAAGCTGACCGGGCAGGAGTACGTGCCCCGGTACGCCCCGGCGCGCACCGGGGCGGGTCCCGGCCGGCCCGGTACGGTCCCGGGCACCGAACCCGAGTGACCCGGCCGGGACCCGAGTGACCCGACCGGGGTAGCGCACCGCTGCCCCGGTCGACCGCCGTCGGCGGCTCGGCGCGCTACTGCCGTTCCGAGCCGCCGCGTTGCAGGATCGTGTCGCGTACCTCGCCGACGAGCGTGGCGCTCTCGTCGACCGAGCGCCCGGTGAGCAGCACGGTGGCGAGGCTGCCGTGGTCGGCCCAGCTGCACACCACCACCGACCTACCGTCCGCCCGACCGGTGCCGCAGCGCTGGTACTCGCCGCGCTCGCCCGTCTCCACCTCCTGCACGTCGGCCATGCCGTACTTCTCGCTCAGCCGGCTGACCTCGGCGTCGAGGTCCCTCTCCGGGGTGAACCGGAAGCCGGTGCTGCCGAAGATGGTCAGCGCCTTGCCGTCCGGGTCGCGGTAGACCTTGCCGAACGTGTCCTCGGAGAACCAGTGTTCGGCGCGCATCTCCTGGGCGAGTTCGGTGGCGGTCTGGTTGCTCTGCGCGTCGTCGCGCAGCTCGAACCCGACGAGTTCCTGCGGAAAGTAGACGCTCGCCGGGTACTGCTCCCAGGCCGGCCGCCCGTAGTAGGCGGGGCACCCGCAGCAGCACGCGAGTAGCAGCAGCATGACCCAGGGCCAGCGGCGCCGGCGTCGGCGTACGTATCCGGGCGGGGCGCTCCGGCCGGGTGGCGGCTGGCCGGGGCCGTCGTACCGTGGCTCGGTCGCCGCCCGCCGGCGCCGGTCGCGCCTCGCCGGTGGGGGAGGCGCCACGGGCGGTGGCGGCGGGGGAGCGGGCCGAGCGGCGGGCGGCGGGCTGGGTTGCCGCGGTGCCGGCAGGTTGCCGCCGGCGCGCGGCGGGGGCGCCGGCGGACCGGGCCGCCGGGCGGGCGGCGCCGGGTACGCGCTGGCGCCGCCGGCGGTGCGCGGCGGCTGCGGTGGTGGCCCGCCGCGCGCGGGCGGCGCGTTGTGTGCCGGTGCTGAGTCGTGTGCCGGTGCGCCGTGCGGCGGCGGCGGCGCCGGCCGCCGCGACGCCCCCGGGCCGGGATGTGGCGCCGGGCCGGGGTGCGATGTCGGGCCGGGGTGCGATGTCGGGCCGGGGTGCGATGTCGGGCCGGGGTGTCGCGCCGCCGCCGGGCCGTGCGGCACCGGGCCGGGATGCGGCGCCGCCGGGCCGTCGTGGGCCGGGGGCGCCACCGGGTACGGCCGGGTGGGTGGCAGCGCCGGCGGCTCGGCGGCGTACGGCTCGACCTGGCTCCACGGGTCGTCGCCCGGGGTGACCCACGGGTCGGCGTGGTGCCCGGCCCATGCCCCGGCGTCGGCGTGCGCCCACGGGTCGACCGGTGTGCGCGCCTCCGGCGCGTCGTGCTCCGCCCCGGCCAGCCCTCGTTCGGCCGCGGGCAGTCGCAGGGTGGGATCGCGCGGCGGTGGCGGTACCGCCGGCTCATCCGTCTCGCCGGGGGCCCACCAGCGGCGCTTGCGCGACGGGCTGGGCGGGGGTACCGCCGCCGAGGCGGTCCAGCGCGGCGCCACCGGCTCGGTGCCGGGCTCGCGGCCCGCCTCGTCCTCGGGGAGCACCGAGGTGCGGTCGATCCGACCGCCCTCGCCCGTCCCGGCCCCGGCCGGCTCTTCCCCGGCCGCCCGCTCCGGGGCCGCCCCCGACCCGGCGGCTGTCTCTGCCCCGGCTGTCTCTGCCGCGGCCGGCTCCTGCCCGGCGGCCTGCTCTGCCCTGGCCGGCTCCTGCCCGGCGGCCTGCTCTGCCCTGGCCGGCTCCTGCCTGGCGAGCTGCTCTGTCTCGGGCGACTCCGGCCCGCTGGGCCGCTCCGTCTCGGCCGGCTTCCGCAGGGCCACCTGCTCTGCCTCGGACGGTTCCGGCCCGGCGGGCTGCCTTCCGGCCGCCGCTTCCTCGGCCGCCGGCTGGCCGGCGGGGTCCGCTTCGACAGCCTGCTCCCCGGCGGCCCGATCTCCGGTCACCTGGGGCGCGGGCGGCTCCGGCTCCGCCGCCGCTGGCTCCGGTGCCGAATCGGGTGCGGTCGACCCGGCCACGGGCGACGACGCCTCGGCGGGTGGGGGGTGTGCCGCCGGTCGATCCTCTCCCGGCTGCGGATCCGCCATCGCGGCAATCTCCTCTCGCGCCCGTACGAGGTTAGTACCGTCGATCCAGCCGTTCCTGGCCTCGCCCCGGGCGCCATCGCCGGCCGGTACGTGAGCCGCCGGCCGTGCCGCGGGCGGAGTCAGGGTACCGGTTGTCCGTTCCGCCCGACCGCCCGGCGGCGCCCGACCGCCCGGCGGCGCCCGTGCGCGCCCGCGCGTGTGCCGGTCGGCGCGATCGCGGTCCACGCTCCGCGTACCCTTGGGCACCATGAGCGTCCCGTCGACCGCAGCGAAGAACCCGGCGACCAACTCCGTCTGGTCACGGCTGGAGCCGTTGCTGCCCCAGGTGAGCAAGCCCATCCAGTACGTGGGTGGCGAGCTGGGCGCCGTGGTCAAGGACTGGGACTCGGCCACGGTCCGCTGGGCGCTGATGTACCCGGACGCGTACGAGGTGGGCCTGCCCAACCAGGGCGTGCAGATCCTGTACGAGGTCCTCAACGAGCTGCCCGACGTGCTGGCCGAGCGGACGTACGCGGTCTGGCCCGACCTGGAGCGGCTGATGCGGGAGCACGGCGTGCCCCAGTTCACCGTCGAGGCGCACCGGCCGGTCGGCTCGTTCGACCTCTTCGGCGTCTCCTTCGCCACCGAGCTGGGCTACACCAACCTGCTCACCGCGATCGACCTGGCCGGCGTCCCGCTGCTTGCGGTGGACCGCACCGACGCCGATCCGGTGATCGTGGCCGGCGGGCACGCCGCGTTCAACCCGGAACCGATCGCCGACTTCGTCGACGCCGCCGTGCTCGGCGACGGCGAGGAAGCCGTACTGGAGATCACCGAGATCGTCCGGCAGTGGAAGCGGGAGGGCAGCCCCGGCGGCCGGCTGGAGCTGCTGCTGCGGCTGGCCCGGACCGAGAGCGTCTACATCCCCCGCTTCTACGACGTGGACTACCTGCCCGACGGGCGCATCCAGCGGGTGGTGCCGAACCGGGCGGACGTGCCGTTCCGGGTGCACAAGCGCACCACCATGGACCTGGACGCGTGGCCGTACCCGAAGCGGCCGCTGGTGCCGCTCGCCGAGACGGTGCACGAGCGGTACGCGGTGGAGATCTTCCGGGGCTGCACCCGGGGCTGCCGCTTCTGCCAGGCCGGCATGATCACTCGACCGGTACGGGAGCGGTCGATCACCACGGTGGGGCAGATGGTCCGGGAGGGGCTGGAGTTCTCCGGCTTCCACGAGGTCGGGCTGCTTTCGCTCTCGTCGGCCGACCACTCCGAGATCGGTGACATGTGCTCCGGCCTGGCCCAGCAGTACGAGGGCACCAACGTCTCGCTCTCCCTCCCCTCGACCCGGGTCGACGCGTTCAACATCGAGCTGGCCCAGGAGCTCTCCCGCAACGGGCGCCGCACCGGCCTGACCTTCGCGCCGGAGGGCGGCTCGGAGCGGATCCGCCGGGTCATCAACAAGATGGTGTCGGAGGAGGACCTCATCCGCACCGTCGTCACCGCGTACACCAACGGGTGGCGGCAGGTGAAGCTCTACTTCATGTGCGGCCTGCCGACCGAGACCGACGAGGACGTGCTCCAGATCGCCCGCCTCGCGCACGAAGTGATCAAGGCGGGTCGGGCGGCGACCGGGTCGAAGGACATCCGCTGCACGGTCTCGATCGGTGGTTTCGTACCGAAGCCGCACACCCCGTTCCAATGGGCGCCGATGGAGCGTCCCGAGGTGATCGACAACCGGTTGCGGCTGCTCAAGCAGGCCATCAACGCCGACCGGTCGCTCGGTCGGGCGATCGGTTACCGGTACCACGACGGCGAGCCGTCGCTGATCGAGGGGCTGCTCTCCCGGGGTGACCGCCGCGTCGGCGCGGTGATCCGCCGGGTCTGGGAGCAGGGCGGGCGGTTCGACGGCTGGAGCGAGCACTTCTCCTACCAGCGCTGGGTGGAAGCGGCCGGGGAGGTGCTGCCGGGCTTCGGTGTCGACCTGGACTGGTACACCACGCGCGAGCGGGACGAGCTGGAGGTGCTCCCCTGGGACCACCTCGACTCCGGCCTCGACAAGGACTGGCTCTGGCAGGACTGGCAGGACGCGCTCTCCGAGTACGAGCAGGACGACTGCCGCTGGACGCCCTGTTTCGACTGCGGCGTCTGCCCGTCCATGGACACCGAGATCCAGATCGGGCCCACCGGCAAGAAGCTGCTGCCGCTGACCCCGGTCAGGTCGGGCCTGCGCACCCCCGCCCAGGCCGGGCACGGTCACTGACACGCGATCGCACCGGCGGTCGGGATCCCCGCGCCGCCGGACCGGCGGTCGCCCGACCCGCGGTACGGGGATCCCGCTCCTGCCCGCTTGCACCGTTTTCGCCCGACATGTCGGCTCTACCCGGAACTGTCGATATCTCGGCCGTCCAGGCCGGCCGGTTGGCGGTGACCGGCTCGCTGCGCGAGGATGCCAGTGACATCGTCTACTTCGAGGAGCAGCGCGATCAGCAGCAAACCACAGCCGACGGGCGGCCAGGCGCCGGTCGTGCAGCGCATCAGGATCAGGTACGCCAAGCGCGGTCCGCTCCGGTTCACCTCCCACCGTGACTTCGCCCGCGCCTTCGAGCGGGCGCTGCGCCGTGCCGGCGTACCGGTGGCCTTCTCCCAGGGCTTCACGCCCCACCCCAAGATCTCGTACGCCAGCGCCGCGCCGACCGGCGTCGCCAGCGAGGCGGAGTACCTGGAGATCGGCCTGCAGGCGCCCGTCGACCCGCGGGAGCTGCGGGTGGCGCTGGACGCGGCGCTCTCGCCCGGACTCGACGTGCTGGACGCGGTGGTGGCCGAGGGCGGCAGCCTGGCGGACCGGATCGACGCCTCGCACTGGCGGATCGAGTTGCCGGGTATCGACCCCGATGTCCTGCGGCGCGCCGTCGCGGCGTTCCGGGCCGCCGCCGAGGTGCCCGTGGAACGGATGACCAAGCAGGGCAGGCGCACCTTCGACGCGCGCGGCGCGGTGAACTCCATCGATGTGATCGACCAGACCGAGGCACCTTCCGAGGTCACGGGCGCACCGTGTGCGATACTCGACCTAGTCGTGCGGCAGGTGACTCCGTCCGTACGACCCGATGACGTCCTCTCCGGCCTCCGCGTGGTGGCCGACCTGGAGCCGCCGGTGCCGCCAAGGGCGACCCGGCTGGCGCAGGGCACGTTGACCGCGCAGGGGGACATCGCGGATCCGTTGGAGGCGGACCGCGAACGGGTAGCCATCGGTGAACGCTAGCCGAGCCCGGTCAGCGCTCAGTTAGGCAGACTTCGGCGGCACCGTGCACTCGCACACCGCCGGAAACACTTTTGCGGCAACCCTGCGTGGCAGCGCTCACCCGCGCCCGGGGAAGCCAGAACTGGAGAACGTCCATGCTCGAGAACGAGCCAGAGGGCGGGGAGCGGATCGGCGCGCAGCCGGCCGGCGAAACCGCCGATACCAACGAGACCCAGCCCGTCCGGCGGGCCCGTACCACCCGGCGCCGCACCTCACCGGCCGCGTCCGAACCGGCCCAGACCGGAGCCCCTGTCCAGGCGCCGACCGAGGCGCGCTCGGTCAGCGGTGAGGCGGCCGACGCCGAGGTGCTGGCCCCCCGTTCCGGCGACGCCGAGGCGGCCCCGAAGACCCCGCGGCGGCGCCGCAAGGCGACCACCACCGACAAGCGCGAGGACCAGGGCGGACCGGTCGAGGCGACGGCGGTCGAGCCGGTGGCCGAGTCGGCCGGCGGGACCGACCCGGACGCCGAGACCGTACCCCCGGTCAAGGTGACCCGGGTCCGGCGGAAGAAGGCGGCCCCGGCCGCCGTCGCACCGGAGGCCGCCGCACCGGACACCCCGGAACCGGGCGCCGTGCCCGCCGTACCGCCGGCCGAGGCCGCCGAGCGGGCCGACGCCGCCGCGGCGCAGCCGGCCGCCGCCCCGGAGGCCGCGCCGGGCGCCGCCCCGTCCGGCGCCGAGCAGCCTCCGGCCGGGCGCCGGAGCAGGGCCGGCGGCGAGCAGCCGGCCGGCGACGAGGCGGCCGAACAGCCCCCGGCCACGTCGCGGCGGCGCCGGGCCGCGCTCTCCGCGCCGACCGTGCTCTTCATGGCGCCCGAGGCGGAGGCGGCCGCCATCCGCGAGCAGCAGGCGGCCGCCGCGGCCGCCGAGCCGGCGGTGGCCGGCGAGGAGCCCGAGGCCGCTGAGACCACCCGGCGGCGTCGCCGCGCCCGCCGGAGCACGGACATCGCGGAGCTGCCGGTCGAGCCGGAGCCGGAGGCGATGACCGTCGTCGTCCCGGAGGACGAGGAGGAAGAGGCCGCCGACCTCGACGACGAGGACGAGAACGAGGAAGACGACACGGCCGCCGGCCGCCGCCGGCGGCGGCGCGGGCGCCGGGGCCGCGGCCGGGGCAAGGGCCCGGCCGACGAGGCCGAGGAGGAGGCCGAGGAGGAGGCCGCCCAGGCCGAGGGCGACGAGGAGGACTCCGGCGAGGGCGACGGGCTGACCCGACGGCGCCGGCGACGCCGCCGCAAGGGCGCCGGCGACGCCGAGGTGGGGGCCGAGGACGACGGCGTACCGACCGTCGTGAAGATCCGCGAGCCGCGCCGTACGGTCGACGAGGTGCAGGGCGTCTCCGGCTCGACCCGGCTGGAGGCCAAGCGCCAGCGCCGCCGGGACGGCCGGGAGCAGCGGCGTACCCGCCCGCCGATCCTGAGCGAGTCCGAGTTCCTGGCCCGCCGCGAGGCCGTCGACCGGGTGATGGTGGTCCGCCAGCGCGGCGACCGGACCCAGATCGCGGTGCTCGAGGACGGGATCCTCGTCGAGCACTACGTCAGCCGCGCCTCGGCCGGCACCATGGCGGGCAACGTCTACCTGGGCAAGGTGCAGAACGTGCTGCCCAGCATGGAGGCGGCGTTCGTCGACGTCGGGCGCGGTCGCAACGCGGTGCTCTACGCCGGCGAGGTCAACTGGGACATGTCCGGCCTGGAGGGCAAGGCCCGCTCGATCGAGCAGGCACTGCGCTCCGGCGACTCCGTACTGGTCCAGGTCACGAAGGACCCGATCGGGCACAAGGGGGCCCGGCTGACCAGCCACATCGCGCTCTCCGGCCGGCACCTGGTCTACGTACCGCACGGCAACGCCTCGGGCATCAGCCGCAAGCTGCCGGACACCGAGCGCAAGCGGCTGCGGGACATCCTCAAGAAGCTGGTACCGGACGGCGCGGGCGTGATCGTGCGTACCGCCGCCGAGGGGGCGAGCGAGGACGAACTGGCCCGCGACGTCAAGCGGCTCCAGGCGCAGTGGGAGGACATCCAGGCCAAGGCCGCCGAGGGCGGTGCGCCGGTGCTCCTCTACGAGGAGCCCGACCTGGTCATCCGGGTGGTCCGGGACCTCTTCAACGAGGACTTCCGCGAACTCGTGGTGCAGGGCGACGAGGCGTTCGAGCTGGTCGAGTCGTACCTGGCGCACGTCTCGCCCGACCTGGTGGCGCGGCTGCGCCGGCACGTCGGTACCTCGGACGTCTTCGCCGAGCGGCGCATCGACGAGCAGATCCTCAAGGGGCTGGACCGCAAGGTCTTCCTCCCCTCCGGCGGTCACCTGGTGATCGACCGGACCGAGGCGATGACCGTGGTCGACGTCAACACCGGTAAGTACACCGGCGCCGGGGGCAACCTGGAGGAGACGGTCACCCGGAACAACCTGGAGGCGGCCGAGGAGATCGTCCGGCAGCTCCGGCTCCGTGACCTGGGCGGCATCGTGGTGATCGACTTCATCGACATGGTGCTCGAGTCGAACCGCGAGCTGGTTCTGCGGCGCCTCACCGAGTGCCTCGGCCGGGACCGGACCAAGCACCAGGTAACCGAGATCACCTCGCTGGGTCTGGTGCAGATGACCCGCAAGCGGATCGGCGCCGGGCTGCTGGAGGCGTTCAGCGAGACCTGCGAGTGCTGCAAGGGCCGCGGCGTGATCATCCACACCGAGCCGGTGGGGGAGAAGCCGCGCGCGGGCGCGGGCGAGAAGGTCAAGGCGGTCGCCTCGGCCTCGGCCCCGGCCGGGGGAGCGGTCACCAGCGAGCCCACGACCACCAGCTCCCGCCGCCGGGGCCGCAAGAGCACCGCCGCGGCGGAGCGGACCGTGGTCGAGGTCTCGGACGAGGACGACACCATGGGGTACGACCTGTCGCGTTACGAGGTCGACACCCCGTCCGTCACCGACGTCGCCGAGGCGCAGCCGGCCGAGTCGATGCGGCTGGCCGGCGACGACGACCCGGACGCGGTGGAGGACACCGGCGACCTGGACGAGGAGGCGACCGGCGGGACCCGGCGCCGCTCCCGGCGGGGCGGGACCCGGCGGCGCACGCGCCCGTAACGGCGGGGGAGGTTCGCGGGCTGGCGCCCGCGTGGCCGGCCGGGCAGGCTTGACCTCGCCCGGCCCGTCGCGGCGCCCGCCGTCCCGACGTCCCACCGTTGCAGGAGCGCCGATGCCCCGTACGCTCGTCGTCCCGGTACTGCTCGTCGCCGTCGCGCTCGCGGCCGGCTGCTCGACCGCCCGGGACGGTACCGTCGCGGGCCCGGCCGCCACGACGCCGGGCGCGGGCAGCGCCCCGCCGGGTACGCCGTCCGGCGTTCCCGGCACCGCCCCGCCCGACGGATCGGGCCCGGCCGGTGGCAACACGCGGGAGGTCTGTGCCGCCGCCCGCCAGGCGGGTTCGGCGGCGGGGGAGACCTTCGTGGCCGAGCTGGGCAGGATGCTGGCCGCCGCCGGGGCCGGCGACACGCGCACCTCCGAGCAGGCCCGGCGGGCCGCCGAGGCGGCGCTGGCCGACTGGTCCGGTGCGCTGCGGGAACAGTCCGCCCACGCCACCGACCCGCGGCTGAGGGCCGCGCTGGCGGATGTCGCGGGCGAGGTCGGGACCCTGCGTACCGATCTCGACTCGCTGGACGAGACCCGGCTGGACCGGGTGCAGCAGCGCGTCGACCAGCTCTGTGCCGGCTGACCGTCCGCTGTCTGCCGGCTGTCCGGCGGTGGAACACCGGCCCGGTTTGGGCCCCGGACCAGGCATGGCGTACGCTTGCCTGCGGCGCACCTTCGTGCGCCAAGTTCTCGCGTGCCCGCCGCCGCATCCGTGGCGAGCCGCCGCGAACAAGTACGGTACCCGAGCAGCCTCAACGACAGGGAGTCCGCGTCCGATGTACGCGATCGTCAAGACCGGCGGCAAGCAGTACAAGGTCGCCGAGGGCGACGTGATCGAGGTCGAGAAGCTCGCCGGCGCCCCCGGTGACGCGGTGCAGCTCTCGGCGGTGCTCCTCGTCGACGGTGAGAACCTCGTGACCGACGCGGCGCAGCTTGCCAAGGTCGCGGTGTCCGGCGAGATCGCCGCGCACACCAAGGGCCCGAAGATCCGGATCCACAAGTTCAAGAACAAGACCGGCTACCACAAGCGTCAGGGTCACCGCCAGCCGCTGACCCAGATCAAGGTGACCGGCATCTCCAGCGGGAAGTAGGTCGTCTCCAGATGGCTCACAAAAAGGGTGCGTCCAGCTCGCGTAACGGCCGTGACTCCGCGGCGCAGCGGCTCGGCGTCAAGCGGTTCGGTGGCCAGGTGGTGAACGCCGGCGAGATCATCCTCCGCCAGCGGGGCACCAAGTTCCACCCGGGCGACCTGGTCGGGCGCGGTGGCGACGACACGCTCTTCGCGCTCGCGGCCGGTTCGGTCCAGTTCGGCACCAAGCGCGGTCGGAAGACCGTCAGCATCGTTCCGGCGCAGCAGTAGCTTTCCCGCCGAAGCGGGCCGCGGACCTGGTGTCCGGGCCCGCTTCGGTGTTTTTCGGGCGCGGATCGCGCGCGCTGGCAGGATTGCCGGCGAGGCGGTCGACCCGCGTCCGGTGTCCGGGGCGCACGGTGCCCCGCACTCGTTGACCCGGGCGAGGGAGGTACCTCGTCCGGACAGGCCGGAAGGATTGGCAGCGTGACTACCTTCGTTGACCGGGTCGTCCTGCACTTGCAGGCCGGCGACGGCGGGCACGGCTGTGTCTCGATCCACCGGGAGAAGTTCAAGCCGTTCGGCGGCCCCGACGGCGGCAACGGCGGGCACGGCGGCAGCGTCTCCCTCGTCGTGGATCCGCAGGTGCACACGCTGCTCGACTTCCACTTCCGGCCGCACATCAAGGCCGAGAACGGCCGGGGCGGCGCCGGCTCCAACCGGGACGGCGCCAACGGCTCCGACCTGGTCCTCAAGGTGCCGAACGGCACGGTCGTGCAGACCCTCGACGGTACGGTCCTGGCCGACCTGGTCGGCGCCGGTACGACCTTCGAGGCGGCCCGGGGCGGCCGGGGCGGCCGGGGCAACGCCGCGCTGGCCAGCGCGCGCCGCAAGGCCCCCGGCTTCGCTGAGCTGGGGGAGCCGGGGGATCGGCTCGACATCGTCCTGGAACTCAAGAGCGTCGCCGACGTCGGGTTGGTCGGCTTCCCCTCGGCCGGCAAGTCCTCGCTGATCTCGGTGATCTCCGCGGCCAAGCCCAAGATCGCCGACTACCCGTTCACCACCCTGGTACCGAACCTGGGCGTGGTCCGGATCGACAACCACACCTTCACGGTCGCGGACGTGCCGGGCCTGATTCCCGGTGCCGCCAGCGGTCGGGGGCTGGGGCTGGAGTTCCTGCGACACATCGAGCGCTGCGCCGTACTGGTGCACGTGGTGGACGCGGCGACGCTGGAACCGGGCCGCGACCCGGTGGCGGACATCGACGCCATCGAGTCCGAGCTGGCCCAGTACGGCGGGCTGGAGGGCCGGCCGCGGCTGATCGTGCTCAACAAGATCGACGTACCGGACGGGCGGGATCTCGCGGAGATCGTCCGTCCCGACCTGGAGGAGCGCGGATACCGCGTCTTCGAGATCTCCACCGTCACCCGCGAGGGTCTGCGCGAGCTGATGTTCGCGATGGCCGAGTTGGTCGAGCAGGCGCGGGTGCTGGCGCCCGAGCCCGAGCCGACCCGGATCGTGATCCGGCCGACCGCGGTCGACGACGCCGGTTTCACCGTCGAGCCGGCGCCGGACGGAGCGTACGTGGTGCGCGGCCCGCGGCCCGAGCGCTGGGTCCGGCAGACCAACTTCGACAACGAGGAGGCGGTCGGCTACCTGGCCGACCGGCTGGCCCGGCTCGGCGTGGAGGAGGCGCTCGCCAAGGCGGGCGCCGAGCCCGGCAGTCTGGTCCGGATCGGCGAGCGCGAGTTCGACTGGCAGCCCACGCTCTATGCCGGCGCCGAGTACGTCCCCGGGGTGCGCGGCACCGACATCCGGCTGCAGGAGAAGCCGACCCGGGCCTCGGCCGCGGAGCGGCTGGCCGCCCGCAAGGCGCGGCGCCAGCGTCCGGCCGACGAGCCCGCGACCGGGTCCGGCGACGGCATCGACGAGGACGACGACTAGACCAGTTCGTACCCCACTCGGGTCATTTGCGGGAAACCTTATGGAAACTACCGTGCGTTACGGTCGGTAGGTGCTGATCGAATCCCGTCCATCCGATGACGCCGAACTCGTGACGCTGGTCACCGCGCGGCAGCGCGAGCTGTGCCTGGCCGACGGTGGGCTCGACGGACACGTCGCCGTGCTCCGCGACGGCGCGCGGTACCTGGTCGGCGTGATCGGGGGTCGGGCGGTCGCCTGCGGGGCGTTGCAGCCGCTCGACGCGGAGACCGCCGAGGTCAAGCGGATCTACGTCCGCCCCGCCCACCGCCGGCGCGGCATCGCCGGGCAGCTGCTCGCCGCGCTGGAGGAGCTGGCCTACCTCGCCGGGCACACCGTGCTGCGGATCGAGACCCGCCGGTACTCGCCCGCGGCGATCGGCCTCTACACCTCCTCCGGTTACGGCCGGATCCCCGCCTACGGTGAGTACGCGAGCGACCCGTACAGCGTCTGCTTCGAGAAGCGGCTCGCGGTCGCCGTCTGACGGCCCGCTCCCGCGCTGTCGCCAGGGCCTCCCGGACCGAGGTCGGCGGGAGGGCCCTGGCGCGTACTCAGGGATTCACACCAGGAGGCCGAGCGCCCGCTTGGTCCGGTGCACGGTCTGCGCCCCGCTCTCCCGGGCACGCTCGGCCCCGTCGGCGAGAACCCGCCGCACGTAGCCGGGGTCGCGGGCCAGCCCCGCGTAGCGCAGCTGGATCGGGCGTAGCAGCGCCGTCACCGCCTCCGCCGCCGCGTTCTTCAGCTGCCCGTACGAGGAGAAGCCCGCCGCCAGCTCGGTCGGTGACCCGCCCACGCAGGCGGCCAGGATCTCCAGCAGGTTCGCCACGCCCGGCCGGGTGTCCGGCTCGTAGGCGACGGTGCTGCCCGAATCGGTCACGGCCCGCAGCACCTTCCGGCGGACGATTTCCGGCGGGTCCAGGAGGAAGATCGTGCCGGCCCCGGCGGCGTTGCTCTTGCCCATCTTCGCGGCCGGGTCGGCCAGGTCCATGATCCGGTGGGCGACCCGCGGCAGCACCGCCCGGGGAATCGTGAACGTCTCGCCGTACCGGGCGTTGAAGCGGGCCGCCACCGTCCGGGCCAGCTCCAGGTGCTGGCCCTGGTCCTCGCCGACCGGTACCTCCTGCGCGTCGTGCAGCAGGATGTCCGCGGCCATCAGCACGGGGTAGGTGAGCAGGCTCAGCCGGACCTGCCGCTGGGTCGCCGACTTCTCCTTGAACTGGATCATCCGGTGCGCCTCGCCGTAGCCCGTCGCGCACTCCAGCAGGTAGTGCAGCTCGGCGTGCTCCGGAACCTGGGACTGCACGTAGAGCATCGATCGGTCCGGATCGATCCCGGCCGCGAGCAGCATGGTCGCCTGCTCCAGGGTGAGTTCGCGTACCCGCGCCGGATCGTGGGTGACGGTGAGGGCGTGCAGGTCGGCGAGGAAGCCGATCGTCGGGGTCCGGTACTGGTCGGCGACGAGCGGCCGGATCGCGCCGAGCAGATTGCCGAGTTGAAGGTGCCCGGTCGGCTTCAGGCCGGTCAGGCGGCGGGCGGTCGCGGCGGGCGGCAGGGGGCGGGTGGGGGTGCTGGTCGCGGTCATCGGTGGTGTCTCCTCACGGGGTACGTCCGACCGTCCCGCCCTCCCGGGGTGCCTCGGTACGCGAAACGGCCGCCCCGGGAGGGGCGGCCGTCGGAACTGTCTCGGGTGCGCGGATGCGTGGCCGCCCGTCAGGGCGCCCACCAGCCGTTCGTCGTCATCCGCACGGCACCAGGCTACCAGGCGCCGATTGGTCGGGTTTGTGCCGTGTCCGTGTGGTGACATGTGGTCATGCCGCCGAGCCGTGACGTGACCGCGAGGGTGCGCCTGCTGCGGTGGGTGGGCCGTCGGGATCCGGGCTACCAGACCCTGCGCCGGGGCCTGCGGCTGAGCGTGGTCACCAGCGTGATCTTCCTCGGCGCGCGGTACGGCCTGCACGACGTGACCCTCGCCGTCTACGGGCTCTTCGCCGCGATCGCCCTGGGGCTGCTGGGGCAGCTGCCCGGCGGGCCGGCCGAGCGGTTCCACGTGCTGATGCTGACGCTGCCCGTGGCGTGGCTGCTCGTCTCCGCCGGCACCGTGCTGGCGGTCCGGACCTGGGCGGCGGCCGCCGGCATGCTCGTCGTCGCGTTCGTCGTCAGCTTCGTCGGCATCGGCGGCCCCCGGCTCGGCGGCCTCGCTCCCGGGTTGCAGTTGCTCTACATCCTGCCCTGCTTTCCGCCGTACGCCCCGCAGACGCTGCTGATGCGGCTGTCCGGGGTGACCCTCGGCGTGGTGCTGCTCGCCGCGGCCCAACTGGTCCTCTGGCCCGATCCGGCCCCGGTGCCGTACCGCCGGCGGGTCGCCGCCGCCGCCCTGGCCGTCGGCGGCTACCTCGACCTGGTCGCGGACGCGGCGGCCAGTCGTCCGGTGGCGCGGCAGTACCTGCTGCGGCGCCGGGCGGAGGCGTTCGACGCGATGGGACAGCTCCGCCTCAACCGGCTGCCACCGTTGCAACGGCCCGGCTCGGCGAGCCGGCGGGACTGGGCGCTGCGCGACGCCACCAGCGCGCTGGGGGAGATGCTCAGCGCCGCCGAGCGCCTGCCGGAGCTGCCGGCCGGGCCGCCGCAGGGGCCGGCCGGTGGGTTCGACGTACCGGGCGAGGTGTCGGTGGGCGCCTTTCCCTTGTCCGCCCCGGAAGAGCGGGCGGCGGGCCGGGCCGGGGCCGGTACCGCCATCGAGCGGCTACCCGACCCGCCGGAGCTGCTGCGCCGCGCCGCCGCCCTCGCCAGCGCGTCCGGGCGGACCCTGCTGGGCGAGACGCCGCTGGTCGACCCCGTCGAACTGGAGGCGTTCAACCGCGCTGTCGAGGAGCTGCGCCGGCTGCCGGATCCGGACCCGGGCCACCCCGAGCCGGCGGACACCGTACGCCTCTGCATGGACGCCATCGCGTTGCAGACCGCCGAGCAGGTCCGCACGGTGGCCGTGGCCGCCCGGATCGTGGCCGGGCTGCCGGTGGCGGTGGCGTTCGGTCACCCGCCGCCACAGCCGTACCGCCACAAGTTCTGGTACGCCCAGGTCTCCTCGACGTACCTCTACTCGCAGCGGTTCCGGGCGCACCTCACCGTCCGCTCCGTCTACCTGCAGGGGGCGGTCCGGATCGCCCTGGCCCTGGCGGTGGCGCGGGTGGTCGCCGGCTACCTGCACCTCGCGCACGGGTTCTGGGTGCTGCTCGCCACGCTCACCCTGCTGCGCAGCACCGCCGCCGACACCCGGACCACCCTGCGTCCGGCGATACAGGGCACCATCCTCGGCGCCGCCGCCGGGGCCGCGCTGCTGCTGCTCAACGACGAGCCGACAATCTACGAGGCGGTCCTCCCGGTCATCATGCTGTTGACCTTCGCGGTCGGGCCGGTGTTGGGGCTGGCCTGGGCCCAGGGCCTGATCACGGTGCTGCTCACCGTCCTGTTCGCGCAGCTCGGCCCGGCCGACCTGCAGCTGATCGAGGCCCGCTTCCTGGACGTACTGGTCGGCGCGCTGATCGGCATTCTCGCCGGGGTGCTGTTCTGGCCGCGCGGCGTCACGCTGGAGGTACGCCGGGCGGTGGCGCGGTATCTGGAGTGCGGGGCGCTCACCATCCGGGACACGGTGGCGACCCTGACCGGGCGCGGCGGGCCCGGCGGCGAACTGGGCCGGGCGCACGAGGCGATGGTGCTGGCGAACGCCTCGGTGCTGCAGTACGCCGCCCAGCGGCACGGCTCGCCCGTTCCGAACATCGACTGGCAGGCCGCGCTGCACGCCGGGCAGCAGATGGTACGCGGCGGCGAGTTCCGGCTCACCGACCCCAACGTGATCCGGCTGCCCCCGACCGGGCTCTCCGCCCAACTGGACGACTTCGCCCGCGAGCTGTCCCACGCGTACCTCGATCTGGCCCGTCAGGTGCGCGAGGGACGGATCATCCGGAGGGTGTCCGCACCCGCGCCGCCGAAGCAGTTCGTCGAGCGGGTGCACGAACTGCGCGTCGCCGGGCAGCCCCGCACGGTGGCGCTGGGGCTGCTGGACCTCGACATCTGGCTCGTCAATCTGCGGGACACCCTCGACCGGATCCAACATCCGCCGGCCCCCGGCGATCACTAGGGCGGGCATCCCGGGAGACTTCGCCTCGTGGATCTTCCCGAGATCGGGGTATCCGGAGGAAGGGCCCGGGCGGGCCGCGGAGCAGGAGGATTTCGATGGCGAACGAAGAGCGACCGGTGGCCGTACTGGGCCTGGGCGGGATGGGGCACGGCATGGCGGCGAGCGCGCTGCGGGCCGGCATCCCGACCGTGGTCTGGAACCGCAGCCCGCGGCGGACGGCCGACCTGGCCGAGGCCGGTGCCCGGGTGGCCGACAGCGTCGCCGACGCGGCCGGGCGGGCCGACATCGCGGTCACGATGGTGACCGACGCCGACGCCGTCCGCTCCCTCGCGGTCGACCAGGGCATGCTCGCGGCGCTGCCCGACGGGGCGATCTGGGCCCAGATGAGCACGATCGGGGTGGCGGCCACGGAACAACTGGCCGCCCTGGTACGCGAGCGCCGCCCCGACGTGACCTTCCTCGACGCCCCGGTCGCGGGCAGCCGCGCCCCGGCCGAGGCGGGCAAGCTGCTGGTCCTCGCCTCCGGCCCCGACGAGGCGCGCCCACGCGTGGCGCCGCTGTTCGACGCGGTCGGCCAGCGCACCCTCTGGCTCGGTCCGGCCGGTACGGGCTCCCGGATGAAGCTGGTCAACAACATCCTGTTGGCGTTCCTCGCCGAGGGACTCGGCGAGGCGGTCGCCCTCGGCCGCGAGCTGGGGCTGGAGGCATCGGCCGTGGCCGAAGCCTTCGGCGGCGGCCCGCTCGCCTCGCCGTGGATCAGCGGGAAGCTCCAGCGGATGGCGAAGGGCGACTACTCGCCCGAGTTTCCGCTCGCGCTGGCGTTCAAGGACGTTCGCCTGGCCATGGACGAGATCGACCCGGACCGCTTCGTCGTCGGGGCGTGCCTGGCGTCGCAGTGGCGGCGGGCGATGGACCGGGGCTTCGGCGACCAGGACGTGACCGCCGTGGCCCGCGCCATCGAGTCCTGACCCGCGGCCGTTCGGGCCCGGCCGCGCGGCCGCCGTCCGTCGCCGGCCGGATCCCGGAGGCCGGGCGCGGGGTCGGGCGTACCGTCACCGGCGTCGCTGTCCCAGCAGGTGAGGCGGGTGCCGTCGCGTTCGACGGTGCGTACCGTCGGCACGGGTTGTCCCGCCGTACCGTCGCGGCCGGTCAGTCGAGGTCGAACTCGCCGTCCTGCGCCCCGGCGACGAACGCGTCCCACTCCGCCTGGGTGAACACCAGCACCGGGCCGTCCGGTTCGGCCGAGTTGCGCAGGCCGATCAGGTCGTCGACGAACGCGACCTCCACGGCGCTCTCCGAGGTGTCGCCCTCGGCCCGCTGCCACACCGCACGAGACAGGTCGAAGTCGCCCTTGGGGTGCTTCGCCATAGTTGGTTCCTCCAGCGCAGGATGAGCCCCGGGTCCCTGGGGCCGTGAGGGCGAATGTGTGACTCCGTCGTGCAGGATAAGCGGATGCCGAGCCTTACCCGCGCCGACGCGGCCGAGCGCGCCGCACTGCTCACCGTCGAGTCGTACGAGATAGACCTCGATTTTACCGGTGCGCTCGACGGAGCCGGGGAGGCCGGATTCCGCTCCGCCGTCACGATCAGGTTCCGCGCGGCGGCGGGCGCCGCCACCTTCGTCGAGGTGAAACCGGTCCAACTGCTCGGGGTACGGCTCAACGGGGTCGAGCTGGACCCCGCCGCGCTCGACGACAACCGCTTCCCGCTGACCGGGCTGCGCGACGAGAACGTCCTGGTGGTCGAGGCGCGGATGGCGTACTCGAACACGGGGGAGGGGATGCACCGGTTCGTCGACCCGGCCGACGGCGAGACGTACCTGTACGCCATGTCCTTCCTGGACGAGGTGCAGCGCATCTACGCGGCCTTCGACCAGCCCGACCTCAAGGCGCCGGTCACCCTGGCCGTCACCGCGCCGCCGCACTGGATCGTCGCCGGGAACGGCGAGCAGGAGCCCGGTTCCGGGAACGGCGAGCAGGAGGTGACCTCCGCCGGTGGCGAGCGGCAGCCGGCGGTCGGTGCCGGCGGGGCGCGGGCGCGGCGCTGGCGGTTCCGGCCCACGCGCCCGCTGGCCACGTACTTCACCTCGCTGATCGCCGGGCCGTACCACCTCCGCCGCTCGGAGCACGACGGTATCCCGCTCGGCCTCTACTGCCGCCGCTCGCTCGCCGAGCACCTGGACGCCGACGCGGACGAACTCTTCACCGTCACCCGGCAGTGCCTGGACCGGTTCCACGAGCTGTTCGGGGTGCGGTACCCGTTCGGCAAGTACGACCAGGCGTTCGTGCCCGAGTTCAACGCGGGCGCCATGGAGAACCCGGGACTGGTGACGCTCCGGGACGACTACGTCTTCCGTTCCGCCGTCACCGAGAGCCAGCGCGAGCAGCGGGCCACCACCATCGCGCACGAGATGGCGCACATGTGGTTCGGCGACCTGGTGACCATGCGCTGGTGGGACGACCTGTGGCTGAACGAGTCGTTCGCCGAGTACCTGGGCACCCGGGTCACCGCCGAGGCCACCCGCCACCGGCACGCCTGGACCACCTTCGCCATGCGGCGCAAGGCGTGGGGGTACGCCGCCGACCAGCGCCCCTCGACGCACCCGGTCGCGCCGCCGGAGGTCACCGACGCCGCGCAGGCGCTGGTCAACTTCGACGGCATCTCGTACGCCAAGGGCGCCAGCGTGCTCCGTCAGCTGGTGGCCTGGATCGGGGACGAGCCGTTCCTGGCCGGGTTGCGGGCGCACTTCGCGGCGCACCGCTTCGGCAACGCGACCCTGGCCGACCTGCTCGCCGCGCTCTCCTCGGCCACCGGGCGGGACCTCGCCGGCTGGGCGGAGCTGTGGCTGCGGCGGGCGCGGGTCAACACGCTGCGGGCGGAGGTGACCGTGGCCGACGACGGGCGCTACGCCGAGGTCGCCGTGGTGCAGACCGCCCCGCCGGAGCAGCCCGTCCTGCGCCCGCACCGCATCGGCGTGGCCGGCTACGACCTCGACGAGTCCGCGGGCGGGCGGGCCGTGCCGCGCCAGCGGTTCGAGGCCGACCTCGAACCGGGGGCCGACGGGGAGCGTACGGTGCTCGCCGCGCTGGCCGGCGTACCGGCGGCGGACGTGCTGCTGCTCAACGACGGTGACCTGACGTTCGCGAAGGTACGCCTCGACCCCGCCTCGACGGCCGCCGTACCGCGGGTGCTGCCGGCGCTGACCGATCCGCTCGCCCGGGCGCTGCTGTGGCGGGAGACGCTCGACGCGGTCACCGACGCCGAGCGGCCGGTCGCCGACCTGGTCGGGTTGGTGCTGACCGCGCTCCCGGCCGAGCGCGAGGTCATCGTGGTGGAGGACGTGCTCGGCCTCGGCGGCTCCCTGATCGACCGGTACCTCGACGCGCCGGCCCGGGCCGAGGCGCTGCGGCAGGTGGCGCACGCCTGCGAACGGCTGCTCGCGGCGACGCCCGCGAGCGACGATCCGGAGTCCCGGTCGCTGCGGCTCGCCGCGGTACGCGGGCTGATCGCCGCGGGCGACGACACCGACCGGCTCGGCGGCTGGCTCGCCGGCCACGCGGTACCGGAGGGGATCGCCGTCGACGCCGAGCTGCGGTGGGCGGTGCTGAACCGGCTCGCCGTCCTCGGCGCGGTGGGTGCGCCGGAGATCGACGCCGAACTCGCCGCCGACCGGAGCGCGGCCGGCGCGGAGCGGGCCGCGCAGTGCCGGGCGGCGCTGCCCGACCCGGCCGCGAAGCGCCGGGCCTGGGAGGCCGTCGTCAGCGACACCACCCTGTCGAACCGGCTGGTGCGGGCCACCGCGGCCGGTTTCTGGCAGCCGGAGCAGCGCGACCTCACCGAGCCCTACGTCGAGCGGTACTTCGCCGAGATGCCGGCGGCGGCGCGGCTGCGTACCCCCTTCCTGGCCGAGCGGGTCGCCGGGCTGGCCTTCCCCCGCTACGCCGTGGCGCCGCGGACCTCGGAGCTGGCCACGGCGCTGCTGGAGCGCGACGACCTGGTGCAAGGGCTGCGCCGAGCCGTCACCGACGCCGCGGACGACCTGCGGCGCGCCCTGGCGGCGCGGGCCCGGTTCCGGTAGGCCGTCCCCGGGGGACGCCGAGGGCGATCCGCGGCGTGCCCCGGCGGCCCCGGCCGGGCTCCGCCGGCCGGCGACCCGGCGTGCCCCAGCGGCGCGGGCCGGGCTCCGCCCGCACGGGAGTGCGACCTCCGTCATGCTCCGGCAGGTGGGGCCGGACCCGCGGCATACGATCAATCGGTGGAGGAGGACATCCGGCGGGTAGGGATCATGGGCGGCACGTTCGACCCGATCCATCACGGCCACCTGGTCGCGGCGAGCGAGGTGGCCGACCGCTTCGCGCTCGACGAGGTCGTTTTCGTACCGACGGGCCAGCCGTGGCAGAAGGCCGACGAGCCGGTGAGCCCGGCCGAGGACCGGTACCTGATGACCGTGATCGCGACGGCCTCGAACCCGCGTTTCCAGGTCAGCCGCACCGACATCGACCGCGGTGGGCCCACCTACACTGTCGACACGCTGCGGGACCTGCAGGCGGAGTACGGCCCGAAGGTGCAGCTCTTCTTCATCACCGGAGCGGACGCGCTGGCGAAGATCCTCTCCTGGAAGGACCTCGACCAGATGTTCGAGCTGGCCCACTTCATCGGGGTGACCCGGCCTGGGTTCGAACTGACCGACGCGCACCTGCCGGCCGACACGGTGAGCCTGGTCGAGGTGCCGGCGATGGCGATCTCCTCCACCGACTGCCGGAAACGGGTCGCGGCCGGCGCGCCGGTCTGGTACCTGATACCCGACGGTGTGGTGCAGTACATCGCCAAACGGGGACTCTACCGGGAGTGATTTGGCCGGGTTCGTCACCGTAGCTGGCTAAACTGCCGAGTCGTAAACCGTCGACGTGTGAGAGGCTTGGTAGCACGTACGTACGGTCGAACGAAGGAGAACGGTGACAGCTTCCGAACGCGCTCTTGAATTGGCCCAGGCAGCCGCTCAGGCCGCCGCCGACAAGAAGGCGCAGGATATCGCCATCATCGATGTGGCGGACCAGCTGGTGATCACCGACGCTTTCCTGCTCGCCTCGGCGCCCAACGAGCGCCAGGTACTCGCCATCGTCGACGCGATCGAGGAGCGCCTGCTCGAACTGCCGGAGAAGGCGAAGCCGGTGCGACGCGAGGGTGAGCGGGGCGGACGCTGGGTGCTGCTCGACTACGTCGACGTGGTGATCCACGTGCAGCACACCGAGGAGCGCGAGTTCTACGCCCTCGACCGGCTCTGGAAGGACTGCCCGCAGATCCCGTTCGTCGACCGCGACCTCGTCGACGCCGAGGCGGGCCCCGCCGAATGACCCGTCTGATCGTCTGGCGGCACGGCAACACCGACTGGAACGCCGCCGACCGGGTCCAGGGGCAGACCGACGTCCCCCTCAACGACCTGGGACGGGAGCAGGCCACGGCCGCCGCGCCGCTGCTGGCCGCGCTCAAGCCGGACGCGATCGTCGCGAGCGACCTGCGCCGGGCCGCCGACACGGCCGCCGCCCTGGCCGCGCTGACCGGGCTGCCGGTACGCACCGACCCCCGGCTGCGGGAGCGCTACTACGGACAGTGGCAGGGCCTCACGATGACCGAGGTGGCCCAGCGGTACCCCGCCGAGCACGCCCGCTGGCGCGCCGGCGAGCAGGACCCGGGCTGCGAGGTGGAGAGCCTCGACGACCTGGGCAAGCGGGTCGGCGCCGGGCTGCAGGACGCGGCCGACTCCGTGCCGGGCGGGCTGGTCGTGGTGGCCACCCACGGTGGCGGCGCCCGCCAGGGCTGCGGCTACCTGCTCGGCTGGGGGACGGCGGTGCTGCGTACCGTCGGGTCGCTGCAGAACTGCCACTGGACCGAGCTGCGGCACGACAGCGTACGGGGCTGGCAGCTCCGCGCGCACAACGCCGGGCTCATCACGCAGGCCGCCGTCACCGAGGCCGTCTGAGCGAGCGGCCCCGCCGTCGGCGACGGGGCCCGCCCTTCGCCGTTCGGCCGGTGCCGCTCCGCTTGATCCCGTCGCGGGCGGTCCGGTGCCGCCGTCGCGGCGGGCGGGGCGCGCCCCGCCGGGGCTCCGACCGGCCGGCCTCGGCGCGGCCGGCCCCGATCGGTTACCGTGCCGGGATGCCCGTCGCGGTCGTCACCGACTCCACCGCATACCTTCCGGCCGAGTCGAGCCGGGCCCGCGACCTGACCGTCGTGCCGCTGACGGTCGTCCTCAACGGCACCCACGGGCGGGAGGGTGACGAGGTCACCCCCGCCGACGCGGTCCGGGCCCTGACCGCGCGGCGGGTCAGCGCCAGCACCTCCCGACCGGCGCCGGAACAGTTCGCCCAGGTCTACCGCCAGCTGCTCGACCGGGGCGCCACCGGCGTCGTCTCGCTGCACCTGTCGGCCCAGCTCTCCGGTACCGCCGAGGCGGCGGCACTGGCCGCCGGGGAGGTCGGGGACCGGGTCACCGTCGTCGACACCCGCTCGATCGGGATGGGCCTGGGCTTCCCGGTGCTCGCGGCCAGCGCGGCCGCCGCGGCGGGTGCCGGCCTGGCCGAGGTACGCGACGCCGCGCTCGACGCGGTCGCCCGCACCCACACCCTGTTCTACGTCGACACGCTCGAATTCCTGCGCCGGGGCGGCCGGATCAACGCCGCCTCGGCGCTGTTCGGTACCGCCCTGTCGGTCAAGCCGATCCTGCACGTACTCGACGGTGCCATCGCGCTGCGGGACAAGGTGCGTACCCCGAGTCGGGGCCTGGCCCGGCTGGTGGACCTGGCGCTGGAGGCGGCCGGGGACGCCCGGGTCGACGTCGCGGTGCACCACCTCGGCGCGCCGCACCGGGCCGAGGCGCTAATCGAGGCGCTGGCGGCCCGGTTCGGCGACCGGCTGCGGGAGCGGTACGTCACCGAGGCCGGCGCCGTCGCCGCGGTACACGCCGGCCCGGGGCTGGTCTGCGTGGTGGTACACCGGCGGTAGCCGGCCGGGTCGGCGGTCCGTGGGCGCCGGCTGGCGTGGCCCCCATCGGACGGTGATGGTCCTAGTCGGACGGTGTTGGGCCTGGCCGGACGGCGTGGGTCCTAGTCGGACGGTGTTGGTCCTGGTCGGACGGCGTTGGTCTGCTGGACGGTGCGTCCTTAGCAGATCGAGCCATGATCAGGGCTTTTTCCACAGCCGCCCGTACCGTCCACAGCCGAGCCGACGGAGCCGGCGCGGGCCGGTGCCCAACGGTTGACTTCCTCCCGTGCCGGACGACGAGGAGAACCTGGTGCGGGCGCGGCTGGCCCGGCTGCTGGCCAGAGCCACCGGCCCGCTGGCCCGCGCGCCGCTGCCCGCCGAGCCGTTGTCAACCGAGCGGCTACTCCACACCCCGCTCTCCGCCGATCCGCCACTCGGTGGAGCGCCGCCCAGAGAGGCATCGCCCAGAGAGGCATCGCCCAGTGGAGCGCCGCCCAGTGGAGCGTCGCCGAGCGGAGCGACCGACGCGGGGCCGACACTCGACGCACCCGCACCCGCACCCGCACCCGTCGCGGGCGGTCTCGCCCGGCTGGCCGGTCCGAGCGCCTTCGATCCGGGGCGTCGCGGCGTGAAGGCCATCGCGGTGGTGGCCTGCGTCGTGGTGCTCGGCGCCGCCGGCTGGGCGTGGTACGCCCGGCCCCGCACCGAGCCGGTTCCGGTCGCCGACGCCGCCGGTCCGTCCGCCGGTCCCGACCCGGCCCGGACCGGTGGCCCGAGCCCCGGCTCGGCGGAGCTGGTGGTCGCCGTCGCCGGCAAGGTACGCCGGCCCGGGCTGGTCCGCCTGCCGGTGGGGGCGCGGGTGGCCGACGCGTTGGACGCCGCCGGGGGCGTGCTCCCCGGAGTCGATCCCGCGCTGCTGAACCTGGCCCGGAAGGTCGCCGACGGCGAGCTGCTCCTGGTCGGCGTCACCGCCCCGCCCGGTGTCGCCGGGGTGGCCGAGCCGGGCGCGGGCCCCGGCGGTTCCGGCCCGGCCGGCGCCGGCGGCGGCAAGATCAACCTCAACACCGCGACGCTGGCGCAGCTCGACAACCTGCCCGGGGTCGGGCCGGTGCTCGCGCAGCGCATCCTCGACCACCGCGAACAGCACGGCGGTTTCCGCTCGGTCGGCGACCTGCGTCAGGTGCAGGGCATCGGGGACGCGCGCTACGAGGAGCTGAAAGACCTGGTGACGGTCTGATGACCGGCGACCACCCGGCGGGCCGGCGGTTCCGGTCCCGAGCCGAGGATCCGCCCGCGCCGCCGGCAACCCCGGCGACCCCGACGGCGCCAGCGGCGCCTGCGGTGCCCACGGCGCCCTCACCGCGCGCAGCCCTCGCCCCGCGCGCAGCCCTCGCCCCGCCCGCAGCCCTCGCCCCGCCGGCAGTCCCCGCGCCGGTCGAACCACCGCGTGACCGGCCACCGGACCTGCGGCTGGCCGGCCTCGCGGTCGCCACCTGGCTCACCGCGCTGGCCGGGCTCCACCTGCGCGCCCCGACCGTCCTGGTCGTCGTCGCCGTCGCCGGGGCGGCCGCGCTCGGCGCCGCCGCCCACCTGCTCCGGGCCGGCCGCTCCGGCACGGTCGAGCGGTACGGCTGGCTGGTGGTCGCGGTGCTGCTCGGCGCGGTCTGCGGCGGCGCCGCCACGGCCCCCCGGCTGGCCGTACGCGACGCGGCGGCCCTCGCCCGGCTGGCCGTCGAGCGCACGAACGTCACCGCGGAGCTGGTGGTACGCGACGACCCTCGGGCCGTCTCCGGGCCGGCCGGTCGACCGTCGACGCACCTCGTGCCGGCGCGGCTCGTCTGGCTGCGCGCCGCCGACGGGACCGGCCGGATCGAGGCCCCGGCCCGGATCCTGGTCCTGGCCAGCGACCCGGGCTGGCGGCGGCTCCTGCCCGGCCAGCGCCTCGTCGCCCAGGGACGGTTGGCCGTACCGCGCGGCGGCGACCTGACCGCCGCCGTCCTCTCGGTCGACACGGCACCGCAGCCGCGGGGACGCCCCTCGTGGGCCCAGCGCGCCGCCGGCGTACTGCGGGCGGGGCTGCAACGGGCCTGTGCCCCGCTGCCCGACGAGCCCGGGGGCCTGCTGCCCGGTCTGGTGGTCGGCGACACCAGCCGGCTGCCGAGCGAGGTCGAGGAGGACTTCCGTACCACCGGGATGACCCACCTGACCGCCGTGTCGGGCTCCAACGTGGCGATCGTGATCGGTCTCGTGCTGCTGCTGGCGCGCTGGGGCCGCGCCGGACCGTGGCTCGCCGCCGTCCTCTGCGGCCTGGCGCTGGTCGGCTTCGTGATCCTCGCCCGCCCCTCGCCCAGCGTGGTGCGCGCCGCCGCGATGGGGGCGGTCGGGCTCCTCGCGCTCGCCACCGGTCGCCCCCGCGCCGCGCTGCCCGCACTGGGAGGCGCCGTCACGGTCCTGGTCGTCGTCGACCCGGACCTCGCCGGTGACCCGGGCTTCGCGCTCTCGGTACTGGCCACCGGTGGGCTGCTGCTGATCGCGCCCCGGTGGCGCGACGCGCTGCGACGGCGGGGCGTGCCGGCGGGGGTGGCGGAGGCGCTGGCGATCCCGGCCGCGGCGCAGCTCGCCTGCGCGCCGGTGGTGGCCGGGCTCTCCGGCACGATCAGCGTGGTGGCGGTGCCGGCCAACCTGCTCGCGGTACCGGCGATCGCCCCGGCCACCGTGTTGGGGGTCGGTGCCGCCGTGGTGTCGCCGCTCTGGCCGGCCGGTGCGGAGTTCGCCGCCTGGCTCGGCGGCTGGCCCGCCTGGTGGCTGGTGCTGGTGGCCCGGTACGGGGCGCGGCTGCCCGCCGGCACCCTGCCCTGGCTGGGCGGCGCCGCCGGTGGGCTGCTGCTCGGCGGGCTCACCGTGGCGCTGCTGGTGGCCGCCCGCCACCCGCTGGTGCGCCGGCTGCTGGCGGTCGTCGCGGTCGCCGTGGTCGTCGGGGCGCTGCCGGTGCGCCTCGTGGCGACCGGCTGGCCGCCGGCCGGCTGGGCGATCGTGGCCTGCGCGGTCGGTCAGGGCGACACGGTCGTGCTACCGGTCGCGGCCGGCCAGGCGGTGGTGGTCGACACCGGACCCGATCCCTCGGCCGCCGATCGCTGCCTGCGCCGGCTCGGGGTGCGGGCGGTACCGCTGCTGATCATCAGTCACTTCCATCTGGATCACACCGGCGGCGTCGAGGGAGTCTTCCGGGGGCGCCGGGTGGCGGCGGTCGCCACTCCGCAGTGGCCCGAACCGGCGGCGGGCCGGGAGGCGGTCCGCGTCGCGGCCGCGGCGGCCGGTGCGCCGGTACGGCCGGTCGAGGCCGGCTGGACGTACGCGGCGGGACAGGTGGAGCTGACGCTGCTCGGACCGCCCCAGCCGATGCGCGGTACGAGGTCGGATCCGAACAACAACTCCCTGGTGCTCCGGGCCCGCGTGCACGGGGTGACCGTGCTGCTCGCCGGCGACGCCGAGACCGAGGAGCAGCGGGCGTTGCTCGACCGGCTGCCGGCCGCGGACCTGCGGGCGGACGTGCTCAAGGTGGCCCACCACGGCTCGGCCTACCAGGAACCCGCCTTCCTCGACGCCGTCGACCCGACCGTCGCGCTGGTCTCGGTCGGGGTTGACAACGGGTACGGCCATCCGAACCCGGCGATCCTGTCCCGGCTGGCCCGGGGCGGCGCCCGGGTGCTGCGTACCGACGCCGACGGCGACTCGGCGGCGGTAGTCCGGGACGGTCGTCTCGCGGTGGCCAGGCACGGGCTCGGCTCCGTCGAGCGCGGAAGGAGGTAGTACGCGAACAGGAGAACGCTGTGCCGCGCCGGGCTCCGGTCGAGGCGGCGTCACAACCGCAGGTTTCGCCCGAGCCGGCCTGGTACCGCGTCGGTCGGCGGCGGCGTGCGCCGACCCTGAGCGGCGTCGGTCACCGCAGCACTGATTGCCGAGGGCGCAGCGCTGATCGCCGAGGGCGCAGCGTTGGTCGGCGAGGGCACCGGATGCCGCCGGTGTGCCGCCCACACGACGAGTCCGGCGGCGGCGTAGCCCGCACCGAGCAGCGCCGCTCCCGGCCAGCCCTCGGCCGCGTAGGCCCAAGCCGTCGAGATGGCCCCGAGGGCGGAGCCGAGCGAGTAGAAGACCATGTACGCGCCGATCGTCGCGCTGCTCCGCTCGGGGTGCGACGAGGTGAGGAGATGTTGGTTGCTGACGTGTACGGCCTGCACCGCGAAGTCGAGCAGGATGATCCCGGCGCCGAGCAGCCACAGCGAACGTCCGGCCTGTCCACTGAGCGCCCACGAGACGATCAGGGCGAGCAGGGACCAGCCGGCGACCGGACTGGCGTATCCGCGATCGGCCCAGCGGCCGGCACCGGCGGCGGCGAGGGCGCCGGCGAGACCGGCGAACCCGAACAGGCCGATCTGGGTCGGCGTCAGGTGCCAGGGGGCGGCGCCGAGCGGAAGCGCGATGCCGCTCCAGAGCGTCCCGAAGGAGGCGAACAGGAAGAAGGCGATCAGTGCCCGGCCGCGGAACGCCCGGTCCCCGGCGACGAGCCGCCCCATCGCGGCGACCCTCCGCCGGTAACCGGCGCGGTCCTGCTCGCGGCGCTCCGGCGGCAGCGCGGCCAGTACCAGGACCGCCAGGAGCAGCGAGGCCGTGGCCAGCGCGACGTACACGGCACGCCAGCCGGCCAGGTCGGCCAGGAAGCCGGCGACGGTACGGGCGCCGAGGATGCCGATCACCACGCCGGAGGTGACGACGCCGATGTTCCGGCCTCGTTCGCGCGCGGGTGACAGTGCCGCGGCGTACGCGACGGCGATCTGCACCACCACCGAGAACAGCCCCGCGACGCCCAGCCCGATCAGCGCGAACGGGGCGGTGCTCGAAGCCGCGACGACGCCGGTCCCCACGGCGGTCAGCGCGAGCTGGGCGGCGATGAGCCGGCGCCGGTCGAGCACGTCGCCCAGCGGTACGAGCGCGACGAGCCCGAGCAGGTACCCGACCTGACCGGCGGCGACCAGCCAGCCCAGGTCGGCTGCCGGCAATCCGAGATCGGCGCCGGCGTCCGCCAGCACCGGTTGCGCGGCGTAGATGTTCGCCACTGCGACCGCGCACACCACCGCGAGCAGCGACCTTCGCCGACCGTCCAAGCCCTCCGGCACCAGCTTCCCCGTTCAGTAGCATTTTGCAACCGATTGGAGGGTAGGGCAGAATGGTTTCGAAACGCAACTCATTGGGGGTACGTGGATCATGGCAGCTCGGCAGCCGGTCGCTCCCGGCGGTGATCGCTGGACGGATCCGACCTGTCCGGTGGCGCGAACCGTCGACCTCGTCGGCGACCGGTGGAGTCTGCTCATCGTCCGCGACGCGATGGACGGCGCCGCCACCTTCACGGAATTCCGCGACCGTCTCGGGATCGCCCGCAACATCCTCACCGACCGCCTACGTCGGCTCGTCGAGCACGGCATCCTGGCCCAGGAGCCGGCGCCCTCGGGCAGGCGGCAGACCTACGTGCTGACCGAGGCCGGTGAGGACCTGTTCACCACGGTCGTCGCGCTCCGGCAGTGGGGCGAGCGGCACGCCTTCGGCGCGGGCGAGGAGCACTCGGTGCTTGTGGACGAGCGCGGAGCCGCGGTACCCGAACTCCGGGCCGTCGACGGCGCGGGCCGGCCGCTCGGCACCAGGACGACGTACGTGCGGAAGGTCTCCCGGTCGACCGGGCCCCGGGCCGGGACCGCCGGATAGTGGCGCTCGCCCGGGGTGGGCGTGCTCGCGGTGGCCCCGGGAACCGGGCCGGGGGAGCGGCGGCCAGGACCCCTGGCAGGACGCGCCGTTCGCGTACTCAGCGCAGTTGGGCGAACACTTTGAAGCAGGTACGCGTGGAAGTTCCACGATATTCTGGAGGAGATTACCCGGGATTAAGATAAATGTCTTGATTTGCGCTAAGTGCGGGGTCAACCGCGAAGAGAGCGGAGAGCAGGCCGAATGCGCGCTGATCGCGTGCGAGTATGACGGACGTGACCGCTGCCAACCTCGCTCCCGTTCTCCTCGTCCTCGGCGACGAGGAACTGCTCGCCAGCCGCGCGGTCGCCGAGGCGGTCGCGGCGGCGCGGGACCTCGATCCCGACGCGGACGTCCGGGAGTACGAGGGTGGCGCGCTGACCCCGGGCGAGGTCGCCGAGATGCTCAGCCCGTCGCTCTTCGGCGGCCGGCGGGTGCTCGTACTGCGGGCCGGGCAGGACGCCCGCAAGGACCTGGTCGCCGCGCTGCTGGCGTACGCGAAGAACCCCGACCCCGACGTGCACCTGATCGTGGCGCACGCCGGCGGCGCGAAGGGTAAGGCCTTCGCCGAGGGGCTGCGTACGGCCGGCGCGCACGTCGTGGCCGCGGCGAAGCTCAAGGGGCACCGCGAGCGGGTCGCCTTCGTTCGCGAGGAGATCAAGCGCGGCGGCGGACGCTGCACCGAGGAGGCGGCCGAGGCGCTGCTCGCCGCGGTCGGCAACGACCTGCGCGAGATCGCCTCCGCCTGCTCCCAACTGCTCGCCGACACCGACGGGAAGATCGGCGTCGACACGGTCGCCCGCTACTACCGGGGACGGGCCGAGGTGAGCGGCTTCACGGTCGCCGACGCCGCCATGGTCGGCGACGTGCCCGGTGCGCTGGAGGCGTTGCGCTGGGCGCTGCACGTCGGCGTCGACCCGGTACCGATCGCCGACGCGATCGCCGACGGCGTCCGTACGGTCGCCCGGGTGGCCTCGGCCGGTCGCGGCAGCGCGTACCAGTTGGCGAGCACCCTCGGGATGCCGGCCTGGAAGATCGAGCGCGCGCAGCGCCAGGGGCGCGGTTGGACCCCCGAGGGGCTGGTCGACGCCATGCAGGCGGCGGCCGAGTGCAACGCCGCCGTCAAGGGCGGCTCCGACGACCGGGGCTATGCGCTGGAACGGGCCGTCTTCGCCGTCGCCCGGGCCCGGCGGGGAAGCGGTGCCGGATGATCCATGGGAAAGGTTGCCCGCGATGAGGGGCGGTCCGTGGTGACCCGGCAGGCCAGTCCGGCCTGGGCGGGACCGAGCCCCGAGGAGGAGCGGCTGCGGCCGCTGTACTCGCGCGTGCTCGGCCTGCGCCACGTGAACCCGGGCGGGCTGCTCTGCTTCTTCTTCTTCGAGGGGGCCGTCTGCTTCGCGGTGCTGCTCGGGTTGGCGGAGTTGGTCAGCTGGTGGGCCGTGCTGCTCCTGCCGGCCTCGGTCGCCGCGATGGTCAAGGTCAACGACGAGGTGGCCGCGGCCGTGGCGCGCTCCGCGGCCCGGGTACCGCAGGCGGAGCGGGAGCGGTTCCGCCGCGAGATGCAGCCGGCGGTGGGCCGGGCCGCGGTACCGGAATCGTCCGTCACCGTCGCGTTCGCCGCGCCCGCCCCGCCGATCCGCGTGCCCGTCCCGCCGCGACCGGTACGCCGCAGGCCCGGCTGGTTCACCCTGGTCCGGGACGCTCGGCGGCTCCCGCTGGCCCTGCCCCGGTCCGTACGGGAGCGGTGCCTCACCCTGGAGGGGCCGATCGACGACGACGGGCCGCCCGAGCCGGGCCCGACCCAGCAGCCACGCGGTGTCCAGCGGACCGAACCGCCGGCGACGGGCCGACCCCGCCGGCCGAAGGGCTGCTCGCTCAACGCGCACCCGCTGGAGCAGTTCGAACAGCAGCAGCCGTGGCAGTGGCCACCGGGCCTCGACCCGCCCACCTCCGCCCCGCAACGGGCCCGCCAGTCGGGCAGGCGCCGCTACGGGTGACGTCCGTCGTACGAGCGGCGCCGCCCGGATCGTGCGGGCGGGCACCCGTCGTACGAGCGGCGCCGCGCGCACCCGGGCGGGCGGCGTACCGGTGGTGAAACGCACTGGCCGCGGCGAGTGGGCGCGCGGGGCGATGGCCCCGCCAAGACGCCGCGCGGTCCGCGACGCGCCGACCGGGTCGAATGAGCGCGGGGCGGCGGGCACGCCAAGACGCCGCCCGAGTCAGCTCGGGCGGCGTCTCGAAAGATTCACGTCGGGCGTACGCCCGAGGCGGGGCCTACGGGCACCCGGGTGTCAGGCGGCGATCGAGTCGAGGCGCTTGGCGATGGCCGACTTGCGGTTGGCCGCCTGGTTCTGGTGGATCACACCCTTGCTCGCCGCCTTGTCCAGCATCCGCGACGCGTCGCGCATCAGCGTGGTGGCCAGCTCGGCGTCGCCGGCCTCGCTCGCCGCGTTGAACTTGCGGATCGCGGTCTTCAGCGACGACTTGACCGACTTGTTGCGCAGCCGGCGCTTCTCGTTCTGCCGGTTGCGCTTGATCTGGGATTTGATGTTCGCCACGCGACAGCCTCGTCCTGGTAGCTCGGGTTGGTCTGCTTGCCGCGCAGGCGACGGTATCGCGTCGCCGCGCGCGAAGAGCCAGGTTACCAGGTCGGCGCGGTCGGGACCAAAACGGCCGGACGGCGCACCGCAGCTCAGGCCCCCGCGCAGCCCGGGGCGAGGCCGGCGCCCGCGGCCGGACCGAAGACCGTACCCAGGTTCGGCCGCGGGCCGAGGCCACCGAGGCGCACCCCCGCGTCGAGGCCGGAGCGGTGGGCGGGCGGATCCCGTCGACCCCCTGACCGCCGCTACCGGAGGTCGCCGCCGGGCGCCAGCTCCGTCCAGCCCTGGCGCTCGGCCAGCCAGGCCAGCGCCAGCTCCCCGCTCCACCGCTGGTGTCCCCGTACGTGCGGCGAGGCGGTGGTCGGCCCGGCCTCGGCCCGGACCAGCCAGTACCCGCAGAGCGCGGCGAGCGCGGCGTCCAGCCCGTCGGGCGGGGCGCCCGCGGCCGCGGGCTGGGCCGCGAAGATCGCATCCGCGTCCAGCCCGGAGGCGTACGCGGTGACCAGCAGCCCGGCCAGGTCGAACCAGGCCGGCCCGTGGCAGAGCCAGTTCCAGTCGCAGAACCACGCCCGCCCGTCGCCGTCGATCAGCACGTTGTCCAGCCGCAGGTCGCAGTGGATCACCGACCCGGTCTCCGCGTACCCCGTCTCCGCGTACCGGGGGAGGCGGGACTCCAGCGCCACCAGCTCGGGCAGCCGCTCGCGTACCGGTGGCGGCAGGGCGGGCATCGGCTCGTGGCCGGCGGCGATCTCCCGCCACCAGGCGAGGTCGGCGACGGCCAGCCCGGCCAGCGTGGGCAGCCCGACGCGGAGCAGCTCGGCCGGCGGTTCGCGCAGCGCCACGGCGATCCGGGCGTACCCGGCGAGGGTGGCCTCCAGCTCGGCGGGGCGCCACGGCAGCGCGGGCACCCGCCCGTCGACCGCCGCCAGGCAGAGCACGAAGTGACCGGCGGCCACCAGGCTCCAGCGCGGTCGCGGTACCGCGATCCCCGCCGGCAGGGCGGCGGTGACGGCGGCCTCGCGGGCGTACCAGTCGCACAGGTCGGGCTGGTCGCTCAGGGAGGCGGCCTTGACGAAGACCCGGTCGCCGCCGGCCGTGTCGAGCACCGCGGCGAACCCCCGGGTGAAGCCCGCCCCGGCGGTCCGGGCCGCGACCACCGGCGCCCCGAGCCGGTCCTCGATCGCGGTACGCAGTGGCGCCGGCAGCTCGGCCCAGTCGGGGCGTACCGCCGTCGCGTCGTACGGGACGGCCGGCAGCGAGATGGGGCGCACCCGTCCATCGTGCCCGACCCCTGGCCGCACCCGCTGCCGGCGCGGGCGGCGCCCGGTCTGTCAGACTGCCGGGTCATGAGGACCGATGCGTTCTGGGCGCTGATCGACGAGGCTCGGACCGGTGCCGGCGGGGACACCGAGGCGATCGCCACCCGGGCCGCCGCGCTGCTGGCCCGGCGGGACGTCACCGAGATCGCCGGCTGGCAGCGGCACCTGCGGCGGGTGCTGGCGGCGTCGTACCGGGTGGACCTGTGGGGCGCGGCGTACCTGATCAACGGCGGCGCCTCGGACGACGGGTTCGAGTACTTCCGGGGCTGGCTGATCGGCCAGGGACGGGAGGTCTTCGCCCGGGCCGTCGCCGAACCGGACACCCTCGCCGAGCTGCCCCCGATCCGCCAGGCCGCCGCGACCGGGGAGGAGTTCGAGAGCGAGCGCATGCTGGGCATCGCCGCCGACGCGTACCGGCAGGCCACCGCCGCCGAGCTGCCGCCCGACCCGGACCCGGTGCCGTACCCGGAGATCAGCGACGACTTCTGGGACTTCGACGACGAGGAGGAGGCGCGGCGCCACCTGCCCCGCCTCGCGGCCCTCTTCACCGAACCACCGCCCGAGTAGCGAGCGAGCGTGCCGCCGCTGGGCGCCGCGAGCACCGCGAGCGCGGGATTACCGCCCCGTGGGACCATAGGAACGGGCCGGACTCTGCCGGCCCGCGCTGTCATCATCCAGCCGAGAAGAACGGACCGCTGTGCCACCGACGCCCGACTCCGGCGTGAACGCTCCCGGTGCTACCGACCCCGGTCGCATCCGGAACTTCTGCATCATCGCTCACATCGACCACGGCAAGTCGACCCTGGCCGACCGGATGCTCCAGCTCACGGGCGTGGTCGACCCGCGGCAGATGCGTGACCAGTATCTCGACCGGATGGACATCGAGCGGGAGCGTGGCATCACCATCAAGAGCCAGGCGGTCCGCATGCCGTGGACCGTGCGCGAGGGCGCCCAGCAGGGCGAGCGCGCCGTGCTCAACATGATCGACACTCCGGGGCACGTGGACTTCACGTACGAGGTCTCGCGCTCGCTGGCGGCCTGCGAGGGCGCGGTGCTGCTGGTCGACGCGGCGCAGGGGATCGAGGCCCAGACGCTGGCGAACCTCTACCTGGCGCTGGAGAACGACCTGCACGTCATCCCGGTGCTCAACAAGATCGACCTGCCGGCGGCGCAGCCGGACAAGTTCGCCGAGGAGCTGGCGCACCTGATCGGCTGCGACCCGAGCGACTGCATTCGGGTCTCCGGCAAGACCGGGGAGGGCGTGCCGCACCTGCTCGACGAGATCGTCCGGCAGTTCAAGGCCCCCACCGGGAACTCGGAGGTGCCGGCCCGTGCCATGATCTTCGACTCCGTCTACGACGTGTACCGGGGCGTGGTGACGTACGTCCGGGTGGTGGACGGGCGGATCGAGGCCCGGGACCGGATCAAGATGATGTCCACCGGCGCCGTGCACGAGCTGCTGGAGATCGGTGTCATCTCGCCGGAGATGCAGAAGGCCGACGCGCTCGGGGTCGGCGAGGTGGGCTACCTGATCACCGGCGTGAAGGACGTCCGGCAGTCCCGGGTCGGCGACACGGTCACCATCAACGCCCGGCCGGCCAGCGAGCCGGTGGGCGGTTACAAGGACCCGAAGCCGATGGTCTACTCCGGCCTCTACCCGATCGACGGTTCGGACTACCCCGACCTGCGCGAGGCGCTGGACAAGCTCAAGCTGAACGACGCCGCGCTCAGCTACGAGCCGGAGACCTCGGGCGCGCTCGGCTTCGGCTTCCGCTGCGGCTTCCTCGGCCTGCTCCACCTGGAGATCATCCGCGAGCGGCTGGAGCGCGAGTTCGGTCTGGACCTGATCTCGACCGCCCCGAACGTGGTCTACCGGGCGGTGCTGGAGGACGGTACCGAGGTCACGGTCACCAACCCCAGCGAGTACCCGACCGGCAAGATCGCCGAGGTGCACGAGCCGGTGGTGCGGGCGACCGTACTCACCCCGAACGACTACGTCGGCGCGGTGATGGAGCTGTGCCAGGGGCGGCGCGGCACGCTGCTGGGGATGGACTACCTCTCCACGGACCGGGTGGAGCTGCGCTACACCCTGCCGCTCGCCGAGATCATCTTCGACTTCTTCGATCAGCTCAAGAGCCGTACCAAGGGTTACGCCTCGCTGGACTACGAGCCCTCCGGCGAGCAGGTGTCGGACCTGGTCAAGGTCGACATCCTGTTGCACGGCGAGCCGGTGGACGCGTTCAGCGCGATCGTCCACAAGGACAAGGCGTACAACTACGGCGTCAACATCGCCGCGAAGCTGCGTACCCTCATCCCGCGCCAGCAGTTCGAGGTGCCGATCCAGGCGGCGATCGGCAGCCGGGTCATCGCCCGCGAGACCATCCGCGCGATCCGCAAGGACGTGCTGGCCAAGTGCTACGGCGGTGACATCACCCGCAAGCGGAAGCTGCTGGAGAAGCAGAAGGAGGGGAAGAAGCGGATGAAGATGGTCGGCCGGGTCGAGGTACCGCAGGAGGCCTTCATCGCCGCGCTCTCCACCTCGGACAGCGGGGGGGACGGACGCTCGTCCGGCGGAAAGAAGTGACCCCGCGCGGGTACGGCCCCGACGCCTCGTTCTGTCCCCGCTGCGGTGGGCGGCTGCCGGCGGCACCGCCGACCAGCTGCCCGGGCTGCGGCTACCAGCTCTTCGTCAACGCTCGCCCGACCGTGGGGCTGATCGTGCTGGACGACTCCCACGGTCGTACCCGGTTCCTGACGCTGCTGCGGGCCGCCGAGCCGATGGCCGGGCGGTGGGAGATGCCGGGCGGCTTCTGCGACGGCTGGGAGCACCCGGCCGACGCGGCGGTGCGCGAGGCCCGGGAGGAGCTGGGCGTCGAGATCAGGCTGGGTGACTTCGTCGGCATGTACCTGGGCGACTACGACTTCCAGGGCGAGCGGCTGCCCGTGCTCGACAGCTACTACCTCGCCACGCTCCCGGACGGGGAGATCAGCCTGAACCCGGCCGAGTCCGCCGACCTGGCCTGGTACGACCTGGTCGACCCGCCGCCGCTCGCGTTCGCCACGATGGACGCCGCCGTGCGGGACGCGGCGCGACAACTCGGACTTCGATCCGGTTTGGGTTCCTGAGCACCCGGGAACTAAGCGGTCACACGGACAAGACGTGGACCCCCGGAGGAGGACGACCATGGAACTCACTGTTGTGGGCATCATTTCCGCGCTCATCGTCGGCCTGATCGTCGGTGCGCTGGGACGCCTGATCGTGCCGGGCCGCCAGAACATGCCGATGTGGCTGCACATGCTGATCGGTGTGGGTGCGGCGCTACTGGGCACGGTGCTGGCCCGGGCGGTGGGGATCGCGACCGAGACCTCCGGCGTCGACTGGGGCGAGCTGCTCGTCCAGGTGGTCGTGGCCGCGATCGCGGTGGCGATCGTTTCGGGCATCGGCGGGCGCCGCAGCGTGAGCCGGTACTGATGTCGCGCTAGTTTCTCTGGCAATCTGCGTAGGGGGCGCCCGGCCGTACGGCCCGGCGCCCCCTACGCTGCTGGTGGTGACCCTCCCGGGCCGCCCGGAGAGTTTCCGCAGCCATCCCCTGTCGTAAAGGATTTTTTCCCACTAGGGTGCGGCGGGGAAGGTTAGTGCCGGATGGGTGCGAGGGAGACGTGTCGTGAACAGGTGGAGAGGGTTGGTTCCGGTCACCGCCGTGATGGCCTCGGCCGCGATGCTGCTCGCCGGCTGCGGCGGGTCCGGCGACGACGAGGGCGCCGACACGAGCAAGCTGACGGTCTGGATGATGGGCGCCGGCAGCGACCAGCAGAACGCCTTCCTGGACGGCGTCGAGACCGAGTTCAGGCAGAAGCATCCCGACACCGACGTCGTCGTGCAGTACATCCCCTGGCTGGAAGCGCCGAAGAAGTTCCAGACCGCGCTGGCCGGCGGTGACGGCCCCGACGTGACCGAACTCGGCAACACCGAGACGCAGGGCTGGGCCGCCCAGGAGGCGCTCGCCGACGTGAGCGACCGGTTCGCCAACTGGCCCGAGGGCAAGGACATCCTGCCCGACCTGCTGCGCAACGCGCAGCTCGACGGCAAGCAGTACGGCGTGCCCTGGTACGCCGGGGTGCGGGCCATCTACTACCGCGCCGACTGGTTCAGCGAGCTGGGTCTGCAACCGCCGAAGACCTGGGACGACCTGGTGACGGTCGCCAAGACCGTGCAGCAGCGCAAGCCCGGCACCTACGGCTTCGCCCTGCCCGGCAACTCGGAGCTGCCCTTCTACTCGTTCCTCTGGTCGGCCGGCGGCGAGATCGCCACCAAGCAGGGCGACACCTGGAAGTCCGGCTACACCACGCCCGAGGCGAAGAAGGCGATCAAGTTCTGGACCGACCTGGTCACCGTGCAGAAGGTGGCCCCGCCCGCGGCGGCCGGCTGGAACGAGCTCGACGCGCAGACGCAGTTCGCCACCGGCAAGGCCGCGATGGCCGTCGCCGGCAGCTGGTCGCAGACCGCGATGACCAAGGCCAACCCCGACATCGCCAAGGTGTGGGGCGCGTTCCCGATCCCCGGCCCGACCGGGCAGCCGGCGCCCGCCTTCGCCGGCGGTTCCGACGTCGCCATCTGGCAGGACAGCAAGAAGCAGGAGCTGGCCTGGGACTACGTGACGGTGCTGCTCAACAAGCAGAACGCGCAGAAGTGGGCGACCGGCCTGAAGTTCTTCCCGGTCTACTCCGATCTGACCTCGCCCGACGCGTACGCCAACGACAAGCTGATGGCGCCGTTCGCCACCGTCATGCAGCACACCAAGTCCACTCCGAACACTCCGAAGTGGGTCGAGGTGAGCCGCAACAAGACCGTCACCCAGACCATGAACAGCTCGATCATCAAGGGCACGGGTCTGGACCAGGCGGTCGCCACCGCGGCCACCGAGATGGATCAGATCCTCAACGCCAAGTGAGCACGCTGACCGGGGTACCGGAGACCGTCGAGGCCGGCGAGCGCGCGGTGCGCGTACGCCGGCCCCGGCGCCGGCCGGACCGGATACCGTACCTGCTGCTCCTGCCCTGCCTCGCGGTGATCGGCGTACTGCTGCTCTGGCCGCTCGGCCAGGTCGTGGTGATGTCGTTCCACCAGCTGGGCATCCGCGAGCTGCGCGGCGACCGGGAGTGGCCGTGGGTCGGGCTGGGCAATTACGGCGAGATCCTCGGCGACCCGTTCTTCCGCACGGTGCTGCGCAACACCGTGCTCTTCGCCGCCGCGAACGTGGTCCTCACGATGATCCTCGGTACCCTGGTCGGCCTGCTGCTCAACCGGCTCGGCCGGCGCATGGCGGCCTTCGTCGGCGGCTGCGTGATGCTGGCCTGGGCGACCCCGGCGCTGACCGGCGCGATCGTCTGGAAGTGGCTCTTCGACGACACCAGCGGCCTGGTCACCTGGGCCTTCAACGAGCTGCCCGACGGGCTGTCGCGGGCGTTGTTCGGCCGCACCGACTGGACCGGGTACGGCTGGTTCAACTCGCCGCTGACCTTCTTCGGGGTGCTCACCCTCGTGGTGGTGTGGCACTCCTTCCCCTTCGTGGCGGTGAGCGTGCTCGCCGGGCTCAGGAGCGTGCCGGGCGAGCTGTACGAGGCGGCCCGGGCCGACGGCGCCGGGTCCTGGCGGATCTTCTGGAAGATCACCTTCCCGTTGCTGCGCCCGGTCTTCGGCGTGCTCGTGGTCCTCTCCACCATCTGGGACTTCAAGGTCTTCACCCAGCAGTTCGTCCTGGCCGGCGGCACCCAGGACCGGTCGACCTTCATGCTGGCCATCTACTCGTACGCCGTGGCCTTCTCGCCCCCGCCCAAGTACGGGGTCGGCTCGGCGATCGCGGTGATCCTCACCGTCATCCTGCTGGTGGTGACGGCGATCTACGTACGCATGGTGCTACGCCAGGAGGAGTCGTGACGACGCGGCGCCGGCCTCGCCCCGCACGGGTGGCCGCCAACCTCGCCGGCCTGGTGGTGGCGGCCTTCGCCGTCTTCCCGGTGTTCTGGATGATCTCGACGTCGGTCAAGCCGAACCGGGAGATCTTCTCCGCCACGCCCCGGCCCCTGCCCGCCCACCCGACGCTGGAGCACTACCGGGACGTCCTGGCCGGCGAGCTGATCCCCGGGGTCGGCTTCCCGCGGTTCCTGGCCAACAGCGCGCTGGTCGCGGGCGCCACGGTGCTGCTCAGCGGGCTGATCGCGCTGCTCGCGGCGACCGCGGTGGCCCGCTACCGGTTCCGGCTGCGGACCTCGTTCCTGGTCATGCTGCTGGTGGTGCAGATGATCCCGCTGGAGGCGCTGGTCATCCCGCTCTTCCTGATGATCCGTCGACTGGGGCTCTACAACACGCTGCCCAGCCTGATCCTGGTCTACCTCGGCTTCTCGCTGCCGTTCGCGGTCTGGATGCTGCGCGGCTTCGTGGCGGCGGTGCCGAAGGACCTGGAGGAGGCGGCGGCGATCGACGGGGCGAACCGGTTCCAGGTTTTCTGGCGGATCCTGCTGCCGCTGGTGGCGCCCGGCCTCGTGGCCACGAGCATCTTCTCGTTCATCACCGCGTGGAACGAGCTGATCTTCGCGCTCACCTTCATCAGTACGGAGAACCGCTACACCGCGCCGGTCGCGCTGACCTTCTTCTTCGGCCGGGACGACACCGCCTGGGGGGCGGTCATGGCCGCCTCGACCCTGCTCACCCTGCCTGTGATGATCTTCTTCGTGGTGGTGCAGCGGCGCATGGTCACCGGCCTCACCGCCGGCGCCGTGAAGGGCTGAGCCCGAGGCGCGGGCCGGCGGCGCACATGCTGGGCCGGCGGGGCGCGAAAAGGGGTGGCCGGGTCGCCACGGGCGGACCGTAGGCTGGCGCCATGACGGGTGAACTGGTATCGGTCAACCTCGGCGTCGTCACCGAGGCGGCCTGGGCGGGGGACAGCAGCGGGCGCAGCGGCATCGACAAGCGCCCCGCCGCCGGCCGCGTCAGCCTCGGGCCGGAGGGGGCGGCCGGCGACTTCATCGGCGAGCGGTCGGCGCACGGCGGGGTGGACAAGGCCGTCTACGCGTACGGGCGCGAGGACGCGGCCTGGTGGGAGCGGGAGTTGGAGCGTGAACTCCCGCCGGGCGCCTTCGGCGAGAACCTCACCACCCGGGGCGTGGAGTTGACCGGGGCGGTGATCGGGGAGCGCTGGGCGGTCGGCTCGGCGCTGCTGGAGGTGAGCACGGTCCGCACCCCCTGCGCCACGTTCGCCGGCTACTGGGGCGTACCGGACCTGATCAAGCGGTTCACCCGGCGCGGCACGCCCGGGGCGTACCTGCGGGTGGTCGGCGCGGGCGAGGTGGGCGCCGGGGACGCGATCGAGGTGGTGCACCGCCCGGAGCACGGGGTCACCATCGGCGACGTCTTCCGCGCCCTCACCGGCGAACCGGCGCTGCTGCCCCGCCTGCTGGACGCCCCCGAACTCCCCGGCTACGTGCGGGCACGGGTCCAGCGCCGGCTCGCCCCGCCGTCGACGACCTCCCCGGCGGGAGCCGGCGCCGACTGATCCGCCGGCTCCGCTCCGCCCGGATCCGCACGCCCAGCGCCGGATCCGCCCATCGGCCCGATCCGCCCCGCCGGCCGGATCTGTCGAAGGTCACGGCCGCACCCCTGAGAAAAGTCAGGGGCGTCGCACCTCTTTCGTCCGCTGATGGCGGCGCCGTGAGCTTCGTACCGTCCGTTCCATGATGGAAATGCTGGAGTCGGCGATCACGTCGCCGTGGGTCTACCTCGCGCTGTTCGCCATCGCGGTGCTCGACGGGTTCTTCCCGGTCGTGCCGTCCGAGACCATGGTGATCACCGCCGGGGTCTTCGCCGCCAGCGGCGAACCGGAGTTGCTACCGGTCATCGGGGTCGCCGCGCTGGGCGCGTTCGTGGGCGACCACATCTCCTACGAGATCGGCCGGCGCGCGGGGAGTCGCCTGCCGCACCGGCTCCGGCCCGGCAGCCGCCGCCGCAGGGCGTTCGACTGGGCCGCGGACGCCCTCGCCGTACGCGGCGGGCTGCTGCTCGTCGTCGCGCGGTACGTACCGGGCGGCCGGACCGCGGCGACGCTCACCACGGGCGCGGTCGGCTACCCCCGGCGCAGGTTCGCCCTGTTCGACGCGCTCGCGGCCGGATCGTGGGGACTCTACTCGGCCCTGGTCGGATACCTCGGCGGCGCCGCGTTCGAGCACGACAAGGTCAAGGGGCTGCTGTTCGGGCTGGGGCTCGCCGCGAGCGTCACCGTGCTGGTCGAGCTGGTCCGCTGGGCCCGCCGCGCGAGGAACTCCGCGCCTCCGCGGGCCGCGTCAGCCGCCGGCGTCGTCGACCAGCCCGGCCTCGTAGGCGACGATCGCCGCCTGCACCCGGTTCCTGACCTGGAGCCGGGCGAGGATGGCGCTCACGTAACTCTTCACCGTCCCCTCGACGAGGAAGAGACGCCGGGAGATCTCCGCATTCGATAGACCGGCGCCGACGAGCGCGAGCACCTCGCGTTCGCGCGGGGTCAGGTCGGCGATCCGCTCCCGGGCCACCGCGCCCCGGGTCAGCCGCCCGGCGCTCACCTCGCCGATGATGCGCCGGGCCACCCTCGGTGAGAGATAGGCGGCACCCCCCGCGACGGCCCGGACACCCGCCACCAGGTCGCGCGGATCGGCCGCCTTGAGCAGGAACCCGCTGGTACCGGCGGCCAGTGCCCGGGCTACGTACTCGTCCTCGCCGAACGTGGTGAGCATCGCCACCGCCGTCTCCGGCACCGACCGGCGCAGCTCCTCGGCGGCGGTGAGCCCGTCCACCCCCGGCATCCGGATGTCCAGCAGCGCGACGTCGGGCCGGTGTTCGCGGGCCAGGGCGACCGCCTCCCGGCCGTCGCCGGCCTCCGCGACCACCTCGATCTCCGGATCGGAGCCGAGGATGGCCCGCGCGCCGGCCCGGATCATCGGCTCGTCGTCCGCTATCAATACCCGGATCATCGGGCCGTCCCGGGTACCACCGTCTTGTCCACGAGCCGCCCCTCCGCGAAGCACAACCGGAACACGTCGATCGGGCCGGCGAACAGGTCGCGCGTCGTCCGGTAGTACTCGCACCGGGCGCCCGCCGGCACGGGCGGCTCCGGCACCCGCGGCCGCCCGTCCACCTGCCGGGGCGGCAGCTCGCCGGCGAGGACGCCGCGCTGCGCTCCGACGGCGAACGCGTCGTAGGCCGCGGGGTCGAGGACGGAGTGGGTCACCTCGTACCAGCGCAGCACCAGCAGGACCAGGAAGACGGCCGTCCCGATCACCACCGGTACGGCGACCGCGCCGACCATGCCCCGACGGGCGGCCCGCCGCACCCGCGACAGGTGCCGCGCCGACGGCGACCCCGCCTCCGGCGTGGCCCCGACACCGTCCTCGCCGCCGTCCCTGCCGCCGTCCTCGACGCCAGCCGAGGCGGCGGCGTAGGGCAGCTCCGCGACGACCTCGTACCCACCGGACCGACCGCCGGCGCGCAGCGACCCGCCGACCAGCCGCACCCGCTCCCGCAGGCCGAGCAGCCCGTGCCCGCCGCCGGAGACCGTCGGGGACGTAGCCTCGGGCGGAGGCGGAGCACCGGTCGCCGGGGAGCCGTTCGTCACCGTGACGGTCAGCGTCGTCGCGCCGTGATGGAGCCGGACCGCGACCGGCGCACCCGGTGCGTGCCGTGCCGCGTTGGTCAGCGCCTCCTGCACCACCCGGTACGCCGTCCGGTCGACCAGCGGCGGCACCGCCCCGGGCGTACCGGTGGCGACCAGCTCGACGTCGGTCCCGGCCGGCCGCCACCGGGCGACGAGCTCCTCGACGCGCTCCCCGGCCGGCGCCACCGGCACCGCCTCGGCCTCGGCCTCGTCGCGCAGCACTCCGAGGATCTCCCGCAGCCGCTCGGTCGCCTCGACCGAGGTCGCGCGCAGCTCCCCGATCGCGGTCCGGTACCGCTCCCCGAGGTCACGGTCCAGCTCCAGGGCACCCGCCCGCATCGCGATCAGGCTCAGCTCGTGGCCGAGCGAGTCGTGCATGTCCCGGGCGATCCGCGTACGCTCCCGCAGCCGTGCCTCGCGGGCGACCAGCCGCCGCTCCCGTTCGAGCCGCTCGGCGCGCTCCCAACCGGCGGCGGCCAGCAGCGCGCGCAGCCGGGCGTACCGGCCGGCCAGCCACGGCAGCACGCCGAAGAAGAGCAGCGGCACCGCGACGTCGAGCCACCGCCAGACGTCGCCCCGTGCCGCCGCGACCAGCAGCCCCGCCCCGCCCACGCCCGAGAAGATCGCGGCGGCCGCCAGGGTGTCGCCCATCCGTCGGCCGGCCAGGAGACCGGCCGCCGCGGAGACCAGCACCGGCCAGGCCCGGGATCCGGACAGCTCCGCCAGCTGCACGAGGTTCGCCGCGGTGCCGAGCAGCAACGCGGACCCCGGTCGCCAGCGGCCGACCAGCACCACCAGGCCCGACCAGCCGACCCCGGCCGCCAGCTGGCCAAAGTGCGGCCACGACTCGGCCGCGACCACCGCGACCAGCACCGCCCAGAGCGCGAGATCCCACCAGGCCGTACGGCCTCGGGGGAATGCTCCGACCATCCGCCCAGCGTACGGCGCCGGCGCCCGGCCGGCGGGCGGCCGTTTCCCGGGCGGGGCGCCGGACGGCGAGGGCTCGCCGTCCGGTCCGCGACGTCCCGGCGGGGATCAGCCGACGGTGAGCACGACCTTGCCACGGCCGTGCCCGGTCTCCACCTCGTGGTGCGCGTCCGCCGCCCGCTTCAGCGGGAACGTGTCGCGGACGTGGATGCGCAGGTTCCCCCGGGCGTAGAGGTCGGCCAGCTCCGCGAGCCGGGCCGCCGACCGCAGGTTGGGGGTGACCCGGATGCCGAGCTCCGCCGCCCGGCCGTGCTCGGCCAGGGTGAGGATCCGGTCCCGGTCGGCCACCAGGGCCAGCGAGACCTCCAGGGCGTCCCCGCCGGCCCCGTCGAGGGCGGCGTCGACGCCGTCGGGGGCGGCCGCCCGGACCCGGTCCGCCAGCCCCTCCCCGTACGCGACCGGAATCGCGCCGAGCGAGCGCAGGTACTCGTGGTTGGCCTCGCGGGCCGTACCGATCACGGTGGCGCCCCACCCGACCGCCAGCTGGACCGCGACGGTGCCCACCGCGCCGGCCGCGCCGTGGACGAGCAGGGTGTCCCCCGCGCCGCGCAGTCGTACGGCTGCACCCCGGCGGCTCTGACCCGGACCTGCCCGGCGCCGGCCCGTCGTGTCTCGATCTCCATGAGCCGTAGCACCTCCGGGCCGCCCGGCCGGTCGAACGCCGCTGCTCTCATCACGCACCCCGTCTTCTCGTCGACGACGGGGTCAAGGTTGAGGGCTCGACCACGGTTGAGGTCGAGCGGGAACCGGGAGGGGCGGGGCCGGCGCGGCGCGCCCGCGGGACCGCCCCGCGATACGACGAGACCGGGGGTACCGCCCGCGACGTGTGGTCGCGGGCGGTACCCCCGGTCAGGTGTGCCGGACGCCGCTCAGCGGAGCCAGGGGATGTTGCGGTCGAGCAGGCCGCGCTCCTTCAGCTCCTTGCGCAGCGGGATCTCGTCGTCGATGTAGCCGTCCCAGTTGATGCCCCAGTAGTTGGCGGTGTGCGTACCCTCGCCGAGCAGCTGGCGCTGGACCGGCGTGCGGTTGCGGTACCACTCGCCGTCCTTGTCGGGGTGCAGCTCGTCCAGCGGCCGGATCCAGCGGTACGTGTAGCCGATGAAGAGCATCTTGCGGGTGATGTTCGACAGGTTCGTCGAGCGCGAGTGCCACTGGCGGCGGTCGAAGATGAACGCGTCACCCGGGTTCGCCGTGATCTCGACGGTCCCCTCGGGGTCCGGGTTGTGCACGGTCAGGTCGGCCGGGCGCGGCAGCGAGTTCCACAGGTGGCTGCCCGGGATCACCTTGGTGGCGCCCCGGCCCTTCTCGGAGAGGTCGGAGAGGACGTACGCGACCTTGAGCGAGAACATCGGCCGCGGCACGTTCGGGTCCATCGTCTCGGGATCCGAGTTCTGCCGGTACCCGTCCTGGTGCCAACCCCAGTACGGCTTCTCCGGCTCCAGCGCCGGCGGCGTCACGTCGAGGTGGTTGTGGTGGGTGTAGATGTTCCAGCCGGCCAGCCCCCACATGTAGGGGAAGGCGATCGGATGGGTCAGCAGCTCACCGAAGAGCTCGTCGCGCTCCAGGAAGCCGAGCAGGTGCAGCGTGCCGTCCTTGGTGGTCCGGCCGGCGGCCTTCTCCTCCGCGTACACGCGGTCGACCGCTTCCTCCAGCGCCGCGCGGTGGTCCTCCGTCAGGACGTTGCGGAGCAGCAGGAAGCCCTGCTCGTGGAATTCCTTGCGCTCGACGTCACTGATCGGTTCGTAACCGGTCCGGCCACCGTAATCGAACACCGCGTCCATCCCCTCCCCATGAGGAAGCCTTGTTTTGGCAAACAGGCTGCCGATGGTAACTCGCGCTCCTGCGACGTCGCGTCGCGCTCTCGACTGTCGCGCGGCGGTTTGGCGGATCGTGGGACCTAGCGAAGCGGCCCGGACGCGGTGAGTGATTTCGGGGATCAGGGCTGACCAATAACTTGGCTATTGTCCGATTGTGCGATCACTGCGGGTAAAAGGAAGCAGGGAAATCGGGCCGCTGCCAACCAATTCGTGGCCCGGCGACGTCGGGTGGTGCCCGTAATCCGACCCGCGTGCCGCCGGCCCGAGACGCCGCCGGCGACGTGGTCGTCAGCCGCGCGGATGCCTGCGCCCGGGAGAGCGCGACGCCTCGTCAGACGTCGGCGAAGACCTCGGCGACCACCAGCCGGTCCGCCGAGGTCGCATCCTTCACCCGCGACCACTGGCCGTCGTCGGCCCGCCATTCGAGCGCGCCGAACCGTACCCGCTTCACCCCGTGCTCGTCGGCGTGCGAGACCAGCCAGTGCGCGTACCGCCACCCCGACTGGTCGTCGGCGGCCCGTACCGCCAGCCCGGTCAACTCGGCCACCTCCGCCAGCGGCGGCTTCCCCCAGTCGGCGGTCAGCCCCTCGGTCAGCGCCGCCGTGGCCACGCTGCCCCGCATCGCGGGCTTGCGCGCGACCGTGCAGGCCACCGCCCCGGTCGCCTGGCCCAGCAGCGCCCGGGTCAGCACCGCCGACTCGTCGGCCCACTTCTCGTACGCCTCCGGATGGGCCGAGCGCTGCACCCGCTGCGCGGCGTCGGTGACGCGCATCTGCTCCCAGCCGCGTACCCGCTTCAGCGACGCGTAGAAGCGCTCCGTCGCGTACCGCGGATCCCGCAGTTGCTCCGGGGTGCCCCACCCCTGGCTCGGGCGCTGCTGGAACAGCCCGATCGAGTCCCGGTCGCCACCGGCCAGGTTCTCCAGCTTGGACTCCTGGAAGGCGGTCGCCAGCGCGACCACCACGGCCCGCTCCGGCATCTTCCGGCGTACCCCGATGGCCGCGATGGTGGCGGCGTTCGCCATCTGCTCCGGGTTGAGCACCACCCGGCCGTCCGCCTCGACGGTGCACCCGCGCGGCCTCGGTATCGCCAGTTGGTGGCCGAACTCGCGCGATCCCAGATACGCCCCGAACCCGGCGACCACGGCCAGTACCACCGAACCCACCACCAGAGCCCGAGTCCGCAACCGGCACCCCCTGTCTCAGTCTGCGATCCAGCGTACGTCCCGTTGCGTCCCCCGAGCCGTCACCTGAGCGTTATCGACCGGTCACCCAGGAAGGCGAGCGTTTGTCCCGGAACGCCAGCACCCCCTCGCGCCCCTCCGGCGAGCGGAAGTACCCGGTCGACAGCTCCGCCAACTCGGCCAGCTCGGCGCGGAACCCGCCCGGGGCCGGCCGGCGGCGCAGCAGCTCCTTCGCTCCCGCGAGAGCGCCCGGCGCGCCCCGCACCAGCGCGGCGCACCAGCCGGCCACCGTCGCGTCCAGCTCCTCGGCCGGGACCGCCGCCGTGACCAGGCCGATCTGCTCGGCCCGCCGCCCGTCGAAGGTCTCCCCGGTCAGGTACAGCTCGGCGGCGGCGCGCGGCGTCAGCCGGGGCAGCACGGTGGCGGAGATGACCGCCGGGATCACGCCGATGCGCACCTCGGTGAAGGCGAAGGTGGCCTCCTGGGCGCAGACCGCCAGGTCGGCCGCCGCGACGAGCCCCAGGCCGCCGGCGCGCGCCGGTCCGGCGACGCGGGCCACCACCGGCTTCGGGCACTCCCAGACCGCCGTGAGCACGTCGCCGAGCATCGCCGCCGGCACCGTCCCCCGCTCGTACGCCGCCGCCGTCTCCTTCAGGTCCGCCCCGGAGCAGAAGACCGGGCCGGTGTGCGAGAGCACGATCACCCGGACGGCCTCGTCGGCGACGGCCCCGGCCAGCGCGGCGAGCAGTTCCGTCATCAGCGGGGTGGAGAGGGCGTTGCGGTTGCGCGGGCTGTCCAGGGTGAGCGTCGCCACCGAATCGGCGGTCGACACCCGCACGAGCGCGTCGGCTGAGGTCATGCCGGCACACTAGTGGGTATGCCCGGCGCCCTCCCAGATGGTGAACCCGTACCCGTCGACGGTTCTCTCCCCGACTCCGCGCGCGCCGAGGTCGGCGCCCGGGGGTTCGGCGTGTACGTCCACGTCCCGTTCTGCGCCAGTCGGTGCGGGTACTGCGACTTCAACACGTACACCGCGAGCGAGCTGGGCGGCGGGGCGAGCCGCGAGTCGTACGCCGACGCGGTCCTCGCCGAGCTGGCGCTGGCCGGGCGGGCCCTGGCCGACGCCCCGCCGGCCCGCGTCGACACCGTCTTCGTGGGCGGCGGTACGCCCACCCTGCTCCCCGCCGACGACCTGGCCCGGATCCTGGACGCGATCGACCGCACCTGGGGGCTCGCCGCCGACGCCGAGGTGACCACCGAGGCCAACCCCGAGTCCGTCACGCCGGAGTCGCTCAAGGCGCTGCGGGCGGCCGGCTACACCCGGATCTCGCTCGGGATGCAGTCGGCGTCGCCGCACGTGCTGGGGATCCTGGACCGGCAGCACGCCCCGGGGCGCGCCACCGCCGCCGCCCGGGAGGCCCGCGACGCCGGGTTCGACCACGTCAACCTGGACCTGATCTACGGCACGCCGGGGGAGAGCGCGGAGGACTTCGCCGGGTCGCTGGCGCAGGTGGTCGCCGCCGGGGTGGATCACGTCAGCGCGTACGCCCTGATCGTCGAGGACGGTACCCGGCTGGCGGCCCGGATGCGCCGGGGCGAGCTGCCGTACCCGAGCGACGACGTGGCCGCGGACCGCTACCTCGCCGCGGAGGCGGCCCTGGCGGAGGCCGGTTTCTCCTGGTACGAGGTGTCGAACTGGGCCCGTACGCCGGCCGCCCGCTGCCGACACAACCTGCTCTACTGGTCGGGCGGCGACTGGTGGGGACTCGGGCCCGGGGCGCACAGCCACGTCGGCGGCGTGCGGTGGTGGAACGTCAAGCATCCGGCGGCGTACGCGGCCCGGTTGGCCGCCGGCGCGTCCCCGGGGCAGGCCCGCGAGCTGCTCTCGGCGGCCGACCGGCGGTTGGAGGACGTGATGCTGCGGCTGCGGCTGGCCAGCGGGCTGCCGCTGTCGGTGCTCGACGGACAGGGCCGGGCCGGCGCGGCCCGGGCGCTGGCGGACGGGCTGCTGGGCGAGGCGGAGTACGCGGCCGGCCGCGCGGTACTGACGCTGCGCGGCCGGCTCCTCGCCGACGCCGTGGTCCGCGATCTGACCTGACCGTTTCGCCGCGTTCGTTCGCTTCGCGGCGCCGGTGTCTTTCCGGTCGCGGCGGTGTGGTGGGTGGTGCTGGTCGTGGCGCGACAGGAAGTCACCGTAGCGCCGCCGCGCTCACTCGCGGTTATTTCGCGAAGTTGTAGGTCATCGGGTAGCGGTAGAGCTGGCCGTCGTTCGCCTTCACCCCGCCGATGATCCCGAAGATCACCGGTACCACCCAGATGATGGCCGGGATGAAGAAGAGGATGCCGCAGGTCACGGCCGTGAGCACCCAGCTCGCCGCGAGGACGATGGCCCAGGTGATCTGGAAGTTCAGCGCGGCCACGGAGTGGGCCCGTACCGTCGGCGACTGCGGCCCCTTCGCCAGCATCGCGATGAGCGGCGGCACCCAGCCGAGCAGCCCGGCGCCGACGATCACGGCGACGGGACCGCCGAAGTGGGCGATGAGGGCCCACGTCTTCTCCTCGCCGTTGGCGTATCCGGCCGGCGCCGGGCCGCCGTAGCCCGGACCGTAGCCCCCGGTCGGGTAGCCACCCGGCGGGTAGCCGCCGGGGGGCGGATAACCGCCGGCCCCGCCGTAGCCACCGGGCGGCGGCGAACCGGGCGGCGGGTCGGCCGCGTATCCGGGCGCGGGCGTCTCGTACTGCGGTGGTGCGTATCCGGGCGCGGGCGTCTCGTGCGGCGGGGGTGCGGGCGGCGGGTAACCGGGCGCGGGTGTCTCGCCCGGTGTCGAATATCCACCGGCGGATGGTGGGGAGGAGGCCGGGTCCTGGGGCGACCCCGACCCGCTCTCACCTGGTGGGCGAGGTGGCTCTGTCATGCAGGTCACGGTAAGGGCCGCAATCAAGGGACGCCAGACCAACAACCGACACTTTCTCTGGACAATCGGCCACTGGAGCTGTTATGTCGCGCGGGGGAGGCTTATCCACGCTCGCGGCGACATCACCCCGCCGGCGGGTGGCGGTGCTATTAACGGCGGAGCCCGCGGACGTGAACGCGCCGCGCAAGTGATCATCGCGCGCGGGTGGGGCTTCGACGTAGACTGGCACTCGTTACATTCGAGTGCCAAGCAGGTGGGTGTCGGTACGCGTACGTACGGCGACCTTTTCCGGTCGTAGGGAGGTGGACATGGGTCTCGACGACCGCAAACTCGACGTGCTGCGAGCAATTGTCGAGGATTACGTCGCCACTCAGGAACCCGTGGGCAGCAAGGCGCTGGTCGAGCGCCACCAGCTCGGCGTCTCGCCGGCCACCGTACGCAACGACATGGCCGTCCTGGAGGAAGAGGGCTACATCCGCCAGCCGCACACCAGTGCGGGGCGGGTCCCCACCGACCGCGGCTACCGCCTCTTCGTGGACCGGCTCTCCCGGGTCAAGCCGCTCACCCCGGCCGAGCGCCGGGCGATCGAGCGTTTCCTGGTCGGCGCGGTCGACCTGGACGACGTGGTGCACCGCACCGTCCGGCTGCTCGCGCAGCTGACCCGCCAGGTGGCCGTGGTGCAGTACCCGAGCCTGACCCGCTCCTCGCTGCGTCACCTGGAGCTGGTGCCGATCTCCACCACCCGGCTGATGGCCGTCATGATCGCGGATACCGGCCGGGTCGAGCAGCGGCTGGTGGAGCTGCCCGCGCCGATCCCCGCCGACGACGTCACCGACCTGCGCCGGGTGATCAACGAGAAGCTCTGCGGCACCCGGTTCTCGGACACCCCGCCACTGATCCAGGCGCTGGTCGAGGAGGCCGCCCCGGATCTGAAGGGCGCCATGACGAGCCTCTCCACCGTGCTGCTGGAGACGCTCGTCGAGCGGCAGGACGAGCGGATCGCGCTCGCCGGCACCGCCAACCTCACCCGCGGCGGCCTGCTCGACTTCCAGGGCTCGCTGCGCCCGATCCTGGAGGCGCTGGAGGAGGAGGTCATCCTCCTCAAACTGATCGGGGAGGTCGAGCCGAGCACCCTGCGGGTACGCATCGGCGACGAGAACGAGATCGACAACCTGCGGGCGGCCTCGGTGGTCAGCACCGGCTACGGGCCGGGAGCCACTATCGTCGGTGGGTTGGGTGTGCTCGGGCCGACCCGCATGGACTACCCCGGCACCATCGCCACGGTTCGTGCCGTGGCACGCTACGTCGGCGACCTGCTGGCGCAGAACTGATCGAAAAGCCCACCTGACGACCGGCGGACGGTAACGCGAGACAGACATGGGGACACGGAACGCTGTGGCCAGGGACTACTACGGCATTCTCGGTGTGAACCGGGACGCCTCCGACGACGAGATCAAGCGCGCCTACCGCAAGCTGGCGCGGCAGTACCACCCGGACGTCAATCCGGATCCGGAGGCCCACGAGAAGTTCAAGGACATCAACGCCGCGTACGAGGTCCTCACCGACGACAAGAAGCGGCAGATCGTCGACCTGGGCGGTGACCCGCTCGCCCCGGGCGGCGGCGGGGCCGGCGCGGGCGGTCCGGGAGCCGGTGGGCCGTTCGTCGGATTCCAGGACATCATGGACGCGTTCTTCGGCGCGGCCGGCCAGAGCCGCGGCCCCCGGCCGCGCACCCGGCCCGGCGCCGACGCGATCATCCGTCTCGAACTGGACCTCCAGGAGACGGCGTTCGGGGTCGAGGCGCCGATCACGGTCGACACCGCCGTGCTCTGCACCACCTGCTCCGGCGCCGGTACCGCCGCCGGCACCCACCTCGCCACCTGCGAGGCGTGCGGTGGTCGCGGTGAGGTCCAGTCGGTGCAGCGGACCTTCCTCGGCCAGGTGGTCTCCTCCCGGCCCTGCACCGTCTGCCAGGGCTACGGCACCGTCATCCCGCACCCGTGCCCGACCTGCGCCGGCGACGGGCGGGTCCGGACCCGCCGCTCGCTCACCGTCAAGATCCCGGCGGGCGTCGAGGACGGCATGCGGATCCGGCTGGCCCAGCAGGGCGAGGTCGGCCCCGGCGGCGGTACCGCCGGTGACCTCTACGTCGAGATCCACGAGCGGCCGCACGACGTCTACTCCCGCAAGGGCGACGACCTGCACTGCCGCGTCACGGTGCCGATGACCGCCGCGGCGCTCGGTACCCGGCTGACCATCAAGACGTTGGACAGCGAGGAGACCGTCGACGTCAAGCCGGGCACCCAGCCGGGCAGCACCCTGCGGCTGCGCGCCCGCGGCGTACCGCACCTGCGCGGTACCGGTCGCGGTGACCTCTTCGTCCACCTGGACGTGCGTACCCCGACCAAGCTCGACGGCGAGCAGGAGCGGATGCTCCGCGAGTTCGCCAAGACCCGCGGCGAGGAGGTCGCGGAGCTGAGCAAGCAGGGCGGCTTCTTCTCCCGGGTCCGCGACGCCTGGAACGGCCACTGACCCGCTGACCCGCCTCCCGGTCCTCGCCCCCGGTCACGGGCGCGCCGCCCGCGCGGGGCGGGGGCCGGCGGATCAGTAACCTGTTGCCGTGTCCCTGCCGCTCTTCCTGGTCGAGTCGCTGCCGTCCGAGCGGAGCTGCACCCTGGGCGGGCCGGAGGGCCACCACGCCGCCACGGTGCAGCGACTGCGCGCCGGCGAGGAGTTGCTGCTCGCCGACGGGCGGGGTGGCACGGCGCGTGCCGTGGTCACCGCCGTCGGCCGGGGCAGCCTCGAACTGGAGATCAACTCCGTCGGGTACGTGGACCCGCCCGACCCGCGCCTCGTCGTCGTGCAGGGGATCGCCAAGGGCGACCGGGGCGAACTCGCGGTGCAGGCGATGACCGAGGCGGGGGTCGACGAGATCGTCCCCTGGGGCGCGGCCCGGTCGGTGGCCCAGTGGCGGGGCGAGCGGGGCGCCCGGGCCCGGGACCGGTGGGTCGCCACCGCCCGGGAGGCGGCGAAGCAGGCCCGGCGGCCCTGGCTCCCGGTGGTCGCCGGATCGCCGGACGAGTCGACCGGGCGGGTGGCCGCGCGGCTGGGCGCCGCCACCGCCGCCTTCGTGCTGCACGAGGAGGCCGAGCAGCGGCTGGCCACGGTCGACCTGCCCGGCTCGGGTGAGGTCGTGCTGGTGGTCGGGCCGGAGGGCGGGATCGCGCCGGCCGAACTTGAGGCGTTCGCGGCGGCCGGCGCGGTGCCGGTACGCCTCGGCCCGGCGGTACTGCGCACGTCCACCGCCGGGGTCGCGGCCCTGGCGGTCCTCTCCGCCCGGCTCGGCCGCTGGTGAGCCGGCCCGGGTGCCGGCACCCGGGCGTGACCCGTCGAGCCGCTGGCCGCGTTCTTCGTGGCTCCGGCGCTCAGCCCCGCGTCATGGCCGCTCGCCGGCGGTGGCGGGTGCCGGCGACCGCCCCGGGGCTGCGGACGGCTGCCGCGCCGGCTGGCGCAGCACCGTGAACGCGACCACGAACGCGGCGACGAGCAGGCCGGTGCCGACCGCGAAGGCCAGGTGGTACCCGCCGGTGAGGGCCGCCGCCTCGGCCGCGCCGCCCGCCCGCAGCCGGTCGGTGCGGGCGGCGGCCAGGGTGGAGAGCACGGCCACGCCGAGCGCCATGCCGATCTGCTGGGTGGTGTTGAAGAGGCCGGAGGCGAGGCCGGCGTCCTCGTCGCGCGCGCCGGACATGCCGAGCGCGGTCAGGGCCGGCAGCGTGAGCCCGAAGCCGGCGGTGAGCAGCATGACCGGAAGCAGGTCGACGAGGTAGTCGGCGTGCACCGGGACGCGTATCAGCAGCCCGAGCACCCCCATCAGCAGCACCAGGCCGACCAGGAGCATCCGGCGCTCGCCGTAGCGGGCGTTGAGCCGGGCCGAGAAGCCGAGCGAGACCACCCCGATGGCCGTGGCGGCCGGGAGCATGGCCAGACCCGTCGCGGTGGCGCCGTAGCCGAGCACCCGCTGGAGGTAGAGGGCGACGATCACCTGGAACGCGAAGCAGGCGGCCACCACCAGTACCTGCACCAGGTTGGCGCCGGTCACCGCGCGGGACCGGAAGATCCGCAGCGGCATGAGCGGGTCGCGCGCGGTGGCCTGGCGGACGACGAACGCGGCGAGCAGGACCGCGGCGGCGGCGCCGAGCCCGAGCGTGCGCGGCGCGGCCCAGCCGTACGTCTCGATGCCGACCACGGCGTAGATGCCGAGCACGAGCCCGGCGGTGACCAGCAGGGCGCCCGCCACGTCCGCGCCCGCGGCGAGGCCGAGCCCGCGGTCGGCGGGGAGCACCGGTACGGCGAGCGCGAGCGTCGCGAGCCCGATCGGCAGGTTGATGAAGAAGATCCAGTGCCAGCCGAGCGCGTCGGTGAGCAGGCCGCCGAGGACCGATCCGAGCGCGGCGCCGGCGGCTCCGGTGAAGCTGACGACCGCGAACGCCCGGCCCCGTTCCCCGGGCCGGTCGAAGAGCGTCACCAGGATGCCGAGGCTGACGGCGGTGGCCAGCGCGCTGCCGACGCCCTGGAGGAAGCGGGCGGCGACGAGCGTGGCGGGGCCGGTGGCGGCGCCCGCCAGCAGCGAGGCGGCGGTGAAGACGGCCGTTCCGGCGAGGAAGACCCGTTTGCGGCCGACCAGGTCACCGAGCCGGCCGGCGAGCAGCAGCAGGCTGCCGAACGCGATCAGGTAGGCGTTCACCACCCAGCTGAGGCCGGTGGGGGAGAAGGACAGGTCGTGCTGGATGGCCGGCATGGCCACGGTGACGATGCTGCCGTCGAGGATCGTCATCAGCATCGCCGAGGCGAGGATCCCGAGGGCGAGCCAGCGGGACCGGGACACGGACGAAACGTGCGAAGGGGACGCGTGGTCCCCGGGTGAAGTGGACACAAGAGGGACCGTAGCAGATAGTTCTGTTGCAGACGATCCCTTTGGGATCTAGTTTCCGCGCTGGCGTGCGCGCCGCGCCGGTTGGGAGTGCTCGACCGGCTCGGCCAGGTGGCCGGTGGCCAGGCGATCCAGGGCGCGCAGCAGCACCTCCCGTTCGTCCGCGGGGATGCTGGCGAGCGCCTCCTGGTGCACCCGGTCGACGATCTCCTGGCTCCGTACGGCCACCCGGGCGCCCTCCTCGGTGACCGCGATGATCCGGGCGCGGCGGTCGGCGCGGGACGGCCGCCGCTCGGCGAGGCCGGCCTGCTCCAGGGCGTCGACGGTCACCACCATCGTGGTCTTGTCCATGTCGCCGAGTTCGGCGAGCTGGATCTGGGTCCGCTCCTCCGCCAGCGCGTGCACCAGGACGCAGTGCATGCGCGCGGTGAGCCCGATCTCGGCGAGCGCGGCGGCCATCCGGGTGCGCAGGACGTGGCTGGTGTGGTCGAGCAGGAAGGAGAGGTCCGGTTCGCTGCGGGTCGGCGTCATGGCGGTCACGCCCGCGAGTCTACCGATTTGGGTCCGTGGCGGATTATCCCGCGAACTACCTATCGACGGCCCCCGGCCGCTCCCCGGCCGCGCCCCCGGTGCCGCCCTGTGCCCGGCCGGGCCTGGTCAGCTGCCGCCCCGTGCCCCGGCCGGGCCGGTCGACGGCCGCCCTGTGCCCGGCCGGGCCGGTCGACGGCCGCCCTGTGCCCGGCCGGGCCTGGTCAGCTGCGCAGGTAGGAGGCCCCGTTGAGATCCACGATCGTGCCCGAGGCCCACTCCGCCTCGGGCGAGGCGAGCCAGTGCACGGCGGCGGCGATCTCGTCGGGCCGCGCCACCCGGTTGAACGGGCTCTGCGCCCGGACCTCGGTCCCGCGCGCCGACTTGAGGTGCTCGTTGGTCATGTCCGTCTCGACGAAGCCGGGCGCCACGGTGGCCACGGCGATCCCGTACGGGGCGAGGGCGATCGCCAGCGACTGGCCGAGCGCGTTGAGACCGGCCTTGCTCGCGCCGTACGCCGGGGCGTCGGGCTCGCCCCGGAACGCGCCCCGGGACGAGACGTTCACGATCCGCCCGGCCTCGCTCGCCCGCAGGTGCCGTACCGCGCACCAGATCACGTTCGCCGGGCCGACCAGGTTCGTGTCGAGGATGCGACGCCACTGCTGCTGCCACTGCTCGTACGAGGTCTCCAGCACCGGGTGGGAACCCCACCGGCCGGCGTTGTTGACCAGCACGTCGAGCCCGCCGAGGGACTCCGCCGCGCCGTCGACGGCGGTGCGCACCGCCTCGGGGTCGGCGAGGTCGGCCTGGACCACCAGGTGTCCCGAGCCGGGCAGCGAGTCGCGCAGCTGCTCGGCCAGCGGGGCGGAGTCGCGGTGGTGGATGGCGACCCGGTCGCCGCCCCGCGCGAAGGCCATCGCCACCTCGCGCCCGATGCCCCGGGAGGCGCCCGTCACCAGTACCGCTCGTCCTGCCACCCGATCATCATGCCGTACGCCCGGCCGGCGGCGCGCCCGCGCCACCCGCCCCGGACGGCGCGGGCATAGCATCCCGGGATGGAGAACGACTGCCTCTTCTGCAAGATCGTCGCCGGCGACATCCCCGCGACCGTCGTCCGTGAGACCGAGACCACCCTCGCCTTCCGGGACATCAACCCGAAGGCTCCGGTGCACGTGCTGGTGATCCCGAAGGAGCACTACGTCGACGTCGCCACGCTGGCGCAGGCCGACCCGGCGCTCGGCGGCGAGCTGCTGGAGACCGTCGCCGCGGTGGCCGAGAGCGAGGGGGTGTTGCTCGACGGCTTCCGCCTGATCTTCAACACCGGCGAGTACGGCGGGCAGGAGGTCTTCCACGCCCACGCCCATCTGCTCGGCGGGGCACCCATCGGCCCGATGGTGGCCGGCTGACCGCGGCGGCGCGCGCTCACCGGCTGAACCGGGGCGGCGGCCCGGCCGGACCGCGGCGATCCCGGGGCGTGGCGCGAATCCTGGCCGGGCGGCTCCCGGGCCGTCCGGATCCGTCCCGGCGGTATGCTCGCCGGGTTTCTCAGGGGCCAGGTTTCCACGGGGAGGGGCCGATGACCGAGGTGAACCGCCGGCTGGAGCGCATGGTGCGCGAGGTCCAGGCGGAGGCGCGGATACCGGCCCTCTCGGTCGCGCTGCACCGGGCCGACCGTCCACTCTGGAGCCTCGCCGTCGGCGGTTCCGGCAACCCGGCGCCGCTCGGCCCGGGGACCCGCTTCCGGATCGGCTCGGTGACCAAGACCTTCACGGCCGTACTGGTGCTCCAGTGCCGGGACGACGGGCTGCTCGACCTCGACGACCCGATCGGCCGGCACCTGGACGTACCGGCCCATGGCGAGCTGACCGTACGGCGGCTGCTCTCGCACACCTCCGGGCTGCAGCGCGAGCCCGTCGGCGACGTCTGGGACACGCTCCGCCCGCCGGGGGTGGAGCAGCTCCTCGCCGACCTCGACCGGGCCGAGCGGGTGCTGCCGCAGGCCCGGCGCTACCACTACTCGAACCTGGGCATGGCGCTGCTCGGGCACGCGGTGGGGCGGCTGCGCGGCGGCACCTGGGCCGAGGTGCTCGCCGACCGGATCCTGACCCCGCTCGGGCTCACCGGGACCGACGTCGCCCCTGGTCCCGAGGCCGCGACCGGGTTCCTGGTCGACGCGTACTCCGATCACGCCCGGCCCGAGCCGGGCACCGACTTCTCGGCGGTCGCCCCGGCCGCCCAGCTCTGGAGCACGGCGCCGGACATGGCCCGCTGGGCGGCCTTCCTCGCGGACCCGGCGGCGGTGGACCCCGGCGCGGCGGTGCTGCGTTCCGAGACGCTGGACGAGATGCGCTGGCCGCTCACCGTCACCGACGAGGCGCTCTGGAGCGTGGGCTTCGGGCTCGGGCTGATCCTGATCCCGCAGGAGCCGCCGCGGGTGACGCACGTCGGGCACGACGGCGCCATGCCGGGCTTCCTGGCCGGCGTCTACGGCCGCCGTGGCGGCGCCGGCACGCCCCCCGCGATGGGCGTGGCCGTGCTCGCCTCGTCCGGCACCGCGAGCGCGAGCCTGGAGCTGCCGCACCGGCTGCTCGCCGTCTCGGCCGAGGAGGACCCGGCCGACATCGCGCCGTGGACTCCGGGCGAGCCGGCGCCGGAGCGCTACCGCGGGCTGCTCGGCCGCTGGTGGGGCGAGGGTTACGAGTACGTCTTCTCGTGGCGCGACGGCGCGCTGCGCGCCCGGGGGGCCGGCGACCCGGTCGGCAGGCCCCCGGCGGTCTTCGCGCCGCTGCCCGACCAGCCCGACGTGCTGCGTACCGTCTCGGGGCGGGAGGTCGGCGAGCTGCTGCGGCTGACCCGCGACGAGCACGGCGTGGTGGTGCGGATGCACTGGGCCACCTACCGCTTCACCCGGAACCAGGAGACCTTCGACCGGTTCGACTTTCGCGCCCCGGACTGACCGCCGGGCGCGCGGCGGGTCGGTGGCGGTGCCGGCCGTGTCGGCGGCCCGCGCCCGCCGGGCGGTTCGGGGCGGGATGTCCGGTTGCCCCGGCAGCCGCCGCCGGGGCCGCCCGGACCCCGCTCGCGGCGCCGACCAGCCGGAAATGGGCCGGGTGCCGGCGGCGTTGACCCGATACGATGGCAGCAGACTTCGCACGTTGCGCCAGTGGGGCGCGGCACCGAGATCGAGAGCAGGTGGCGGAGGGCCCGCGGGCCCGACCTATGACCGGAACTCCCTCTCCGGGCCAGGCCCGGGTGCAGACCAGGATCACGGTTCCTGATTCGCAGATCATGGTTAACCTGCTCGGCGCGGGAGACGAGATCCTGCGGCTCGTGGAGCGCTCGATCAACAGTGACGTGCACGTCCGCGGTAACGAGATCACTATCACCGGCGCCCCCGGCGACAACGCGCTGGCCGAGCGGCTCTTCACCGAGCTGCTTGAGCTGATCGAGAAGGGCGAGACACTGACCACAGACGCCGTCCGGCGTACCGTCGGGATGCTCGAACAGGGCAGCACCGAGCGGCCCGCCGAGGTCCTCACGCTCAACATCCTCTCCCGTCGCGGTCGCACCATCCGCCCCAAGACCCTCGGTCAGAAGCGGTACGTCGACGCGATCGACGGGCACACCATCGTCTTCGGCATCGGCCCCGCGGGTACCGGCAAGACGTACCTGGCGATGGCCAAGGCCGTGCAGGCGCTCCAGGCCAAGCAGGTCAACCGGATCATCCTGACCCGTCCCGCCGTCGAGGCGGGGGAGCGGCTGGGCTTCCTGCCCGGCACGCTCAACGAGAAGATCGACCCGTACCTGCGGCCGCTCTACGACGCGCTGCACGACATGCTCGACCCCGACTCGATCCCGAAGCTGATGGCCGCGGGCACCATCGAGGTCGCCCCGCTGGCCTACATGCGGGGCCGTACCCTCAACGACGCGTTCATCATCCTCGACGAGGCGCAGAACACCACGCCCGAGCAGATGAAGATGTTTCTCACCCGACTGGGCTTCGGCTCCAAGATCGTGGTGACCGGCGACGTCACGCAGATCGACCTGCCCGGCGGAACCACCAGCGGTCTGCGCGTGGTGCGCGAGATCCTGGAGGGGGTCGAGGACGTGCACTTCGCGCAGCTCTCCAGCTCCGACGTGGTACGCCACCGGCTGGTCAGCGAGATCGTCGACGCGTACGCCCGCTGGGACGCCGAGCGGGAGACCCAGCAGGGTCAGGGCGTGCACGCGGTACCAGGCCGCGCCGCGCACGGCGGCCGGACCGGCCGGCGCCGCTAGTAAGCAGGGGAAACAGTTGTCCATCGAGATCGCCAACGAGTCGGGTGCCGACGTCGACACCGATGCCGTGCTCGCCGTGGCCCGCTACGCCCTCGACGAGATGGGCGTGAACGCCCTCGCCGAGCTCTCCGTACTGCTCGTCGACGTCGACTACATGACCGAGCTGAACCACCGCTGGATGGGCGGGGACGGGCCGACCGACGTGCTCGCCTTCCCGATGGACGAGGGCAGCGTGGACCACGGTCCGGGCGAGGTGAGCAGCGGCGAGCCGGGCCTGCTCGGCGACATCGTGCTCTGCCCGGAGGTCGCGGCGAAGCAGGCCGCCGGCGCCGGTCACTCGACCGCCGACGAGCTGCACCTGCTGACCGTGCACGGCGTGCTGCACCTGCTCGGCTACGACCACGCCGAGCCGGAGGAGGAGCGGGAGATGTTCGCGCTGCAGGCGCGACTGCTGTCCGGCTGGCGGGCCACGCGAGCGCGGTGATGCCCCTCTCCGCGGCCGGTGACGCCGCCGCCGGTCTACCCGACGTCCAGCTGATCCTCGCCGGGGCCGGCCTGGTGGTGCTCGCCGGCCTCTTCGCCATGACGGAGGCCGCGCTGGCCGCCGTCTCCCCGGCCCGCGCCGGCGAACTCGCCCGCGACGGGGTACGCGGCGCGCGCACGTTGCAGATCGTCGCGACCGACGTGGTCCGGCACCTCAACCTGCTCCTGCTGCTGCGGCTGCTCTGCGAGCTGACCGCCACCACGCTCGTCGCCCTGGTCGCCGTCGACTCGTTCGGCGCCGGCTGGACGGCCGCGCTGGTCACCGCCGGCGCGATGACGGTGGTCAGCTTCGTGGTCGTCGGCGTCGCGCCCCGTACCCTCGGCCGGCAGCACGCGTACGCGGTCGGGCGTACCACCGCGCCGCTGGTCCGCTGGCTGGGCCGGGTGCTCAACCCGCTGGCCTCGCTGCTGATCCTGATCGGCAACGCGGTCACCCCGGGCAAGGGCTTCCGCGAGGGGCCCTTCGGCACCCAGGTCGAGCTGCGGGAGCTGGTCGACCTGGCCGAGCAGCGCGGTGTGGTCGAGCACGGCGAGCGGCAGATGATCCACTCGGTCTTCGCGCTCGGCGACACCATCGCGCGCGAGGTGATGGTCCCGCGTACCGAGATGGTGTGGATCGAGGCGCACAAGCGCCCGCACCAGGCGCTGACGCTCTTCCTGCGCTCCGGGTTCTCCCGCATCCCCGTGATCGGCGAGAGCGTGGACGACGTGCTCGGCGTCCTCTACCTCAAGGACCTGATCCGCCGCGCCCAGGGCGCCGACGCCGCGCAGGACCTGCCCGTGAGCGACCTCATGCGGGAGGCGACCTTCGTTCCCGAGTCGAAGCCCGTCGACGACCTGCTCTCGGAGATGCAGGCGGTCCGTACCCACCTGGTCATCGTGGTCGACGAGTACGGCGGTACCGCCGGCCTGGTCACCATCGAGGACATCCTGGAGGAGATCGTCGGTGAGATCACCGACGAGTACGACGTGGAGCGGCCCCCGGTGCAGCACCTCGACGACGGCGACGTCCGGGTCACCGCCCGCCTCCCCGTCGAGGACCTGGGCGAACTCTTCGACGTCGAGCTGCCCGCCGACGAGGTGGAGACCGTGGGCGGCCTGCTCGCCCAGGCGCTGGGGCGGGTGCCGATCCCCGGGGCCGAGGCCGAGGTCGCCGGACTGCGCCTGATCGCCGAGGGCACCACCGGTCGCCGCAACCGCATCGACTCCGTGCTCGTCCGCCGGGTCGAGGACGGCGACGAGCCCGACCGTGGCGGCCGGCCCGACGGGGCCGAGTCGCGATCGAATTCCCACCGTGCCGAGGAGAGGCAACCCGCAGATGCCTGAGTCGCCCGTCGTACCCACCGCGCCGGACGGGCTCTCCGGCCCGAGCGCGGCCGAACTGAGCGCCGAGGACGCCAAGCTGGTGACGCTGGCCCGCAGCGCGCGGGCGCGGGTCGGTGCCGTCGAGGGGGCCGCGGTGCGCGACCAGGACGGCCGCACCTACGCGGGCGCGACCGTCGCGCTGCCCTCGCTGGCGCTCACCGCGTTGCAGTTCGCCGTCGCCGCGGCGGTGGCCGCCGGGGCCACCCGGCTGGAGGCCGCCGCGGTGGTGACCGAGGCGTCGACGCTCGACGGGGCCGGCCACGCCGCCGTGCGTGACCTGGCCACCGACGCGCCCGTCCACGTCGCCGCGCCGGACGGCACCCTGCTCGGTACGGTCACCACATGACCGCCCGGAACCAGCGCGCCCAGGAGGCCGAGCCGTACCGGGCCGGTTTCGCCTGCTTCGTCGGTCGCCCCAACGCCGGCAAGTCGACGTTGACCAACGCGATCGTCGGGCAGAAGATCGCGATCACGTCGAGCAAGCCGCAGACCACCCGGCACGTCATCCGCGCCGTGCTGCACCGGCCCGACTCGCAGCTCGTCCTCGTCGACACGCCCGGCCTGCACCGCCCCCGTACGCTGCTCGGCGAGCGCCTCAACGACCTGGTCCGGCAGACCTGGAGCGAGGTCGACGTGATTGGCCTCTGCGTCCCGGCCGACGAGCCGATCGGGCGCGGCGACCGCTTCATCACCGGCGAGCTGGCCGAACTCAAGGCCAAGGTGCTGGCGGTGGTGACCAAGACCGACCTGGTCGACCGGAAGCGGCTGGCCGAGCAGTTGCTCGCGGTCGCCGAACTCGGCGACTTCGCCGACGTGGTGCCGGTCAGCGCCGTCTCCGGCCACCAGGTCGACACGCTCGTCGACGTGATGACCGGGTACCTACCGCCGTCGCCGCAGCTCTACCCGGACGACATGCTCACCGACGATCCCGAGCAGGTCATGGTCGCCGAGCTGATCCGGGAGGCGGCGCTGGAGGGGGTCCGCGACGAGCTGCCGCACTCCATCGCCGTGGTGGTGGAGGAGATGATCCCCGAGGGGCAGCTCATCAAGATCTACGCCGACGTCTACGTGGAGCGCCCCAGCCAGAAGGCGATCGTCATCGGTGCCCGGGCCAGCCGGCTCAAGGACGTCGGCACCCGGGCCCGCCGCGAGATCGAGGAGCTGCTCGGTACCCGGGTCTACCTCGACCTGCACGTACGGGTGGCGAAGGACTGGCAGCGCGACCCGAAGCAGCTGCGCAAGCTGGGCTTCTGAGCCGGGCCGGCGGCGGCTGGCGGACGGGCCGGGCGCCCGCTCGCCGGACAGCGGCCGGCGCCCAGCGGATCTACGATCCCTGGGTACGGTCGGGTCTCCGAGTGGGACCCGACCGGTGCCGAGGGGAGGCCCCATTGTCCGAACTGGTCCTCGTCACGGGTGCCGCCGGCCGGATCGGCAGCCGGCTCCGGCCGCGGCTGGCCCGCCCCGGGCGCACGCTGCGCCTGCTCGACACGGCCGAGCAGTCCCCGCCCGGGCCGGACGAGGCCGTCGAGCTGGTCCACGCCGACCTGGCCGACGTGCCGGCCCTGACCGCGGCCTGCGCCGGCGCCAGCGCGGTCGTCCACCTGGCCGCACTGCCCAACGAGGAGAGTTGGGAGAAGCTGCTGCGGGTCAACGTCGAGGGCAGCCGCAACCTGCTGGAGGCGGCCCGGTCGGCGGGCGTACCCAGGGTGCTGCTCGCCTCGTCGATCCACGCCGCCGGCTTCTACCGGCGACCCGGTACGGACCCCGGGCCGCCCGGCGTGCCGGCACCCGAGGGGCCCGACGGCGTACCGTCGGCCGTGCCCCCGCGCCCGGACACCTACTACGGCTGGAGCAAGGCGGCGGTCGAGTCGCTCGGCAGCCTCTACGCCGACCGGTTCGGGATGACCGTCTTCGCGCTCCGGTTCGGCGCCTGCTTCCCCGAGCCGCCCGGCCAGCGCGGGCTGGACAGCTGGCTTTCCCCGGACGACTGCGCGCGGCTGATCTCCGCCTGCCTCGCCGCCGACGTGACCGGATTCCGCGTGCTCTGGGGGATCAGCGACAACACCCGGCGCTGGTGGTCGCTGCGCGAGGCGCGGGAGATCGGGTACGACCCGCGCGACGACGCGGAGCCGTACGCCGACCGGGTCGGGCAGATCGAGGGCGAGGCGGAGACCGCCGACCTGCTCGGCGCCAGCTTCTGCGCGGTCCCCCTCGGCGTCCCGTTCACGTAGCGGGGCCCGCCCGCCTCGCCGCGACGCCGGCCGCTCCTGGACCCGCATCTCGCCCCGCCCCTGAGCGGGAGGCTCCTCGCCGGACCGTGCGGCTTTTGTGTGATTGTTCACCTATGGGTCATCTGGTGGATAGTTTGGCTCGGCGGGGTAGGGGGGTAGAAAGGAACTCGCCCCTTATTGCCCAGATTTTCTGGCAGGCTGATGCGTAATCGGTACATAGACCTGCTTCGTTGTTTGGCGATCGTACGTGTTGTCGTGTACCACACCGGTGGTTGGCCCATCCTGACCCTGGCGTTTCCCGCCATGTCGGTGATGTTCGCGCTGGCCGGGTCGCTCATGGCGGCCTCGCTGGACCGGACCGGCCCGAGCGCGGTGGTACGGCGACTGCGCCGGCTCCTGCCCTCCCTCTGGCTGCTCGCGGCGATCTTCGTACCGGCGATGCTGCTCACCGGAGGGCTGCCGGTGACCTGGCGGCTGCTGCTCTGGCTGGCGCCGCTGCACGACCCGCCGACCAACTCGTGGGGCGCGCTCGCGCTGAGCGCGATCTGGTACCTGCGTGACTACCTGTGGTTCGTCCTCGTCTCGCCGCTCGCCCTCTGGCTCTTCCGCCGCGCGCCGCTGCTCACCCTGCTGGCACCGTACGTGCTGCTGGTCGTGGTCGAACTCCGGTTCCCGGGCGCGCCGCTCGTGCTGCGGGACTTCGGCCTCTACTTCGGGGCCTGGCTGATCGGGTTCGCCCACCACGACGGGCTGCTGCGGCGGCTGTCGCGCCGGGTGCTCGTCCCGGTCGTCGCGGCGCTGGCGACCTTCGGCGCCTGGTGGGCCCTCACCCATCAGGGCGCGCGCGGGTACGACCTCAACGACATCCGGCTCGCCAACGCCACCTGGTCGACGGCGTTCACGCTGGTGCTGCTCGCCCTGGCCCCGGCCGGCGCCGCGTGGCTGCGACACCAGGCGTGGCTCGACGGCGCGGTCACCCTGCTCAACCGGCGGGCGCTGACCATCTATCTCTGGCACATGCCGTTCGTGATCGCGCTCATTCCGCTGCTCGACCGCGCGGGGCTCGATCCGGCGCGCTCGGGCGGGTTCGTCCTGCACCTCGCGGGCGTTGTCGCGCTGGTCGCCGTGGCGGTGCTGCTGACCGGCTGGGTGGAGGACCTCGCCGCCCGCCGCCGCCCGGAGCTGCTGCCGCTGGGGGCGGGCCCGGCGAGAACGACCGGCGCGCGGGTGCCGTCGCCGCGGCGAGCGCCGTTGGTCGCGGCCGGGTCGCCGACCGGCGACGGCTCCCGGGGGTCCCCGCCCGCGGGAACGGAACCCGGTACGGCGCCGCTGGAACGCAGCCTCCCGGCCCCGCGTACCGCCACCACCACGGTCGCCGCGGAGCGGGACGCTTCCCGCCGCTGACGGCCCGGGCCGGCGGTCCCCGGGTCCCCCGCGACGGCCGCGCCGAGTCCGGGCCGGGCCGGACTCGGCGCCGGGGCGGGCCCGCCGGGGCCGTCAGGCCGGGCGGACGCTCACGTCGCCGCTGCCGGTGCGGACGTCCAGCAGCAGCGACCCATTCGGGTCGTTGGCGATCTCGATCGCCCGGGACCCCGACTCGCTGGCGCCCTGCACCCGGTAGCTGCCGGCCGGCACGGCCACGGCGACGTCGCCGGAGCCGGCCCGGGCCGACACCGAGGCCGCCGAGCTGAGCGTCAGCGCGATGTCGCCGGAGCCGGTCTCGGCCTTGACCGCGCCGCCACCGAGGCCCTGACCGCTCACGTTGCCCGAGTCGGCGCGGGCCGTCACGGCCCCCCGATCGTCGCTGAGCGTGATGTCGCCGGAGCCGGTCTCGGCCCGGACGCTGCCCGAGGTCTCGCGCACCTCGACGTCCCCGGAGCCGACCCTGATGTCCACCTCGCCGGCGCCGCTGATCCGTACGTCGCCCGAGCCGTTCTCGCCGCGCACGGCGACGCCGCTCGGCGCCACGATCTCGTACGACAGGCTGCACCGCGGCCCGCAGTCCGTGTCGATCGAGAGCTTCGTGCCCTCGATCCGGTACCCGGTCTGGCGGGGCTCGGCACCGCGGTAGCGCACCACCCGCTTGATCTCGACGGAGGAGACGGCGTCGGTGCGTACCAGCACGTCGCCCGCGCCCGGCGCCACCGAGATCTCCGTGATCTTGACTGGCTCGGTGTCGCTGTAGTCCAACCGCCGCTCCGAGAACGCGGCGCCGCAGCCGGTGAGGGTGAGCAGGCCGAGCGCGCCCGCGGTGACGAGGATCTGCTTCGCAAGCATGCCGACACGCTATGGGGCGCCGGCCCGTCCCCACATCAGGGGAAGCCCGCCGGCCCATCCCTGAACGAACCCTGAGAAGGCGCTCAGGGTCCCGGCGAGCCCGATCCGGCGGCGGGGGAGAATGGGACCGTGCCCGGGTACCGCCGCCAGCTCTACCGCGACGACGCGGTGGTCCTGCGCGTACAGAAGCTCGGCGAGTCCGACCGGATCATCACGCTGCTGACCCGCCGGTACGGCCGCCTGCGGGCGGTCGCCCGGGGGGTACGCCGCACCACGTCGCGCTTCGGGGCCCGGCTGGAACCGTTCGGCCACGTCGACCTGCAACTCGCCGGGGACCCGCAGGGCAACCTCGGCAGCTCGCTGCACACGGTCAGCCAGGTCGAGGGGATAGACCTGTTCGGCAAGCGGTTCCTCGACGACTATCCCCGCTACACCACCGCGAGCGCGATCGCCGAGACCGCCGAGCGGTTCACCCCGGTGGAGCGGGAACCGTCGCTGCGGCTCTTCCTGCTCACCCTCGGCGCGTTGCGCGCCCTCGCCGAGGGCAGCCACGCCACCACGCTGGTGCTCGACGCGTACCTGCTGCGCGGGATGGCGCTGGCCGGGTGGGCGCCGGCCCTGATCGCCTGCGCCGTCTGCGGCACCCCGGGCCAGCACCGGGCGTTCTCCGTACCGGCCGGGGGCTCCGTCTGCCCGGACTGCCGCCCGCCCGGCGCGGCCCACCCGGCGCCGGCCACCATCGCGCTGATGTCCGCGCTGACCTCGGGCGACTGGGGGCACGCGGACGCCACCGAGACGGGCATCCGCCGGGAGTGCAGCGGGCTGGTCGCCGCGCACCTGCAGTGGCATCTGGAGCGCGGGTTACGCTCGCTGCCGCTGGTCGACCGGGGCGGTCCGGCGACGGCACGGGGCAGCGGTGACAGGCAAGAGCAAAAGGGGACGAGAGCGTGATCCGATCCACCGACCGGCAGGGCCTCCGGCCGCCGGTACCGCCGACGCCGCATCCCTCCGGGGCCCGGCCTCCCAAGCTGCCGGCCGAGGCGCTGCCCCGGCACGTCGCCATCGTGATGGACGGCAACGGCCGCTGGGCGAAGGAACGGGGGCTGGCCCGGACCAAGGGGCACGAGCAGGGCGAGTTCTCGCTCTTCGACACCATCGAGGGCGCCATCGAGCTGGGCATCCCCTACCTGTCCGCGTACGCGTTCTCCACCGAGAACTGGCGGCGCTCGCCGGACGAGGTGCGCTTCCTGATGGGCTTCAACCGGGATGTGATCCGCCGGCGCCGGGACCAGCTGGTCGACCTCGGCGTACGGGTGGTCTGGTCGGGGCGCGCCGGCCGGCTCTGGAAGAGCGTGATCTCGGAACTCCAGACCGCGGAGCAGATGTCGCGGCACAACTCCACGCTGACGCTCCAGTTCTGCGTCAACTACGGCGGGCAGGCGGAGATCGCCGACGCCGCCGCCGCCATCGCCCGGGACGTCGCGGCCGGGAAGGTCGACCCGAGCAAGGTCAACGAGCGGATGATCGCCCGCTACCTCTACCACCCCGAGGTGCCCGAGGTCGACCTCTTCCTGCGCCCCTCCGGCGAGCAGCGCACGTCGAACTTCATGCTCTGGCAGAGCGCGTACGCCGAACTGATCTTCCTCGACACGCTCTGGCCCGACTTCGACCGCCGGCACCTCTGGTACGCCTGCGAGCTGTTCGCCCAGCGGGACCGCCGCTTCGGCGGCGCCCTGCCCAACCCGGTGGCTCCGCCGGTCGGCGGGTAGTCGCCGCCGGAAGGGCGCTCGGCGGGGATCGACGCCCGGCCGCCGCCGTCCAGGGTGATCAGCCCTCGGCGAGCCGGGCCTCGATGTGCGCCACCTTGGCGGTCAGCGCGTCGGTGACACCGGGGCGGATGTCCGCCTTGAGCACCAGACTGACCCGGGGCACCTCGGCGGCGATCACGTCGACCGCCCGCTTCACCACCGCCATCACCTCGTCCCACTCGCCCTCGACCAGCGTGAACATGGCGTCGGTCTGGTTCGGCAGTCCGGACTCGCGTACCACCCGTACCGCCTCGGCCACCAGGTCACCGACGGACTCCCCGCCCCCGAGCGGGGTCACCGAAAACGCGATCAGCATCCCTGGATCGTGCCACCCGCCGTTCCCCGCCGCCCCCGGGCCGACCGGATCGGCGCCCATGAGCCCGGCCCGGCCCCCGGGAAATTCGGATGCGGTGCGCGCCCGGGAGCCGATATGGTCCGGGACATGCGTAACTGACGCCCCCTCCAGTGTGTGCCGGACCGCCGCGAGCAGCGCGGTACGGGTCCGAGCGCCCGGGGCGTCGCATCCTGCCCTCCGGTCCCGCCCTCGCGCGGTGAAGCCGGTCGCGAGACGTTCCGGGCACCCCTCTCCAGCGTGATTCGTCGCCGTCGGCACGGCGCGTATCCCCGTCAGCAGAAGGAGGCACCGGATGCCAGGCAACCGAAGCTCGAAGAACGAGGCCCGTACCGACGGCCGCACCGCCGAGGCGGGCCGTACCGCCCAGGCCGGCGGCGCGGGGTGGTGGGACGGCGACGCCCGCGAGGCGGATCTCCGCGTCGACCTCGGCGCGATCCGCGGCGCGTCCGCCCGGCCGGAGCTGGCGGCACCGACCGTCCCGGCCGTCGCCCCGGCGCCCGAGCGCGGCCGGGGACCGGTGCGCGCCCCGGCCGGTACGGACCGGACCGCGCGGTCGGGCCGCACCGCGACCGGCGCGGCGGGACGGACCCGCCAGTACGCCTTCCGGCGCAGCTGACCGGCGGCCGTCCGGGGCCCCTGTCGTCCACGATGACAGGGGCCCCTCCCGACCGGTCAGTGGTCGGCGCAGCAGGGGGTGGGGTTCGGCACCTCGAACGGCGCGATCCGGCCGGCCCCGGCGGGCGTGGCGACCAGCGTCAGCACCCCGTCCAGCCACTGCGGACGGACGAAGTCCCGGGTCTGCAGCAGCGTCCCGGGGCCGGCCGGCTCACCACCGAGTACGCGTACCCGGTCGATCGCGGTCTCCGCCAGCACCTCCGCCACCGTCATCGTCCCGACCAGCCGTTCCACCCCGGGGAAGAGCACGGCCCGGCCCGAGCGGCGGGCGGTGTGCTCGGCCGCGGCCAGCTCCGCCGCCTCGCGCAGCCCGTCGGGCGCGACCGGCAGACCGGCCAGCGCCGCACCCGCGTGGCCGCCGGCCGGAGCGCCGACCGGGCCGCCCGCCGGTTCGACCGGACCGTCGGCCGGCGCGGGTTCGCCCGGCCGACCCGCCCCGCCGCGCTCCGCCGCCGGTACCGCCAGGCTGATCGCGACGTGCGGGTACGGCACCCGCACCAGGTGCGTGCAGGCGACCAGCCCCGGCAGGCCGAGCGGCCGCACGACCTCGCGCAACCAGTGCTCGGCCGCCGGGTTGTCCGCGTGGCCCAGGCTCACCCCGACGCAGTTCACCGGGGCAGCACGAAGATGGGGTTGGCGTAGAACCACAGGTCGGTCCAGGGGTCGGCGTCGCCGGGCACGTCCATCGCCGGCCCGACCGGGTCGACCGCGGCGCCCATCAGGCCCGGCGCGGTGCGGTTGCCGTCGGTGCCCCGCAGCCGCACGTAGAACGGCTCGTTGACCGCGCCGAAGGAGTAGGTGAAGGAGACCCGCCGGGAGCCGCGCTTGACCTCGAAGGACTTCGCCACCCGGGCGGTCGGCGCGGTGAACGTGTCACCGTTGGCGACCGGACCGGTGACCCGGCCGGTGATCACGTCGACCCGGGCCAGTACCGGCACGAACTGCGACCAGTTCGGGGTCTGCGCGAGGTCGATGTCGATGGTCAGCTCCACCTTGGTGCCCCGCTTCACGACCAGCGAGCCGCCGAGCGGCGTGCCGCTGTCCGGCCGGCGGTCGCCCGCCACCCGGGCCCGCACGTCCAGGCCGCCGATCAGGCCACCGTGGTCGACCCAGACCCGACCCGCGCGCAGCCCGTCCATCACCGCCTTGTAGGCGAACGAGGTCGCGCCGACGTGCGTACGGCTGTACTGGCCCGGCCAGAAGTCGTTGGCGCCCAGCAGCAACGGCCCGTGCACCGGGTCGTCGTAGCGGCCGTTGGCGTCGAAGTTGCCGTTCGGCCCGCGCTGGGCGGTGTCGAGGTAGTTGACGTGCGAGTCGGAGTTCGCGGTGATCCACCAGGCCCGGCCCTCGGCGAGCAGGCTGTCCCAGAGGCCGCCGACCGTGGCGGTCATCCAGTCGAAGCCGCCCCAGGTGCGGTAGCTCTCCAGCGGGTAGCCGGGGAACGACTGCGCCGACGGGTTGTTGTCGTAGATGCCCCGGGCGCCACCCGGACCGTTCGGCTTCGGGATGCCGCCGGCCTGGTGGCCGGGGGCGCCCTCCATGCCGATCGCCACCGTCGGGTCGGCGTCCCGCCAGGCCCGGATCTCGTGCGGCGAGTCGACGCCCCGCCGGGCCGGGTGGTTGGCGAGGAAGAGCGCGGCGTCCACCCGGCGCCGGCGCACCGCGTCGCCGAGGAACTTGATGCCGGCGATGGCGAGCGCCTCGTTGGCGGGGGTCGAGTCGCCGGCGTTGCGGACCGAGCCGTCGTACGCGTTCTCGAACTCCTTGAGGACGGCGACCTCGTTGCGTCCGGGGTGGACGAAGACGGTGCCGTGCTCGGCGGCCGGGATGTTCCACTCCAGGCCCTGGAAGACCAGCAGGTCCTTGAGCTGCTCGCGGGCGTCGACGATGTCCGGGTTGACGATCTCCACGCCGATCTTGGCATGGGTGGCGCTGCCGTGGTCGGTGACGACCATCCAGTCCAGGCCGTCCGCGTGCGCGTGTCGGGCCTGGTCGAGCACCCGGTACATGCCGTCGCTGCTGTGTTGGGTGTGGATGTGGTGGTCACCGGCGAGCCACTGGAAGCCGCCGGTACGCCCGCGGTCGCCGCCCGGCGCGTGGCCGTGGTCCTCGCTCGGCCCGTGGGCGTGGGCCAGCTCCGGGGTGGCGAGGACGGTCGCCGCGGCGCCGGCGCCGAGCAGGCCGGCGTTGCGCAGGAAGCCGCGCCGGGACCGGTCGGCGGGGGAGAGCTCGCGGTCCGGTACGGAAAGGTCGACGGCCGGCGACGCGTCAGCCGCGCTGCCGGTCACGATGTCGTCGTGGTGGTGATGCGGATGGCCGTGGCCCATGTGGTGGCTCCATCTCTGCCGAGTCTGGTCGCCGCCAATGTTTCTGATCACGGATAACGGCAGGTGACCCGCTTGCGGCACCCATGCGAACATGCGACTGCCCGCATGGGTGCCGGGCGGGACGGCCCGCTGACCGGGGGGAGGGCGTGCGCGTCGCGGTCAGCCGGCCGGCGGGGTCAACTGGCGGCCGGCGCCGGGCTCAGCACCTGGCACGCCTGCAACGCGGCGCTGGCCTTCGGGTCGCTCGGGTCCGGCGTGGTACCGGCCGGAACGCCGTGGTCGGCGAGGCAGTTGGCGTAGGCGGGGCTGCCGCCCGGTCCCCGGCCACGGCCGGCGCCGCCCGGTCCCCGGCCAGGACCGCCGCTGGGCAGCGTGGCATGGCACGCCTCCTGGGCCTTCTGCCAGGTCGTGTCGTCGACGCCGGGCGGGCGGAAGCCGGCGAAGCCGCCGGGCTGGCCGCCGCGGAAGCGACCGGACGCGCCGAGCGACGGTGCGCCGGAGGGACGGCCCGAGGGCCAAGCGCTCGGGCGGCCCGACGGCCAGGCGCTCGGACGGCCGGAGGGCCAGCCGGACGGGCGGCCCGACGGGCGTCCCGAGGGCCGCGCGGTGGGTACGTCGATGCCCTGCTGCCGGAGGCAGTCGGTGTAGGCGGCGAACGCGTTGCCGGCCGTACCGCCGTCGCGTGCGTCGCCGCTGGCGCCGCCCGGGTCCGAGCCTCCGCAGGCCGCGGCCACCGCCAGTACGGCCGCCCCGGCGGCCAGCGCCAGCACCAGGGATCGGCCCGTCCGCCGGCTCCGTACCGTCATCGCGATCTCCTCCTGCTCTCGCCCTGTCCGGATGGACCTGGGGGAAGCTCCCGGGCGGGCGCCGGTGGGAGACCCCGGGCCGGACACCCGAGGCGCCCGGGCGGGCACCCGAGGAAGCTGCCGCCCGGGGACCCCTGGGTGCCACCCGGAAGCGGAAGAACGCCCGGGCGACCGCCATGCAACCGGGGAGACCTCCGGACCACATCGGACCAAGCTCGGAGTCGGCTCGGAATGCCGCGCCCTCGCCGGACCGCCCTCGCCTTCGACCTCTCGGCCCCGCCGGACCGCCGGCGTTGCCGGGCCGCCCGCGCGCACCGGGCCGCCGGCCTTGCCGACGCGGTGCGAGGGGCGCTCTGAGGAAACTCCGAGCAACGGCCCAGCCAACCGCGAGCCGCGCCGACGACACTCGCCCCCCATGGGTATCGGCCTGGATTGGCTGCGCCGGATCGTGGGGAGCCGGCGGGCACGGTGGATCGCGGTGGGCGCCGGAGCGCTGGTCGTACTGCTCGGCTCGGCGAGCGCGTACGCCCTCACCGGAGACCGGCCGGCCGCCCCGGGCCGGGCCGCGACCGCGCGGGTGGACCGGGGCGAGGTGGCGCTGGCCGTGGCGACCACGGGCACCCTGCGGCCGGGCCAGACCCGCAGCCTCGGCTTCGGTACCTCCGGGACGGTGACCGAGGTGCGGGTGCACCCCGGCGACCAGGTGAGCGCCGGACAGGTGCTGGCCGTGCTCGACGACGCCGACGCGCGGGACCGGGTCGACTCGGCGCAGCGGGCGTACGACCAGGCCAGGGCGGACCGCGACGCGGCCGAGCGGGCCGGATCGGCCCCGTCGGGATCCGGCCGCGGGTCCGGCGGCGGCCGGGTCGCGCCCGTGGCGGCGGTGGCGCGCACGCCGAACGGGACCGTGGGCACCGCACCGCCGGGCGGCCCGACGCCGAGCACGACCGCGCCGGCCACCACCACCCCCACGCCGGGTCGCCCCGGTACGCCGGGCGCGTCGGCGTCGCCGAGCCGCACCGGTACGCCCGGCGGGGGCAGCGGCGGGCCCGGCCGCGACGCGGGCGGCGGCGGTACCGGCTCGGGGCCGGGCTGCGCCGGTGCGGCCGGCCAGTCCGGCGGCGGTACCGACCCGATCCTGCGCGCCCAGCAGCGGGTGAACAGCACGGGACTCGCCCTCGACCAGGCGAAGCAGGCACTGGCCGGTACGACGATCACGGCGCCGGTGGCGGGCCGGGTGCTCGCCGTCGCCGGCGCGGTCGGCAGCGGGGTCAGCCCGGCCGGTACCTTCGTCACCCTCGGCGACGTGGCGGCGATGGCGGTCTCGGCGCGCTTCCCCGAGGCGGACGCCGGCCGGCTCGCGACCGGTCTCGCCGCGACCGTGACGCTGCCCGACCGGCCGGACCAGGAGTTCCCGGCCCGGGTGACCCAGGTGGACCCGGTCGGTACGGCGAGCGGTCAGATGGTGACGTACGGGGTGCTGCTCGACTTCGACCAGGTCCCCGCGGACGCCCTGGTCGGGCAGAGCGCGAACGTACGCGTCACGGTCCAGTCGGTGCCGGACGCGCTGCGGGTCCCCTCGTCGGCGGTGCACGGCGCCACGGGCGCGGCCGGTACCGTCCTCGTCCCGACCGCCGCCGGCAGCGAGCGGCGGCAGGTCACGGTCGGCGTACGCGGCGACCGGTACACCGAGATCACCGCCGGTCTCGCCGAGGGTGACCAGGTCGTCGCGAACTGGTGATCCGCTCAGCAAAACCAGACCGGACTCCTAGCTGGCTCCCAGCCTGCTCCGATAGAGATGTGGCGCGGAATCGAGCTGAGGGGGCGGGCGTGCGTCAGCGGGCGGGAGAGTCGAGCCGGCGGTCGACCAGGGTGCTGGTGGTGGACGACGAGCCGAACATCTGCGCACTGCTCTCCGCCACCCTGCGGCTCATCGACTTCGACGTGCGGGTCGCGGGCGGCGGGCGGGAGGCGCTCGCGGTCGCCGCCGAGTTCGAACCGGACCTCGTGGTGCTCGACGTGATGATGCCCGACCTGGACGGCTTCCAGGTGGCGCAGCGGCTGCGGGCCACGGCGAGCGGCCAGGCCGTGCCGGTGCTCTTTCTGACCGCCCGCGACGCCGTCGAGGACCGCATCTCCGGGCTGACCGTCGGCGCCGACGACTACGTGACCAAGCCGTTCAGCCTCGAAGAGGTCGTGCTGCGGATCCGCGCGATCCTGCGGCGCAGCCGCGTCGAGCCGGTGAGCGCCGTGCTCAGCTACGCCGACCTGGAGCTGGACGAGGACGCCCACGAGGTACGCCGGGGCGGCCGGCTGATCGACCTGTCGCCGACCGAGTTCAACCTGCTGCGGTACCTGTTGGTCAACGCGGGCCGGGTGGTCAGCAAGGCGCAGATCCTGGACCGGGTCTGGAGCTACGACTTCGGCGGCGACGGGCGCATCGTCGAGTCGTACGTCTACTACCTGCGCAAGAAGATCGACCGGTGGGACCCGCCGCTGATCCAGACCGTACGCGGCTTCGGGTACGCCCTGCGCCTGCCCCGGATGGCCGACGAGTGACCGATCCGCGGGCGTCCCGGCCGTCCTGGCTGGGACGGTTCTCCTCGCTGAGACGGTTCTTCCCGCCGAGACCCTGGGGACAGTGGACGCTGCGGTCGCGGCTGGTCGTGGTCGTGGTGGCGCTCGCCGCGGTGGCGCTGGTCATCGCGAACCTGGCCGGGCTGGTGCTGCTCCGCTCGTACCTCACCGACCGGGTCGACGAGCAGCTCAACCGGATGATCCGGCCGTACGTCGCGCTCGGTCCGGACCTCGGCCACGACCTCGGCCTGCCCCGGCCGGGTCGGCCACCGGCGGGCGGTCCCGGGCAGGCCGTGGCGACCTTCCGGCCGGACGGTACCGCGCTCGGCGGCTGGCTCTCGGCCGAGGGGCTCTCCCCGCCGAAGCTCGGCGACTACGCGGAGCTGTCGACCCGGGCCGAGCGGGGAAGGCCGTACACGGTCGGCGCGCAGGACGGCCAGAGCAACTGGCGCGTGCTCGTCGCGCCCACCGCCGCCGGCGGGCTGGCGATGGTGGCGCTCTCCCTGCGTGACGTGGACGCCACGGCCGACGGCCTGCTGCTGATCGACGGCGTGGTGATGCTGCTGGTCGTGCTCGGGCTCGGCCTCACGGCCGCGCTGGTGGTGCGGATCGGGCTGCGTCCGCTCACCCGGATGGAGGCGATCTCCGCCGAGATCACCGCGGGCGACCTCTCCCGCCGCGTCGAGCGGACCGATCCGCACACCGAACCCGGCCGGCTCGGCATCGCGCTGAACACCATGCTCGACCGCATCGGTGCCGAGATGACCGCGCGGACCGCCTCCGAACAGCGGCTGCGGCAGTTCCTGGCGGACGCGTCGCACGAACTGCGCACCCCGCTGACGTCGATCCGCGGCTTCGCCGAGCTGTACCGCCGCGGCGGCACGCCGCCCGGCCCGCTGCTCGACGAGGCGATGGGGCGCATCGAAGGCGAGGCCGACCGGATGAGCGTCCTCGTCGAGGACCTGCTGCTGCTCGCCCGGCTGGACCTGCAACGACCGATGCGGCGCCAGCCCGTGGACCTGCTCGCCATCGCCGCCGACACGATCCGCGACGCGCACGCCCGGGTGCCCGACCGGCCGGTCCGGCTGGCGGCGCTCGGGCCGGACGAGGGCGGGTTCGAGGCCGTCACCGTCCTCGGCGACGAGCACCGGCTGCGGCAGGTGGCGACCAACCTGGTCGGCAACGCGTTGCAGCACACCCCGCCCGGTACCGAGATCACGGTACGGGTGGGCCGGCTCGACGCGTCCGGTGCGCCGGCCCGGCCGGCCGGCGGTGCGCCGACCGACCCGGGTGCCGGGGAGTCGGGCGGGCGCGCCGCCCCTGGGGCCGGGGAGCTGGCGGTGCTGGAGGTGGCCGACAACGGGCCGGGCATCCCGGGCGAGCACGCCGAGCGCGTCTTCGAGCGGCTGTACCGGGCCGACCCGAGCCGTACCCGCGGCCCCGGGGTCGGCGCGGGCCTCGGCCTCTCCATCGCCGCCGCGATCGTGCAGGGGCACGGGGGCAGGATCGAGCTGGTCACCGCGGCGGGGCGGGGCGCGACCTTCCGGGTGCTGCTCCCGGCGGCGAACGGTGAGATCCCGGCCGACCCCGGGCCGGTGGCGTGACCCGCCCGGCGGCGTGACCGGCCCGATCTCCGGGGCGGTGTGACCCGGCCCGGCCCGATCTCCGGGGCCGCGCGTTCCCAGCCGGCTCCGAGGTAACCCCGGGTTCGCTTCGAGCCGCGCCGGCCAGGCTGGCCCGCATGCCTGTGCGACGTCTGGTCCGCGCACGCCGCCCGTGGATTCTCGTCAACGCCGCGCTCGGCGTGGCGGTGGCCGGTGGTGCGGTGTGGGCCTACACGAGCTTCGTCAAGCCCGAGTCGAGTTCGGCGGCGGGCACCGCGACCCGTACCGTCGCGGTGGCGCAGGGCCGGGTGACCGCGACCGTCTCCGCCTCGGGGTCGGTACGCAGCGCCAGCACCGCGAGCGCCTCGTTCGCCACCGCCGGTACGGTCACCGAGATCCGGGTCAAGGTCGGCGACCCGGTCGCCAAGGGCGCGGTACTGGCCAAGGTGGACCCGACGGCCGCGAACCGGCAGCTCACCGCGGCCCGGGACGATCTCGACGCGGCCGAGGCGGCGCTGGCGCGGGCCAGGTCGGCCGGTTCCGACACGGGCGACGCGCAGGCGCAGGTCGACAGCGCCGAACTGGTGGTGCGGCAGGCGCAGGACGCGGTCGACGGGACCACCCTCAAGGCGCCGATGGCCGGCACCGTGGTCGCGGTGAATGGCAGCGTCGGCGGTTCCTCGGGCGGGGGCGGCGGTTCCTCGGGGAGCGGCTCGTCCGGCTCCGGCTCGACCGGGGGCTCCGGCTCGACCGGTTCCGGGGCGAACGGCGGCTCCGGTTCGACCGGCGGCGGCGCGACGGGCGCGGCCGGTGGCGGTTCCGGCTCGTCCGGTTCCGGCTCGGGCGGCTTCGTCCAGCTGGCCGACCTGTCCAAGCTGGAGGTCTCCGCCGCGGTGGCCGAGACCGACGCGACCAGACTGAAGACCGGCCAACCGGCCACGGTGACCTGGAACGCGCTGCCCGGCGCCCGGGCCACCGGGCGGCTCGCCTCGGTCGACCCGACCGCCACCAGCGCGAACAGCGTGGTCACGTACGGCGTGACGGTCAGCCTGGACAGCCTGCCGGACGGGGTACGGGCCGGGCAGACCGTCAACGTCTCGGTGACCGTCGGCGAGGCCGACAACGTGCTCTACGTGAACCCGGCCGCGCTGACCACGGTCGGCAACCGGCACACCGTGACGGTGGTGGAGAACGGCCGGCAGGTGGTCCGGCCGGTGCAGGTCGGGCTCACCGGCGACCAGGCGGTGGAGATCACCTCCGGGCTGACGGCCGGCGAGCGGGTCGTGCTGAGGCTGGACGCCGGCACGACCGGCGGCGGCACCGGGGGCCGGTTCGGCGGTGCCGGCGGCTTCCCCGGCGGCGGTGGTTTCCCGGCCGGCGGCGGCTTCCCGGCCGGCGGCGGCGCGCGGGGTGGGCGGTGAGCGAGCCGACCGGGCCCGGCCCGGTCCTCGACGTCCGCGACCTCACCAAGGTGTACGGCGAGGGCGAGGCGGCGGTACACGCGCTGCGCGGCGTCACGGTCGCCGTCGAGCGCGGCGACTACCTCGCCATCATGGGCTCGTCGGGCTCCGGCAAGTCCACCCTGATGAACATCCTCGGCTGCCTCGACGTGCCGAGCGGCGGCCGGTACCTGCTCGACGGGGTGGACGTGAGCCGGCTCAACGACCGGCAGTTGGCGCTCGTACGCAACCGCCGGATCGGCTTCGTCTTCCAGGCGTTCAACCTGATCCCGCGTACCAGCGCGGTGGCCAACGTGGAGCTGCCGCTCGCGTACGCCGGGGTGCGGCCGGCCGAGCGGCGTCGCCGGGCGCTCGCCGCACTGGAGCTGGTCGGCCTGGCCGACCGGGCCGGCCACGAGCCGAACCAGCTCTCCGGCGGCCAGCAGCAGCGGGTCGCCGTGGCCCGCGCCCTGGTGACCGAGCCCGCGCTGGTGCTGGCCGACGAGCCGACCGGCAACCTGGACAGCCGCTCCACCGAGGACGTCCTGGCGATCCTCGACGAACTGCACGCGGCCGGGCGCACCATCGTGCTGATCACGCACGAGCCCGAGGTGGGCGCCCGGGCGAAGCGGCTGATCAAGCTCTTCGACGGGCAGATCGCCTCGGACGTACGCCAGGACGGCCCGGCGGGCCCCGGCGGGCCCGGTGGCGCTCCTGGCGATTCCGGGCCTGGTGACCGGCTCGGCGACCGGCCCACCGTCCCACTGGAGCGGATCCCGTGAGCTTCCTGGAGATCCTGCGGTTCGCCGTGCGCGGCGTGACCGCCAACAAGCTCCGCTCGGGGCTGACCATGCTCGGCGTCCTCATCGGCGTCGGCGCGGTGATCCTGCTGGTGGCGGTCGGCAACGGCTCGGCCAAGCAGATCACCGACCGGATCGCGGCCCTGGGCACCAGCACCCTGACCGTGCAGGGCACCGGCCGGGCGGCCGGTACCGGCATCACGCTCGACACCGCGCTGGCGCTGCAGGACCCCGTCCTGGCGCCGGACGTGAAGAGCGTCTCGCCGGTGGTCAACGCCTCGTCCACCACGATCACGTACCAGGGCTCCGACCACGCCGTGCAGCAGTTCGTGGGGACCTACCCGACGTACTTCGCCGCATCGAACAGCCCGGTCGGCGGCGGTGCGGCGTTCAGCCAGGACGACCTGGACCAGGGCCGGCGGGTGGTGGTGATCGGGCGTACGGTCGCCGACGAGCTCTTCCCCGGCACCGACCCGGTGGGCGCCCAGGTGACCGTCGACGGCGCCCTCTTCACCGTGGTCGGGGTGTTGCAGAACAAGAGCTCCGCCTCCGGCTTCGCCGACGCCAACGACGTCGCGATCGCCCCGCTGACCGCGGTCCGGCAGACCCTCACCGGGTACGGCCCGGTGAACTCGGTCGTGGTCGAGGCGACCAGCCCGGCGAAGGTCGCCGACGCGCAGGCCGAGGTCTCCACCATCCTCGACCAGCGGCTGCGGGTCGCCTCGACCGGTGCCGGCTCCGGTGCCGGTTCCGGTGGCGCGCGGGGGGCCAACGCGACGCCGTACCGGATCCAGAACGCGGCGCAGCTGCTGGAGACCCAGACCCAGACGGCGGACACCTTCACGGTGCTGCTCGGCGCGGTCGCCGGGATCAGCCTGCTGGTCGGCGGCATCGGGATCACCAACATCATGCTGGTCACGGTCACCGAGCGGACCCGCGAGATCGGCATCCGCAAGGCGCTCGGCGCGCCCCGGGGGGTGATCCTGACCCAGTTCCTCGCCGAGGCGACCATGCTCAGCCTGGTCGGCGGCGGGCTGGGCGTGGCCGCGGCGCTGGTCGGCAGCCACTTCACCATCGTCGGCGTCCGGCCGGTCGTCGTACCGAGCTCGATCGTGCTGGCGCTGGGCGTCTCGGTGGCGATCGGGCTCTTCTTCGGCAGCGTACCGGCCAGCCGCGCCGCGGGGCTGCGACCGATCGACGCACTTCGCTACGAGTGATCCGGGGAAACTGATGACGGAAGCAGTACGGCGGCCGGCCGACGACGACGGACTGGCCGGGGAACTCGCCGCGGCGGCGGGCCGGCGCTGGTGGAACCGCTGGACCGTCTGCCTCGGCGCGGCGGTGCTGCTGCTCGCCGGCTTCATCGTCGGCGTGCAGGTGCAGAGGTCGTACGGCGAGCCGACCCGGCCGGCGGCGGCCGGCGGCCAGCGGGGCGGCGCCGGCTTCGGCGGGTTCGCCGGCGCGCGGGGCGGCGCCCAGGGTGGCTTCCCGGCCGGCGCGGGCCGGGCCAGCGGGGCGCCCGGCGGCACCGCGGACAACGGCGCCGACACCGGCCAGGGCGGCGACGGCACCGGTACGGCGGCCACCACCGGCACCGTGAAGCTCGTGGACGGCACCACCGTCTACGTGCAGACCGCCGACGGGGAGGTGCTGACGGTGCGGACCGGCGGCGACACCGCCGTCCGAGTCGCCAGGGACGGCTCGCTCAAGGACCTCAAGGCCGGTGATCCGGTCACCGTCGAGGGCCCCAACTCGGCCGGTACCGTCACCGCGACCAGCATCACCGCCCAGCCGAAGTGACCCGCCCCGCCCGGCGCGCCGGCTGCTCAGCCGAGCAGCGGGCGGAACGTGCCCAGCAGGATGCTGACCGTCAGCGCCGCGCCGGCCAGGGCCGCGGCGCCGACCACGAGCGCCGCGTCGGCGGTGCCGAAGCGCTGCCGGCGGGCCACCGTACGGGGCAGGCCGGCGTCGAAGCCGCGCGCGTCCATCGCGGTGGCCAGCCGGCTGCCCCGCCGGATCGCCCCCACCAGCAGCGCGAACGCGGTCGAGGCGAACAGCCGTAGCCGGGCCACCGGGTTGCGGCCCGCGTCCACGCCCCGGGCCCGGCGCGCCATGCTCAGCATCTGCCACTCCTGGGTCAGCAGCGGCACCAGCCGGAACGCGGCCAGCGCGCCGATCGCGAAGCGCGGCGACGCCTTGACGTTCTGGACCAGGGCGTCGGCGAGATCGGTCGGATCGGTGGTGGCGAAGACCAGCACCCCGGGCAGCGCGACCGCGAGCATGCGCAACGCCAGGCCGAGCGCGGTGGTCAGCACCCCGGTCGTCACGTGCAGCGGACCCGCGTGCAGCAGCGTGGCGCCGCCCCGGTCGGCGGCGAAGAGCACGACCGTGAGCACGACGCCGAGGGCGCTGGCCAGCAGCGGCCAGGCGCGCCGGGCCAGCGTCCGGTACCGGACCCCGAACAGGGGGAGCACCGCCAGTTCGATCACGATCGCCACCGCGGGCGCGACCGGGTCCAGCGTGGCGACCATCGCGGCGGAGAAGACCAGCGCCGCGCAGAGCTTCGCCACCGGATTGCGCCGCCCGAGCGGGGCGGCGCCGCCCACGGTCACGGCGCGCCCACCGGGGCCAGGGTGGTGCTCCGGTCGGCGAGGGCGGCGACGAAGTCCGGGTCGTGGGTGACGGCGACGACGCCGTGCCCGTCGTCGCGCAGCCCGGCGAGCAGCTCCACCAGCTCGACCCAGGTACGCCGGTCCTGGCCGAACGTCGGCTCGTCCAGCACCAGCAGGCGGGGCGCCGTGGCCAGGGCGGTCGCGACGCTCAGCCGCCGCGCCTCCCCACCGGAGAGCGTGTACGGGTTGGCCGCGGCGAGCCGCTCCAGCCGCAGCCGGCCCAGCAGCTCGTCCACCGTGGAGCGGACGACCGGCTCCGGCCGGCCGGTACGGCGCGGGCCGAGGGCCAGCTCGTCGAAGACCGTGGCCGTGACGAACTGGTGCTCCGGGTCCTGGAAGACCGAGCCGATCCGGCGCGCCAGCACGGGCGCCCGCCAGCGGTGCGGAGCGCCCAGGTCCGCCGGACCGCGCGGCGCGTCCGGGCCGAGCAGCCCGGCGCCGGCCACCACCCGGCCGGTGCCGGGGCGCAGCAGCCCGCCGAGCAGCAGCGCCAGCGTGGACTTGCCGGCCCCGTTGGGCCCGCGCACGGCGAGCGCCTCGCCGGCGCGTACCCGCAGGTCGGTCGGGGCCAGCCGCGGTGCCAGGCCGAGCCGTTCGGCGGTGACCAGCGGCTCGCCCGGCGCCGTCCGGGCGCGCCGCGGCGGGACGGTGTGGCCGGGAACCCAGACGCCGGCCGCGGCCAGGGCGTCGCCGTGCGCGGCGAAGACGGCGGCCGGTGGCCCGTCGGCCCGGATCCCGCCGCCGGCCTCCAGGAGCACCACCCGGTCCACCAGGGGCAGCGCCTCGGCCACCCGGTGCTCGACCAGGACCAGCGTGGTGTCGCCGGTCACGGCGTCGCGTACCGCCGTGCGGACCAGCGCCGCGCCGGCCGGATCCAGGTTCGCGGTCGGCTCGTCCAGCAGCAACAGGCTGGGGCGCAGGGCGAGCGCCCCGGCGAGGGCGAGCCGCTGCTGTTCCCCGCCGGAGAGCGCGGCCGTCGGGCGGTCCCGGCCGTACGGGAAGCCCACCCGGCGCAGCGCCTCGTCGACCCGGGACCAGATGTCCTCGGCTGGTACACCCCGGTTCTCCAGGCCGAACGCGACGTCGTCGCCGGCGCGGGCCATCACGAGCTGGCTCTCCGGGTCCTGGAAGACGATCCCGACCCGCTCCCGGGCCTTCCCGCGCGGGTCGAGGCCGTCGATCTCGACGGTCCCCTCCTGCTCGCCGGAGTCCTCGGCGAGCAGGCCCGCGAGGGCGGCGAGCAGCGTGCTCTTGCCGGCGCCGGAGGGGCCGAGCAGCAGCACCCGCTCGCCAGACTCGATGCGCAGGTCGATGCCGCGTACCGCCCACGCCCGCCGCCCGGCGTGCCGCCAGCCGAAGCCGCGCAGCTCTACCGTGCCCACGTCCGCGCTCCGGGGATCAGATCGCGGCGCGTTCGCGCCCGGCGGGGAAGCGGTCCAGCGCGCCCGTCCCCGCCAGCGCCCGGGTCAGCGCCCAGGCCCCGACCCCGGCGATCACGGCCGAGCTGGCGACGGTGATCAGGGCGTACGGGATCCGGTACGAGCCGAGGGCGTACTCGCTGTTCCAGACGAAGAAGTCGAAGAGCGCCGCGCTGATCCCGGTGAGCGCCCCGGCCAGGATCGACACGGGCAGCCGGTACGAGCGGTAGCGCAGCGCCGCGAAGGCCAGCTCCGCCCCGAGCCCCTGCACCAGGCCCTGCGGGATGACCAGCGCGCCCCACTGGGCGCCGAGCAGCGCCGAGACCACCGCGGCCACCGTCTCGGTGTAGAGCGCGGCGCCCGGCTTGCGGATGATCAGCCCGCCGAGCACGGCCGGAAGCAGCCAGAGCCCGTAGAGCACGGTCTGGGCCGGCGGAAAGAACGCGAACGCCCCCTCGGTGGCGCTCCAGACGTAGTTCCAGGCCCAGAAGACCACGCCGGACGCGACCGCGATGACCGACGCGATGATGATGTCGATGGTGCGCCACCGGGGGTTGGTGGATGTCGCCATGTGCTGCCTCCCAGTCCTACGGACCGAACCAGGAGCTGTGACGTACGCCGCCGCCGGTCGTTGGCCGTACGGCGGCGCGGCTGGAGTTTCGACCGAACTCCCTGCGCTGGCATTACCCAGATCAGGTTCGAGGGTCTGCGGAGGTGTACCGCACTCTCAGCGCTGCGCGCTCCCCTGTCGGATGTGAAGTTGTTCCGCAGACGCTAGCACCGTCCAGGGGCGCCACGCAGCCGCGCGGACACCCGATGTGTCCGCCGACACCGGCCGCCGGGTTACAGTGCTCGTCGATGCGGCCCACGGCGCGGACCCGACCGGGTCGCGCGGGCCGGGTCGCCGAGCTACCGGGCCCGGGTCGCCCGGGCACCGAACCGGACGGGCCGCCGGGCCCGGGAGGGGACGAGAGACCGTGACCGTCCCGGAGCGCGCCACCGTCACGGCCGCCCCCGACACCACCTCGCCGGCGGGTGTCGCACCGCCCGAGAACGAGCGGCCGGAGAACGAGCCGGCGGGTGTCGCCGCCCCGCCGGACCGCACCGCCACCGGTCCGCGCCGGCGCGACGGGCGCTCGGTCGAGGTCCTCGCCGGGCTGCTGATCCTGCTGGTCATCTTCCGGGGACCGGTGGCCAACGCGATCTCGGACCCGCGGTTGCAGACCTGGACGACGGTCTTCGTCTCCGTGCTGGTGCAGGCGATGCCGTTCCTGGTCTTCGGGGTGGCGCTCTCGGCCGTGATCGCGGTCTTCGTGCCCCGGTCCTTCTGGGCCCGGGCGCTGCCGCGCCACCCCGCGCTGGCCGTACCGGTGGCGAGCTGCGCCGGCGTGGTGCTGCCCGGCTGCGAGTGCGGCTCGGTCCCGATCGCCGGTTCGCTCATCCGCCGGGGCGTCACCCCGGCCGCCGCGCTGGCCTTCCTGCTCGCCGCGCCGGCGATCAACCCGATCGTGCTCACCGCCACCGCGGTCGCCTTCCCGCGCGACCCCGAGATGGTGGTGGCCCGCGGGGCGGCCAGCCTGGTGGTGGCGATGGTGATGGGCTGGCTCTGGCTGCGCCTCGGCCGGGCGGACTGGATCCGGCTGCCGCACCGCCCGGACCTCGACGACCTCTCCAAGGGGCGGGCGTTCTGGGCGGCGGTACGGCACGACGTGATGCACGCCGGCGGATTCCTGGTGCTCGGCGCGATGGCGGCGGCCAGCATCAACGTCCTGGTGCCGGAGCGGTGGTTGCAGACGCTCGCCGGCAACGCCGTGCTCTCGGTGATCGCGCTCGCGGTGCTGGCCGTGCTGCTGTCGATCTGCTCCGAGGCGGACGCCTTCGTGGCCGCCTCGCTGTCGCAGTTCTCGTTGACCGCCCGGCTGGCCTTCCTCGTGGTCGGCCCGATGGTCGACCTCAAGCTGATCTCCATGCAGGCCGGGGTCTTCGGCCGCCGGTTCGCGTTCCGCTTCGCGCCGGCGACGTTCGCGGTCGCCGTGCTGGCGGCCGTCGGGGTGGGAGCGGTGGTCCTCTAGTGCACAAGCAGGCGCAGGCCGTCGTGTTGTTGCTGCTCGGCGGCTCGGTACTGAAGGCGAGCGTCACCGACCTGTACCTGCGCTACGTGAAGGAGGGCCTGCGCCCGTTCCTGATCGTCGCGGGCGCGCTGCTGGTGGCCGCCGCGGTGATGACGCTCGTGCACGACCTCTGGCCGTCCCGCCGCGCCGCCGCGCCCGGGGATGCCGCGCCGGGCGGGGCCGCGCCGGGGGACGTCGCCCCGGGCGGCGCGTCGGGGGATGCCGCCCCGGGCGGTGTCGCGCCGGGCGGCGCGGAGGCGGCCGGCCACGGCCACGCGCACGACCACGGGCCCGGCGGGCACCACGAGCCGCGGGTGGGCTGGCTGCTGATCCTGCCGGTGCTCGGTCTCCTGCTGGTCTCCCCGCCGGCCCTCGGGTCGTACGCGGCCGGGCAGGCCGGCACCGCCCTGACCGCCCAGCAGGTCTCCGACTATCCGCCGCTGCCGGCCGGCGATCCGGTCCGGATCAGCCTGCTGGACTACGCGTCCCGGGCGATCTTCGACAAGGGCGCCTCGCTCGGCGACCGGCGGGTGCGGCTCACCGGCTTCATCGCCACCGAGCCGAACGGGGAGCCGATCCTGGCCCGGATCATCCTCTCCTGCTGCGCCGCCGACGGCCGTCCGATCAAGCTCGGCATGACCGGGGAGGCGCCGGCCGGGCTCGCGGCCGACAGCTGGGTCGAGGTGGTGGGCCGCTACACCGACCGCAGCGCGAAGGACCCTGTCAACGGCGAGGAGATCCCGTACGTCGAGGTCGAGTCCTGGCGCCAGATCGATCCGCCGAAACAGCAGTACGAGTGACGGCCGGGCCGGCTGGGTAGGCTGCTGTGCCATGCCTCCGAACAACGACGGCGCGCGTCCGGCACACGAGGCACGGACGCGCGTCGATGCCCGTGGACTGACCTTCGACGTACACGCCGGTGGCGCCGCGGACGGCGAACCCGTGCTGCTGCTGCACGGATTCCCGCAGCACAGCGGCGAGTGGGACCTGGTCCTGCCGGCGCTGCACGCCGCCGGGCTGCGCAGCTACGGCCTCGACCAGCGCGGCTACTCGCCCGGTGCCCGGCCGCCCGCGGTGGCGGACTACGCGGTCCCCGAGCTGGTCGCCGACGCCGTCGCGGTGCTCGACGCGCTCGGCGTCGAGGCGGCGCACGTCGTCGGGCACGACTGGGGCGCGATAGTGGCCTGGCGGTTGGCCGCCGAGCACCCCGACCGGGTCCGCACCCTGACCGCCGTCTCCGTGCCGCATCCGGTGGCGTTCGCGCACGCCATGGCGAACGACCCCGACCAGCGTGAGCGCTCGGCGTACGTCGGCATGTTCCGGCAGCCCGGCACGGCCGAGGAGGTGCTGCTCGGAAACGACGCCGCCGGGCTGCGCCGGATTTTCGCGGGCGTCGGGGCCGACCGGGCCGAGCGGTACGTCGAGCCGATGCTCGCCCCGGGCGCGCTCACCGCCGCCCTGAACTGGTACCGGGCGCTGACCCCGGCGGGGCTGGCGGTGGGACCGGTCGAGGTGCCCACCACCTTCGTCTGGAGCGACGGCGACGCGGCCGTCGGTCGTACCGCCGCCGAGGCGTCCGCCGCGCACGTGACCGGCGACTACCGCTTCGTGGTGCTCTCCGGCGTGACGCACTGGATCCCGGACGAGGCCCCCGACGCGCTCGCCGCCGCCGTGCTGGAGCGGATCGGGCGGCCGTGAACGAGGTCGACCAGGCCGGCCCGCACACCCGCGCGACCCTCGCCGAGCAGCTGCGCCGGCTCGGCGTACGGGCCGGCGGGACGCTGCTGGTGCACTCGGCGATGCGTCCGATGGGCTGGGTCTGCGGCGGGCCGCAGGCGGTGGTGCTGGCCCTGCGGGACGTGCTCGGGGCGGACGGCACGCTGGTGGTGCCGACCCACACCCCGGGCAACTCGGACCCGGAGACCTGGACCAACCCGCCCGTACCGCGGCACTGGTGGGAGACGATCCGGGAGCAGATGCCGGGCTTCGACCCGGCGGTCACGCCGAGCCGGTGGATGGGCGCGGTGGCGGAGACGGTCCGGACCTGGCCGGGGGCGCTGCGCAGCGACCACCCGCAGGTCTCCTTCGCGGCGCTGGGGCGCTCGGCCGAGGAGATCGTGGCCGACCACCCGCTGACCGGCATGCTCGGGGATGAGTCCCCGCTGGCCCGCCTCTACGCGCGCGACGCGCAGGTCCTGCTGCTCGGTGTCGGGCACGACTCGAACACCTCCCTGCACCTGGCCGAGTACCGGGTGCCGGAGCCGCCGCTGGAGCGGGCCGGCGCCGCGGTCCGGCGCGCCGACGGCGGTAGCCGCTGGGTCTGGTGGCGGGACGTGGTGCTGGACGCGAGCGACTTCGACCGGCTGGGCGCCGACTTCGAGAGCAAGGGCGGGGTGGTCACCGGACCGGTCGGCGGCGCGGTGTGCCGGCTGATGGACCAGCCCGCCGTGGTCGACTTCGCGGTGGACTGGATGGTCCGCAACCGCGGCGCCGCCGGCCGCGGTCCGGGCGCCGCCGCCGCGACGGCGGGTGAGTCCGGCCGGGCGGAGACCGACGGCGGGAGCGGACGACGAGGTTCGGGGGAGAGCGCATGACATCCGGAGGAGACATGACGTTGAGCGCCGAGGGCTACCTCGCGGTCGCGGTCGAGACGATGCGGCGGGTCGCCGCCGGCGCGCGGGACGAGGTGGGCCGGGCGGCCGACCTGATCACGACCGCGCTGCGGTCGGACGGCGTGATCCATGCCTTCGGTACCGGGCATTCGGAGGCGCTGGCGATGGAGATCGCCGGGCGGGCCGGCGGCCTGGTACCGACCAACCGCGTCGCGCTGCGGGACCTGGTGCTGCACGGCGGGGAACCGGCCAGCCTGCTCGGCCCGATGCTGGAACGCGACCCCACCGTGGCGCACCGGCTCTTCGAACTCGTACCGGTACGGCCGCAGGACGTCTTCGTGCTGGCCTCGAACTCCGGCGTCAACGGGGCCATGGTCGAGTTCGCGCTGCTCGTGAAGGAGCGGGGACACGGGCTGATCGCGATCACCTCGCGGGAGCACTCGTCCCGGGTCGACTCGCGCCACCCGTCCGGGCGCAAGCTCTCGGACATCGCCGACGTGGTGCTGGACAACGGCGCGCCGTACGGGGACGCCGCCCTGCCGCTGCCCGGCGGAGGCGCGGTCGGCGCGGTCTCGTCGATCACGGCCGCGCTGCTGGCCCAGCAGATCGTGGTGGAGGTGGTGGCCCGGCTGGTGGCGGCGGGGGAGACGCCGCCGGTCTACCTGTCGGCGAACATCCCGGCCGGCGACGCCCACAACAACGAACTGGAGGCCCGCTACACGGGGCGGATCCGGCGCGGCTCCTGACCTCGCCGCGCCGGACCACGACCGGTTCGCGTCGGATTCAGCCTCGGCCGGCGCGACCCGGGGCGGACTCCAGCCGCCGGGTCACGGCCGGGATCACGAGCGCCGCGGCCACCAGGTGCGCCAGGGCGAGCATCAGCCGGGTCGACCAGGCGGTGTCGCCGGCGGCGAGCGGCCCGACCAGCGAGAGCAGCGTGAGCGCGAGGGTGGCGCGCAGGTACGTCCGGGCGGGGCGGAGCGCCCAGCGGGCGAGCGCCACCGCCAGCACGGTGCCCCAGAACGTGGAGATCACCGTTCCCATCGCGAACATGCCAACGGTGATCGGCTCCGCGTGGTCGGCGCCGACGTTGCCCGCGTACATCGGGATGCCGACGGAGCGGGCGACCAGCCCGTACAGTTCGGTCGTGACGGCGGCGGCCAGGCCGGCCAGCGCGCTGACCAGCCATACCGGCAGGCGGTGGAGCGATCCGGCCGGCCGGATCGCGAGCGTGGTGGCGGTGCTCTGGGTCATCGGACTCCTCCTCGGCTTCGTGGCTCTGCTCGCCATGTGGTCGGAGCCCGACCGGCGGTCTCGACAGGCGGCCGGCGAAAATCTGCCGGCGAGATTTCCTGGAAAAATTCCGCCGGCGGATGTCGAGGACGCGCCGGGCGCTCCGACCCGAGGGTGACGGCGCGCCGGCGGGGGCGCGCGGCAGGCGAGGGAGGACGATGTGAAGTACCTGCTGATGATCTACGGCAACCAGGAGAAGTGGGACTCGTTCCCGGCCGACGCGTGGCCCGAGGCGGTCGCCCGGCAGGAGGCGTTCAACCGGAAGTACCGCGACAGCGGCGAGCTGCTCGGCGCGTACGGGCTGGCCGACGCCGTCGCCGCCAAGCTGGTACGGCGTACCGGCGAGGGCGCTCCGGCCGTGACCGACGGGCCGTACCTGGAGACGAAGGAGTACATGGCCAGCTTCTACCTGCTGGACTGCGAGAACGAGGAGCGGGCCCTGGCGATCGCGGCGGACATGCCCTTCGCCGACTCGGACCCGGTCGAGCTCTGGCCCATCCTGCACGAATCCCCGACGGAGCAGTGAGTCAGGACCACCGGGCGGAGGACCTGCTGCGCGAACTCGCGCCGCAGGTCCTCGCCGTGCTCGTGCGCCGGTACGGGCAGTTCGACCAGTGCGAGGACGCCACCCAGGAGGCGCTGCTGGCGGCGGCCCTGCGCTGGCGGGCGGAGGGGATTCCGGAGAACCCCCGAGGCTGGTTGATCACCGTCGCCGTCCGCCGGTTGCTCGACCAGATACGCAGCGAGCTGTCCCGCCGCCGCCGCGAGCAGCAGTTGGCGGCGGCGACACCCCAGGCGGAGCTGCTCGGCGGCCCGGCCGACGCCGATCCGGGTACCGACCGGGACGACTCGCTGGCGCTGCTCTTCCTCTGCTGCCATCCGGCGCTCTCCGCGCCCAGCCAGATCGCGCTGACGCTGCGCGCGGTCGGCGGCCTGAGCACCGCGCAGATCGCCGCGGCGTTCCTGGTGCCCGAGGCGACGATGGCCCAGCGGATCAGCCGGGCCAAGCAGAGCATCCGGGCCGCCGGGATGTCGTTCGAGGCGCCGACGGGGCCGAAGCGGGCCGAGCGGGTAGGCGTCGTCCTGCACGTGCTGTACCTGATCTTCAACGAGGGCTACACCGCCAGCGGCGGCCCGGACCTCACCGCGCCCGCCCTCTCCGACGAGGCGATCCGGCTCACCCGCTGGCTGCGACGCCTGCTGCCGGACGACCCGGAGGTGGCCGGGCTGCTCGCCCTCATGCTGCTGACCGACGCCCGACGGGCGGCGCGCACCCGGCCGGACGGGAGCCTCGTGCCGCTGGCCGAGCAGGACCGGAGCCGCTGGGACCGGGAGCGCATCGCCGAGGGGGTCGAACTGGTGGGCGGCGCGCTGCGCCAGGGGCGCGTCGGGCCGTACCAGTTGCAGGCGGCGATCGCCGCGGTCCACGACGAGGCGGAGGACGTGACGGCCACGGACTGGCCGCAGATCCTCGGCCTGTACGACCTGCTGGAGCGGATCGCGCCCAACCCGATGGTGACCCTCAACCGGGCGGTCGCCGTGGCGATGGTGCGCGGGCCGGCCGCCGGGCTGGAGCTGCTCGCCACGCTGGAGTCCGACAACCGGATGGCCCGTCACCACCGGCTGCTCGCCACCCGGGCCCACCTGCTGGAGCTGGCCGACCGGCGGGCCGAGGCCGCGGCGGACTACCGGGCCGCGGCCCGCCGGGCGACGAGCCTGCCCGAGCGGCGGCACCTCACCGTCCGGGCAGCCCGCCTCGACGCGTGACAAGGCAGCGCGGTCGCCCGGGAACGACGTGACTCCCGCCGGCGATCGCCTGGAACGCCGGAACGCCGGGACACCCGCCGGCGCTCGCCCGAGCCGGCCGGCGACGGCCGCCGCCGGCTACATCGCGGCGAGGACGATCTTCCCGCGTACGTGTCCGGCCTGGCTGTCGCGGTGCGCGTCGGCGGCGTCGGCCATGGGGTACGTGCCGGCGACGGGCATGGTGAGGTTGCCGGCGACGACCATCGCGGCCGCTTCGGCGAGAATGCGCGGCATCTCGCGTGGTTCGTCGTAGAGGTAGCGCACGCCGAGGTCCGCGGCGCTGGGGTCGGCGATGGTGACGACCTGGTCCCGGTCGCCGGTCAGCTCGACCAGGGCGGGTAGCGAACCGCGCCCCGAGGCGTCCAGCGCGGCGGCCACACCGTCGGGCGCGACCCGCCGTACCCGCTCGGCGAGGCCGTCCCCGTAGGTGACGGGTACGGCGCCGATGGACCGCAGGTAGTCGTGGTTGCGCGGGCTGGCGGTGCCGATCACGGTTGCCCCGCGCCGCGTGGCGAGCTGCACGGCCACCGTCCCGACGCCGCCTGCCGCACCGTCGACCACGATCGTGTCGCCCGGCGACAGGCGCAGGTGGGCGAGGGCGTGGTGGGCCGTGGTGGCGGCCACCGGCAGGGCCGCCGCCAGCTCCCAGGAGAGCGGGGCGGGCTTACGGGCGATGGCGTCGCGCCTGGCGAGGGCCAGCTGGGCGTAGCTGCCCGAGGTCGCCTTGCCGAACACCTCGTCACCGGGCTCGACGTCGACCACGTCCGGCCCGACGCGGTCGACCACGCCGGCCACGTCCACTCCGGGCACCGCCGGCAGCGGTACCGGCATCACCTCGGCCAGGGCGCCGCTGCGGATCTTCCAGTCGATCGGATTGACACCGGCCGCCCGTACCTCGATCCGGACCTCGCCGGGGCCGGGCTCCGGCGCCGGCAGCTCCGCCAGCCGCAGTACGTCGGTGTCGCCGTACTCGAAGAAGACCACTGCCTTCATCATCCACTCCAATCCGCGGGACCGTCGTTGCCGAGCCGTCGGACCGGGTTCACGCGGCCGCGTCCAGCCGCGCGCGTAGCGCCTCCGGGAGCACCAGGGCGGCACCCGCCAGGGCCTCCTCTAGCTGGGCGACGCCGCTGACTCCGACGATCGGCGTCACCGCGGGGACGCCCCCGGTCAGCCAGGCGAGCACGACCTGGTTGCGGGTGACGCCCAGTTCGTCGGCGACCTCGGCGAGCATGGCCAGCCGCCGGGCCGTGCCCGGATGGTCGTACGCCTCGGGCAGCGGCCGGTCGTCGCGGGTGTAGGCGCCGTTGAGCAGCGGGGTGTACGCCCAGAGGACGAGTTCGCCATCCGAGCTGACGTAGTCGAGCACGTCGTCCGTCACCCAGCCGAAGCGGTGGCTCTGGTCGGGAACGGGCGCGCCCGGGCGCGGGCTGACGTACGAGTGCCGCAGCTGCAACGCGGTGTAGCCCGGCCATCCGTTCGTCCTGGCGACGCCGCGAGCGCGCTCCACCCGCCAGAGGGCGTGGTTGGACGCGCCGAGCCTGTCGACGGCTCCGGACGTGACGAGCTCCGCCAGCGCCTGCCCGGTCTCCTCCAGCGGCACCGACCGGTCCTCCATGTGCGTCCAGAGCAGGTCGAGCCGATCGGTACGCAGACGCTGGAGACTGCCCTCGACCGCCGTCTTGATCGCCTGGGCCGAGAGCCCTTCCCGGTTGTCCGGCCAGGTGCCCGGGCCGACCGGCTGGGCGCCCAGCTTCGTGCTGAGCCGCACCCGGTCACGGAGACCGGGACGCCGGGCCAGCCATTCGCCGATCACCCGTTCGCTGTGGCCGCCGGCACCGTCCGGGTCGGCCCAGAACGCGTAGCAGTTCGCCGTGTCGATCAGCGTGCCGCCCGCGTCGACGTACCGGTCGAGCAGCTCGAACGCGGTCCGCTCGGGCACCTGGCTGCCGAAGCGCATCGCGCCGAGGGCGAGGTTCATCGTCTCTGCCATGTCTGTTCTCTTTCCTCGTCAGGATCGCCCGGGTAGGGGTGGCCCGGGCGTGGGGTCCGGCGGGTCGGCGAGGGCGTGTACGCCCGCGCGGATCCGGTCGGTGTCCATGTGCCGGTGCTCGCGGAGGTAGTCGACGACATCGGCGCGGAGCGCGGTGAAGACGGCGTGGGCGAGGTACCCGGCGTCGACCGTCGGCCGTGCCGCGTGGATCCGGTCGGCGAGTTCGTCGATCCAGAACTGGCTGGCGGGATTGGCGTAGTAGGCGTACGGCCCGTACTGCTCCAGCGCGCGGATGAGCCTGCGGTTCTCCAGGACGAAGTCGAACAGCGCGTCGAGATAGACGTGCAGGCGTACGACGGGGTCTCCGCCGGGCCCGAGCGGGGGTTCTCCGGATCGCACGCGGTCCTGGAGGGCGGTGACGCGCGGCGCGATGAGCGCGCCGACCAGGCCCAGCAGGTCGCCGAAGCGGCGCACGACCGTGGCCTTGCCGACGCCGGCCGCCTCGGCGATGCGGGCGAGGCTGACGTGGTCCAGATCCTCGCGCTGGAACAGCGCTTCCGCGGCGCTCAGTACCGCGGCACGGTTACGGACAGCATCCGCCCGTTCGGCCACCGCCACACCCCCGTACACAAATGGACCAGCGGTCCATATCTTACCGGACCGCCGGACCGTTTCGTTCGCCGCCCTCGTCGGCAGCCAGGGCCGACACCCACGGCACCGGCATCACGGGGGCTTCCGTGGGCCGACAGGGCGAAGGTCGCGGGACGGCGTGCGACCGCCCCGCGACCCACGGTCGCCGCCCGGGACACGGCCCGGGCCCGGCTCGCTACGGGCGAGCCCCGGGAACCGGGTCCGCTACGCGTGGGCGCGCAGCGCGGCGACGAACCACTCGAAGACGGGAACCTGGGACGGGAACGGTGGGCGGCCGTTGAGCACCCCGACGAGCTGCCAGTACCGCTCCACCCGGCGGTCGGTGAACGTCTCCACCTGGTCGGCGAGGCGGTCCCGCTCGGCAGCCGGCAGGCCCGGGTCCACGATCCGGTCCAGCACCGCCCGTCCCTCGGGCGAGCGGGGGTCGACCCCGTCCGCCACCGCCGGTCCGGCGTGTTCGAGCACGGCCGACGGCTCGTATCCCCCCTGGCCGGCGTCCGCCGGCGCGGCGGCGCCGGCCAGCGCCATCTGGCGTACCCGGTCGGCGAAGCTCGGGTCGCCGACCAGCTCGGCGAGTTCCAGCCAGGCGTCCACCTGCTCGGGCGCCGGATCCGCCGGCAGCTCGGCCGGCAGCTGCCGCATCCCCTGGGCGATCCGGGCCCCCGGTGCCTGCGGGTCGATCCCCTCGAACGCGCGGTCCACGAAATCGTCGATCATCCGCTGCCGCTCCTCGGCGGAGAGGCGGGCCAAATCGTGCATGAGTCTCAACTCCTCGGTCGTGCTGTTCCGTTGCGCGACCGACCGCAGTACCGCCCGCTGGACCTGCAGAGCGCGGATCCGGGCGTCCAGTGCCCGTACGTGCGCCCGGGCGACATCGCCGACCGTGCTCTGCCGGGTGAGGATCTCCCGCACGGCGCCGAGATCCAGACCCAGCTCGCGCAGGGTCCGCAGCAGGTCCAGGCGGGCGACCGCCTCGGTGTCGTAGAGGCGGTACCCGCCGGCGGAGCGTCCCGCCGGCGGCACGAGGCCGCTGTCGGACCAGAACCGAATGGTGCGTACCGGCAGGCCGGTGCGCGCGGCGAGCTGTCCGATGGTGAACAGGGGTCTGCGGTCGTTCACGAGATCAGCGTCGACCTTCCAGCGGCTGGAGACTCAAGCCCATTTTCCCGGGTCCGGCCGAGTGGATTTCGCGTTTCGCGGGAGTGGGCGGGGGGCAAACATCGCCGGAAACGACGGCGGACCGGAGGTGGCCCGGAGTGTCCCGGGAGACGGAGAAGCAGCGGTGGCAGCGCAACTTCAGCGACCTGTTGCAGGAGTTGCGGGTGGCGCAGACGGGGGTCCAGATCCTCTTCGCCTTCCTGCTCACCCTTCCCTTCAGCAACGGCTTCCCGAAGGTCACCGAGTTCCAGAAGGACGTCTACGTGGTGGCGCTGCTGAGCGCCGCCGCGGCCACGGCTCTGATCATTTCGCCGGTGGCGTTCCACCGCGCCCTGTTCCGTCAGGGGCGCAAGCCCGAGTTGGTCAAGTACTCGCACAGCGTCGCCAGCGGCGGCCTCGCCTTCATGCTGATCTCGATGGTCAGCTCGGTGCTGCTGGTCACCGACTTCATCCTGCCGCGCGCGGTGGCCGCTGTCCTGAGCGGACTGACCGGGCTCTGGTTCCTGACCTACTGGGCCGGACTGCCGCTCGCCCGGGCCCGGCGCTGGACCGACGACGACGACGAGGACGAGGACACCCCGGTCGCGCCGGGCGAATGACCCGCCACGGGCGCCGGGGTACGACGAGGCCGGGCGCCCGCACGGCCGCGAGGCGCCGGGTCTGGGGATGAGCCAGGCGCCCGAACTACCGCCACCGGGTCTCCGGTAGCCGGGCGACCCGGCTACCGGGTCTCCGCGAGGCGGGCCGAAAGCGCCGCCGCCACCGTCGCGATCCGGTCGTCCGGCGCCGGCTCGCCGGAGCCCAGCAGGTCGAAGATGCGCGGACCGCGCCGCCCGGCTGGCAGGTCGGCCATCCTCGGGATCACGTGGAAATGGACGTGGGCGAAGCCCTCGGCCTCGGCGAACTGGGCCACGTACGTCTTGACGCAGCCGGTGACCTCGCGCAGAGCCCGGGAGAGCCGTACCTGCCACGGGCCGAGGGTGGCCGCCTCGGCGTCGGTGAGGTCGGCGACCGCCGTCACATGCCGGCGCGGGACCAGCACCAGCCAGCCGGGCAGGGCGGTGTCGAAGGCGTGCGCCACCCGCCAGTGCTCGTCCGCGCCCACCCGCTCGCGTACGGGTAGCGTGTCGAACCGCTCGTTCTGCGTGCACGAGTAGCAGCCGATCGACGACGTGACCACGCGCCGGATGGTAGCGGGCGGGTACCCGTCCGGCGCCCCTGTGGCCGTCGCGGATAGCTGACACTACTGCTGGGTAACAAGCCGGGGTACGGTGGCCGGTGACGGTCACCTCCGCGTAGCCGTACCCAGGTCAAGGGGGTTTGCCATGACCACCACCCAGGACAGTCGCCCCGCCGCGGGCGAGCCGGACGGCGTCGGCCCGCTACCCAGGGAGGCCGGCCAGGTCTCCGAGCGCGAGGCCCGCCAGGTCGCCGAGGCGGCCCGGGAATCCGAATGGGGCAAGCCGAGCTTCGGCAAGGAACTCTTCCTCGGCCGATTCCGGCTCGACCTGATCGACCCCTGGCCGCGCCCCGATCCGGACCGGACGGCCGAGGCCGAGGAGTTCCTCGGCCGGCTCGACGCGTACGTCCGCCGGGAGGTGGACGGGGAGCGCATCGAGCGGGAGGCGTCCATTCCGGACGAGGTCTTCCACGGGCTGGCCCGGCTCGGCGCCTTCGGCATGAAGATCGACAAGAAGTACGGCGGCCTCGGCCTGACCAACCTCCACTACTGCCGGGCGCTGATGCTCGTCGGCTCGGTCAGCCCCGCGATCAGCGCCCTGCTCTCGGCGCACCAGTCGATCGGCGTACCGCAGCCACTGAAGCTCTTCGGCACCGAGGAGCAGAAGCGCGCGTTCCTGCCCCGGCTCGCCGCGGGGGAGGTCTCCGCCTTCCTGCTCACCGAGCCGGACGTCGGCTCCGACCCGGCGCGGCTGGCCACCACGGCCGAGCCCACCGAGGACGGCACCGGCTACCGCCTCAACGGGGTGAAGCTCTGGGCCACCAACGGCAGCGTGGCGAACCTGCTGGTGGTGATGGCCCGGGTGCCGGCCGGCGAGGGGCGGCGCGGGGGCATCACGGCGTTCGTGGTCGAGGCCGACTCGCCGGGCATCACCGTCGAGCGGCGCAACGCCTTCCTCGGCCTGCGCGGCCTGGAGAACAGCCTGACCCGGTTCCACGACGTCTTCGTACCGAAGGAGAACGTCATCGGCGGCGAGGGCCGCGGCCTGCGGATCGCCCTGACCACCCTGAACACCGGTCGGCTCTCGTTGCCGGCGATGTGCGTCGGCGCCGGGAAGTGGTCGCTGAACGTGGCCCGCGAGTGGGCCGCCGACCGGGTCCAGTGGGGGCGGCCGGTCGGCGAGCACGAGGCGGTGGCGAAGAAGATCGCCTTCGTCGCCGCGACCACGTACGGCATGGAGGCGATGCTCGACCTCTGCTGCCTGCTCGCCGACGACGAGCGCAACGACATCCGGATCGAGGCGGCGCTGATCAAGCTGTACGCGAGCGAGATGGCCTGGCGGATCGCGGACGAGCTGGTCCAGATCCGCGGCGGGCGCGGCTACGAGACCGCGGAGTCGCTGGCGGCCCGGGGCGAACGGCCGGTCGCCGTCGAACAGATCCTCCGCGACCTGCGGATCAACCGCATCTTTGAGGGCTCCACCGAGATCATGCACCTGCTGATCGCGCGGGAGGCGGTCGACGCGCACCTCTCCGTCGCCGGTGACATCATCGACCCGGAGGCCGGCCTGGCCCGCAAGGCGCGGGCCGGGGCGCGCGCCGGCGCCTTCTACGCGAAGTGGCTGCCGACCCTGGCCGTCGGTCGCGGTCAGACCCCCACCGGGTACGCCGAGTTCGGCCCGCTCGCCGGCCACCTGCGGTACGTCGAGCGCGCCAGCCGCAAGCTGGCCCGCTCCACCTTCTACGGGATGTCCCGCTGGCAGGGGCGCCTGGAGCGCAGGCAGGGCTTCCTGGGCCGGATCGTCGACATCGGCGCGGAGCTCTTCGCGATCTCCGCGGTCTGCGTACGGGCCCGGGCCGAGCGCGAGTCCCGGCCGGAGGGAGTGGAGCTGGCCGACCTCTTCAGCCGGCAGGCCCGGCTGCGGGCGGAGACGCTCTTCCGCGAGCTGTGGGAGAACACGGACTCGGTCGAGGCCGCGGCGGCCCGGCGCGTCCTCGCGGGCCGCTACGCCTTCCTCGAGGAGGGGGTGGTGACCCCGGAATCAGACGCGGCCTGGGTCGCCGCCTGGGAGCCCGGTCCGTCGACCGTCGAGGACGTGCGCCGGCGCATCCCGTCGCCCTGAGCCGGGGCCGGCCCGACCGGCGGGCGGGTCACCTCGCGACGGCCCACGCCAGCAGCGCGGCGATCAGGACCCCGTTGAGTCCGACCACCCCGAGATAGGCCGCCGGCGGGATCTTCCGACCCCGGCGGACCATCCAGAGCAGGCCCGCCGCGTAGGCCAACAGGAGCAGACCGACGATCCCGAGAACGAATGGCACCCGTCGACCTTACCGGTCGACGGGGCCGTCACCTGCGCGGGAGCAGCCCGAGTCCGCGCAGTTCCAGCGCGGCGAGGGCCTCCGTGGTCCGCTCGTCGCCCCGGCGCCACGCCTCGGCCACGTCCGGCCCGAGCAGGGTCAGCTTGCGCAGCGGCTGGGTGGCCAGCGCCCGCAGGGCCAGCAGGTCCCGGCCGGCCGGCGCCGAGCGCAGTGCCGCCGCGGCGCTCGCCCGCCGGATCCAGCGCACCCGCAGCGGCAGCCAGCCGAAGAGCACCAGGCCGATCGGGAACGCCAGCGCGGCCAGCGAGAGCGCCAGGGCGAGCTGGCCGACCAGCTGCTGCTGGTCGTGACCGGCGTCGGCGACCGAACGGGCCGCCGCGGCGGCCTGCTCGAACGGGCCGGTCAGGTCCCGGCCGACGAGCGGTACCCGGCCCACCTTGCTCCCGGCGTCGGCGAGGTTGTCGGCGAGCCCGGCGCCGGCACCCTCCAGCTTGCGCCCGGGTACGGCGAGCTTCTGGACCAGGTCGTGCAGCCATATCGCGCCCCGGATCGAGAAGTAGACCCAGGCGACGACGAGCAGGTCGGTGAGGAACTGGCGGGCGGCGGTGGGGGAACGGTCCGCGTAAATCTTCACGCCGCCCAGCGTCGCACGGTGGGGGCCGTCCGGCAGGCCCACGCGGGCGCGGCTGGCGTTCGCGGCGGCGCGGTGGTCAGGCGGCGCAGGAGGGGCAGGTACCGAAGATCTCCATGGTGTGGCTGACGCCGACGTACCCGTGCTGGGCGGCGACCCGCTCGGCCCACGACTCGACCGCCGGTCCCTCGACCTCGACCGTACGGCCGCAGACCCGGCAGACCAGGTGGTGGTGGTGCCCCCGGCTGCACCGGCGGTAGAGGTGCTCGCCGCCGGGCATCCGCATCACGTCGACCTCACCGGAGTCGGCGAGCCCCTGGAGCGTGCGGTAGACGGTGGTCAGCCCCACCCGTTCGCCCCGCTCCCGCAGCATCGAGTGCAGGTCCTGGGCGCTGTGGAAGCCGTCCACCTCGCCCAGCAAGCAGCTGACGGCGCTGCGCTGCCGGGTGTTGCGGACCGCGGTGCTCTCCGAAGGTGCCATCTCATCTCCTCGCTGTGCCCGTGGCGGCTCCGGCCCGCGCGCGGGCTCCGCTCGACCTGCCGACCCGTCCGGCCCACCGACGGTACCGAACTCCGGCCGCCGACCGGGTATCGCCGCTACCGGTCCCGGCCGTCGGCCTCGCCGGCGTGGCTCACCGCGTCGGCGACGATGTGCGCGATGTGCTCGTCCACCAGGGCGTACGCGATCTCCCGGCCGCGCCGGGAGCCACGGACGATGCCGGCACCCCGGAGCACGCGCAGGTGCTGGGAGACGAGCGGTTGCGGCGCGCCGAGCTTCTCGACCAACTCGTGCACGCAGCGCTCGCCGGCGGCCAGTTCGGTGACGATGGCGACCCGGATCGGCGCCGACAGTGCGCGGAGCAGTTCTCCGGCGCCCTGGTAGGCATCGTAGCCGTTCGTTGTCGTCACTCTGTAACGGTAACCAATTCTAGTTAACAGTTGCCGGCCGGCCCGGTGATCATCGCTCCAGCACCACCTCGGGCGGATGGACCTCGGCCGCCGCCGGTGCCGGTACCGCGGGCCGCCGCAGCGCCCGGCGCGCCGCGGCGGCCACGGCCACGGCCAGGAACATCGCGATCGCGAGCACCACGATGGTGGCCCCCAGCGCGGTGTTGACCGTGCCGGCCAGCCACACCCCGGAGCCCGAGGCGAGCAGGCCGAGCCCCATCGCCGCGGCCATCGTGCTGAGGAAGCCCCTGGTCAGCTGCTGCGCGGTGGCGACCGGCACCACCATCAAGGCGCTGATCAGCAGCAGCCCGACCGCCCGCATGGCGATCGTCACGGTCACCGCGGTGGTCACCGCGAGCAGCAGGTTCAGCGCGCGCACCGGCAGGCCGGAGACCCGGGCGTACTCCTCGTCGTGGCAGATCGCGAAGAGCGCCGGCCGCAGCGCGATCATGGCGACCAGCACCACCAGCGCGAGCACCACGATCACCACGAGGTCCGCCGGCGACGTCGTGGTCAGCGACCCGAAGAGGTACGCCATGAGGTTGGCGTTGCTGCTGTTGTGCGACAGGCCGACCAGCATCACGCCGCCGGCGATGCCGCCGTAGAAGAGCAGCGCCAGCGCCAGGTCGCCGGAGGTGCGCCCGCGTTCGCGGATCAGCTCGATGGCGACCGCGCCGAGCGCCGAGACGATCACGGCGGTGATCACGGGGGAGCGGTCCAGGAGCAGGCCGACGCCGACGCCGGTCAGCGCCACGTGCCCGACCCCGTCGCCGATCAGAGAGAGCCGGCGCTGCACCAGGTAGACGCCGAGCGCCGGGGCGGTCAGCCCGATCACCAGCGCGCCGACCAGCGCGCGGATCATGAAGTCGTACTGGAAGAGGCTCATCAGCTGCACAACCCCACCGGCTCGTCGCCCGGTCCGTGCGGATGGACGTGGTCGTGGCCGGGCTCCGCGTGGTGGCCGGCCGGTCGCGGTACGCCGCCCTCGTGCGCGATCCGCCCCTCGTGCACGACGACACAGCGGCTGATCAGCGAGGCGAGCGGACCGAGTTCGTGCGCGACGAGCAGCACGGTACCGCCGCCGGAGATGAAACCGCGTAGCGCGTCGGCGAACGCCTCCTGGCTGTTCGCGTCGACGCCGGCCGTCGGCTCGTCGAGGACCAGCAGCTCCGGCTGGCCGGCCAGCGCCCGGGCGATGAGGGTCCGCTGCTGCTGCCCGCCGGAGAGGGTGGCGACCGGGTCGGCCGCCCGGTCGGCGAGTCCCACGGCGCGCAGGGCCGCCGTCACGGCCTCCCGGTCGGCGGCGCCGGGCGGGCGCAGGATGCCCCGGCGGGCGAGCCGGCCGGAGCCGACCACCTCGGCCACGGTGGCCGGTACGCCGCTGCCGGCGCCGAGCCGCTGCGGCACGTACCCGATCCGCGCCCACTGCCGGCGCAGCGCCCGGGAGCGCGGTCGCAGCGGGGTGCCGAAGAGCTCCACCGAGCCGCCGGCGAGCGGTACCAGGCCGAGGATGGCCCGGATCAGGGTGGACTTGCCCGAGCCGTTGGCCCCGAGCACGGCGATCACCTCGCCGGCGGTCACGGTCAGGGAGACGTCGCGGAGCACGGGGCGGCCGTCGTAGGCGACCGCCCCGTGCCGGACGGAGATCACGGAGTCGTTCGAAGGTGTCACGTACAGCTCAACGCGGTTTTGAGGGCGGTCAGGTTCGTGCGCATCACCGAAACGTAGTCCCCGTCGGTGCCGGGTTGCAGGCCCTCGATCGGGTCGAGTACCGCCGTCTTCGCGCCGACCTCGCGGGCGATGGTCTCGGCGACCTTCGGGCTGACCAGGGTCTCGAAGAAGATCGTGGTGGCGCCGTGCTCCCGCGCGGCCCTGGCGACCTCGGCGAGGCGCTGCGGCGAGGGCTCGTCCTCCGGGGTCACCCCGGAGATGCCGATCTGGCTCAGGTGGTAGCGGTCGGCCAGATATCCGAAGGCGGTGTGGCTGGTCACGAGGTCCCGGCGCTGGCAGTCGCGCAGGCCCTGCTGGTACTCCCGGTCCAGGCCCTCCAGGTCGGCGCGGAGCGTACGGGCCCGCGCCGTGTAGTCGGCGGCGCGCTGCGGGTCGGCCTTGCCGAGCCGCTCGGCGAAGCGATCGGCGATCGTCGCGAGCCGCGTCGGGTCGAGCCAGACGTGCGGGTCCTTGGCCGCGCCGGACTTCTCGGCGGCGTGCTCCTCGCCGTCGGCGGCGGGCTCGCCCGCGTGGTTGCCCCCGGTCGCGTCCGCCAGCGGCTGCACGGTCGCCGCGTCGAACACCCGGTCACCGGCGTTCTGCTCGACGGCCTCGTCCACCGCGGGCTGGAACCCCTTGAGGTAGATCACCAGCTCGGCGCCGCTGACCTCGGCCACCTGGCCGGGGTTGAGCTCCAGGTCGTGCGGCTCGGCGCCGGGCTTGACCAGGTTCACCACCCGTACGGCGTCCCCGCCGACCCGCTCGGCGACGTACTGGAGCGGATAGAAGGCGGCGACGACGTCGACCCGGCCCGGGTCGTCCTGGACCGTGGCGGAGCAGCCCGCCGCGCCGGCGAGGGCGAGCAGGGCGCCGGCGGCGAGCGCGGCGGCGGGGCGGGACCGGATCATCATGGCTCCCACTCTCCGCGAACATGAGAATGATTGTCAAAAACGCATGCGTGCATGTGATCAAAGCGACGTGCCATGATCCACAAGTCGGGCCTAGAGGATCTTCACGAGCGCGGCGGCGACCAGCGCCGTCAGGATCAGCGCACGGAGCAGCCGGGTCGCCGGCGGCTGCACGGGCCAGGTCCGCGCCAACAGCGCCCCCAGGGCCAGGGCCAGCGCCAACAGGAGCACCCCGCCGACGACACCCGGGGCGAAGAGGGCGACCAGCATCAGTACCAGCGTGGCGAGGAAGGCCGCGAGCGGGTTGACCCGGCCGAGCCGGACCAGCATTGGGTGCTGCGTACGCTGCATCCCACAGACTCTACGAGGAGGTCCGTGGTGCTCGTCAGCAACCGGTTCGTGGTCGGCGAGGACGCCGCCGAGTCCTTCACCGGGCGCGCGCACGCCGCCCTCGCCGCCCTGGCCGCCTGCCCCGGCTACCGGCGCGGCGAACTGCTCCGGGCGCTGGACGACCCGGAGCACTGGGTGCTGCTGACCGAGTGGGAGTCGGTCGGCACCTACCGCCGGGCGCTCGGCGCCTTCGACGTCAAGGTGCACGCCACCCCGCTGCTCGCCGAGTCGCTCAACGAGCCGTCCGCGTACGAGGCGCTCGCCACCGCCGAACCCCAGGGCCCGATCGTGGCCCACACCAGCGACCGGGCTTGAGTCTCTGGCCCTCGCTTCGTTCGGGCGGCTCGCGCGCCTGAGGGGCCGCCCTGTAGGCGCCAGTCGCTTCAGTCGCTTCGCTCCTTGCGCTTGGTGGCGCCTGCGGGCGGCGGCGCGACTCGCTGGGCTGTTGGCCCTCGCTTCAGTGGGGCGGCTCGCTTCAGTGGGGCGAGGGCGCTAATTCAGGGAAAGAGTGGCTAAAGCGCGCTGGATAGGGACTCTTTCCCTGAATTTGTGCGGATCTCCTTGCCGGATCTCCTTGTGCGGATCTCCATGGGTCGCGGCGCCGGGGCGTCGACACACCTGGTCGCCGGAGCGGGCTTCCCAGTGGCGGGCACTACCCTTGCCGTCATGACCATTTCCGGACCGCCCGGGCCGCCGTCCCCGTACCCCGCGTTCCCGGGGCAGCACGGCGAGGCGGGCGGTCAGGTCGGCGCGGGCGGACCGCCGCCACCGCCGCCGGGACCCGGAGTCGCGCCGCCGTTCGCGGCCCCGCCCACCGAGGGCCGCTCGCTGCGGCTCTGGCTCGGGCTCGGCGCGGGCGCGCTGGCCGTCCTGCTCTGCTGCGGCGGTGGCGGGGCGGCGCTGGTGGGCCTGGTGATCGCGGGCAGTCAGGCGGTCAACGAGCAGGCGCGCGCGGTGACGGGCGACTACTTCTCGGCGCTCCGGACCAAGAACTACAACAAGGCGTACGGCCTGCTCTGCGAGGACCAGCAGGTCCGCGAGTCGCCGTCGGAGTTCGAACGGCGGATCTCGGCCGAGCCCGAGATCGCCTCGTACCGGGTGCAGGACGCCCGGGTCGGCGCCGAGGTCGTGGTCCCCGTCGACGTCACCTTCACCGGTGGCGGGCAGGAACTCGAAGAGGTCACCCTGGTGCAGGACGGCCGGACCGGCACCCTGGAGGTCTGCGGTGTCGGGTGAAACCACCTCCGGTGAACAGGGGTAATCTTTGCCAGCCGGAATCGGCGCGGAAGCCCTCGCCCTCCCCGGCGCCATCCCCACCGACCAGTCCCCGCCGACAACCAGCCGGCGTAGGAGGAGACCATGCCAGCCGACCGCATCGACGCCCTGGTGAACCTCGCGAAACGGCGAGGCTTCGTCTTCCCCTCCAGTGAGATCTACGGAGGCACCCGCTCGGCCTGGGACTACGGTCCGCTGGGCGTGGAGCTGAAGGAGAACGTCCGCCGGCAGTGGTGGAAGACCATGGTCCAGCAGCGCGACGACGTCGTCGGACTCGACTCCGCGGTGATCCTGGCGCGGGACGTCTGGGCCGCCTCCGGGCACCTCGACGCGTTCGTGGACCCGCTGACCGAGTGCCAGTCGTGCCACAAGCGGTTCCGCTCCGACCACCTGGAAGAGGAGTACGAGGCCCGGCACGGCCGTCCGCCGGCCGGGCTGACCGAGATCAACTGCCCCAACTGCGGCGCCAAGGGCTCGTTCACCGAGCCGCGGATGTTCAACGGGCTGATGAAGACCTACCTCGGCCCGGTGGAGAGCGACGAGGGGCTGCACTACCTGCGCCCCGAGACGGCGCAGGGCATCTTCGTCAACTACAACAACGTGGCCACCGCGGCGCGCAAGAAGCCGCCGTTCGGCATCGCCCAGGTCGGCAAGTCGTTCCGTAACGAGATCACCCCGGGCAACTTCATCTTCCGTACCCGTGAGTTCGAGCAGATGGAGATGGAGTTCTTCGTCGAGCCGGGCTCCGACGAGCAGTGGCACGAGTACTGGCTGCGGGAGCGCTGGAACTGGTACCTCGACCTGGGCCTGCGCGAGTCGAACCTGCGGCTGTACGAGCACCCGCGGGAGAAGCTGTCCCACTACTCGAAGCGCACCGTGGACATCGAGTACCGCTTCATGTTCGGCGGCTCCGAGTTCTCCGAGCTGGAGGGGATCGCCAACCGGACCGACTTCGACCTCACCACGCACAGCAAGCACTCGGGCGTCGACCTCTCCTACTTCGACCAGGAGCGCGGCGAGCGTTGGGTGCCGTACGTGATCGAGCCGGCCGCCGGCCTCACCCGGGCGGTGCTGGCCTTCCTGCTGGAGGCGTACGACGAGGACGAGGCGCCGAACACCAAGGGCGGGGTCGACAAGCGTACGGTCATGCGCTTCGACCCGCGGCTCTCGCCGGTGAAGGTCGCGGTCCTGCCGCTCTCCCGCAACCCCGCCCTCTCGCCGAAGGCCAAGGACCTCGCCGCTGCCCTGCGCAAGCGCTGGGTGGTCGAGTTCGACGACTCCCAGGCGATCGGCCGCCGGTACCGCCGCCAGGACGAGATCGGTACGCCGTTCTGCGTGACCGTCGACTTCGACACGCTCGAGGACAACGCGGTCACGGTCCGGGACCGGGACACGATGAGCCAGGAGCGGATCTCCCTCGACCGGGTCGAGAGCTACCTGATCGAGCGCCTCCCGGGCTGCTGAGGTGTCGGGAGGGGCCCGCCGCGCAGGACGGTGACCAGGGGCCCCTCCCTACACTCGAAGGCGTGACAACGACCGCCGTACGCCCGCCCGCCGTCCGCCCGCTCGTGCTCGGGCGGCACCAGGTCTGGCCGCCGGTGGTGCTCGCGCCGATGGCGGGCATCACGAATGTCGCCTTTCGGCAGCTCTGCCGGGAACAGGGCGGCGGGGTCTACGTCTGCGAGATGATCACCACCCGGGCGCTGGTCGAGCGGAACCCGAAGACCATGCGGATGATCGCGTTCGGCGCCGACGAGCGGCCCCGGAGTCTCCAGCTCTACGGCATCGACCCGCAGGTCGTGGCGGCGGCGGTACGGATGGTCGTGGACGAGGACCTGGCCGACCACATCGACCTGAACTTCGGCTGCCCGGTGCCGAAGGTCACCCGCAAGGGCGGCGGCGCGGCCCTGCCGTGGCGGCGCCGGCTCTTCGCCCGGATCGTCCAGGCCGCCGTCGACGCGGCGGCCCCGGCGGGGGTGCCGGTCACCGTGAAGATGCGCAAGGGCATCGACGACGACCATCTGACGTACGTCGAGGCCGGGCTCGCCGCCCAGGAGGCCGGCGTCGCGGCGGTCGCCCTGCACGCTCGTACGGCCGCCCAGCGCTACTCCGGCGCGGCCGACTGGGACGCGATCGGCACGCTCAAGGCGGCGCTGGACGTGCCGGTGCTCGGCAACGGCGACGTCTGGGAGGCCGACGACGCGCTGCGGATGATGGCGCAGACCGGGGCGGACGGCGTGGTGGTCGGCCGGGGCTGCCTGGGGCGGCCGTGGCTTTTCGCCGACCTCGAGGCGGCGTTCGAGGGCCGACCCGACCGGCGGCTGCCGGCGCTCGGCGAGGTGGCGGCGACGATGCGCCGGCACGCCGAGCTGCTCACCGACTGGCTCGGCGGCGAGCGGGACGGGTGCACCGACTTCCGCAAGCACGTCGCCTGGTACCTCAAGGGCTTCCCGGTCGGCAGCGAAGTGCGCCGCTCGCTGGCGATGGTGAGCGGCCTGGCCGAGCTGGACGACCTGCTCGGCAAGCTCGACGCGGCCGAGCCGTTCCCGACCAGCACGCTGGGCCAGCCCCGGGGGCGGACGAACTCGCCGGGCCGGGTCGTCCTGCCGGAGCACTGGCTGGACGACCGCGACGACGACGGGGTGCCCGAGGGCGCCGAGGTCGCCGACTCCGGCGGCTGAGCCGCTCGGCCGGACCTGCCGGCGTCACCGCCCCCCGCCCGGCCGGCGCCGCCCGGCCCGGCCCCGGTCGCTGCGCGCCGCTGCCGCCGGCGCTCTGCCGCCGCCGCTGCCGCTGGTCGCTCGGCGCCGCCCAAGCCGGGCGGGTCAGCCGAGCGGGGCCGGTAGGTCGTCGGGGTCCGGGCCGGAGCCGCGCGCGGCGGCGTCGGGGACGACCGGGCCGACCACGCGGGTCGGCGAGCCGGCCGGCACGTCGGCGGAGCCGGCCTGCGCGGGTGCCGGGGTCGGCCGGTCGGGCCAGGGCACCTGCCGGGACCGGTGGAAGGCGATGCCCGCGACCGTCCAGCGCGGACCGTGCGCGGCCAGTCGCCGCCGGAACCCGTCCCAGCCGAGCGCCGCCGCGGGCGACCAGCCCAGCTCGGCGATGGCGGGCAGGCGCGGGAAGGTCATGAACTCGATGTCGCCGAGCGAGTCCACCGTCTCCGTCCACAGTGGCGCCTCGACGCCCAGCACCGCCGAGGCCGGTACGCCCTCCAGGTAGGCGCCGGGATCCCAGTCGTACGCGGTGCGGACCTCGACCAGGCCGGCCCAGTCCTTGCCGAGCGGGGTCGACTCGCCGTACTTCATGTCCAGGTAGCTGCGGTTGCCGGGGGAGAGGAGCACCCGGGCGCCCTGGCGTACCGCCGCCGTCACGTTGGCGTCCGAGGTGCTCGTGCCCCAGTACTGCACGACCCGGTCGCCGGGGTGGTCGACGGTGGCGATCTGGTGCCAGCCCAGCACGGTCTTGCCGGTGGCGGCGGCGATCCGCTGGACCCGCTCCATCACCACCGCGTACTCGGCCGGGGGCAGTGTGAACGCCTCGTCGCCGCCGATGTGCAGGTACGGTCCGGGGGTCAGCGCGGCGACCTCCCCGAGCACGTCGCGCACGAACTCGTACGTCCGCTCGCGGTGCACGGCGACGGCGCTGAAGCCGACGTCGGTGCCGGTGTACGGCGGCGGCGCGACCCCGTCCGGCGCCAGCTCGCCGTAGGCGGTGAGCGCCGCGTTGGTGTGCCCGGGCAGGTCGATCTCCGGAACGACCGTGATGTGCCGCGCGGCGGCGTACGCGACGAGGTCGGCGTACTCCGCCTTGGTGTAGTGGCCGCCGGGGCCGCCGTCGACCTCGGTCGCCCCGCCGACGCCCGCCAGGCGGGGCCAGGAGTCGATCGCGATGCGCCAGCCCTGGTCGTCGGTGAGATGCAGGTGCAGATAGTTGATCTTGTACCGGGCGAGGTGGTCGACGAAGCGCCGTACGGTCGCCGGGGGGAAGAAGTGCCGGGCCACGTCGAGCATGGCGCCCCGGTAGGCGAAGCGCGGCCGGTCGACGACGCGGGCCCCCGGCAGCGCCCACGGACCCGGCCGCACGGTGCGGCTCTCGATCGCGGCCGGCAGGAGCTGTCGCAGGGTCTGCACGCCGTAGAAGAGCCCGGCGGCGGTACGGGCCCGCAGTCGGACGCCGCCGGCGCCCACGTCGAGCCGGTAGCCCTCGCCGCCGGGCACGGGTCCGTCCGCCGCGCCGGCCCCGTCGCCGGCATCGGGCCCTGCCGAGGTGGCCGGGCCGAGCAGGAGGGCGAGTTCGCCGGTCGGCGCGGTGGCCGTCGGCTCGACCGGCAGCGGGTATCCGGTGGCCGGGCGCAGCAGTTCGGCGAGCCGGTCGCCGACCGCCCGCGCGTCGCCGTCGGCGCTGGTCCGGATCGTCGCGTCGGCGGTGAGCAGGTAGCGGACGCCGGGTACCGGGCGCGCCTCGACCGGTGCCGGTACGAGCTGGGCGAGCCGCGCCGCGGTCGCCTCGGCGGGTTCGGCGACGGTCGCTGGCGCCGGGGCGCGGTCGGGCGTACCCGGATCGCGCGGGCGAGGAACGGAGGGTCGCACGGGGTGGCCTCCGGAGGGGGACGATCATTTCGGGCAAATTTCTTGAAAAGGTACGGTCGCCGGCTCGGAGGTGTCAAGGGCGGAGTGACCTCCGCCTGCGTGATCCTGCACATGGAAGCGTTCCCAACAACTGGTACGAACACGGTCAGTCGGGACGGCTGTGCATATTGTCACCAAAGCCTCCCCGGTCACCTCCTGTTCGCTTAGCCTTCGCCCACCAGTGGCCATTGGTGTCCCGGGTACGGAACACCGGACTCGGGTACATGAGGGCGACTTAACCTTCGTTCAGTGTCTGACCGGCGCGCGTAGGAGGCTCTGGTGGCATCGCAGGAGACGGCGACACACAAGTACGTGTACGACTTCGCCGAGGGCAACAAGGATCTCAAGGACCTGCTCGGCGGCAAGGGCGCGAACCTGGCCGAAATGACCAACCTCGGCCTACCGGTACCGCCCGGATTCACGATCACCACCGAGGCCTGCAAGACGTACCTGGCCACCGGCACCGAACCGCCGGAGCTGGCCGACCAGATCGCCACCCACCTGGCCGCCCTGGAACGGGAGATGGGCCGACGCCTCGGCGACCCGGCCGACCCGCTGCTGGTCTCGGTCCGCTCCGGCGCCAAGTTCTCCATGCCCGGGATGATGGAGACCGTCCTCAACGTCGGTTTGAACGACGAGAGCGTCGTCGGCCTCGCCCGCCAGGCCGAGGCCGCCGGCACCGCGGGCGCCGAGCGCTTCGCGTGGGACTCGTACCGCCGCCTCATCCAGATGTTCGGCAAGACCGTCTGCAACGTGCCGGGCGAGGAGTTCGAGCACGCGCTGGAGGGCGCCAAGCGGGCCAAGGGCACGAGCGACGACCTGGGCCTGGACGCGACCGACCTGCGCGCGCTGGTCGACGCGTACAAGACCATCTTCGTCAAGCACACCGGGCGGGACTTCCCGCAGAGCCCCCGCGAGCAGCTCGACCTCGCCATCAAGGCGGTCTTCGAGTCCTGGAACGCCGAACGCGCGGTGCTCTACCGCCGGCAGGAGCGCATCCCGGCCGATCTCGGTACCGCCGTCAACGTGGTCGCGATGGTCTTCGGCAACCTCGGGCCCGACTCCGGTACCGGCGTCGCCTTCACCCGCGACCCGGCCAGCGGTGCGCAGGGCATCTACGGCGACTACCTGGCCAACGCCCAGGGCGAGGACGTGGTGGCCGGCATCCGCAACACCGTGCCGCTGCAGGAGCTGGAGCGGATCAACAAGCCCGCGTACGACGAGCTGCTCGGCATCATGGCCCGACTGGAGGAGCACTACCAGGACCTCTGCGACATCGAGTTCACCATCGAGCGCGGCAAGCTCTGGATGCTCCAGACCCGGGTGGGCAAGCGTACGGCCGCGGCGGCGTTCATCATCGCCGCGCAGCTGGTGGACGAGGGCCTGATCGACCTCGACGAGGCGCTGCACCGGGTCAACGGCGACCAGCTCGCCCAGCTGATGTTCCCCCGGTTCAAGGTCGAACACGACATCGAGCCGATCGCGCGGGGCATCGCCGCCTCCCCGGGCGCCGCCGTCGGCCGGGCGGTCTTCGACGGGAAACGGGCGGTCGAGCTGGCCGGTCAGGGCGAGCGGGTCATCCTGGTCCGCCGCGAGACCAACCCCGACGACCTGCCCGGCATGATCGCCGCCCAGGGCGTGCTCACCTCGCGCGGCGGCAAGACCAGCCACGCCGCAGTGGTCGCCCGCGGCATGGGCAAGACCTGCGTCTGCGGCGCCGACGCGCTCGACGTCGACGTGCCGGGTCGGAAGTTCACCGTGGCCGGACAGGTGGTCGCCGAGGGCGACGTCATCTCGATCGACGGCACCACCGGCAAGGTCTACCTCGGCGAGGTGCCGGTCTGGCCCTCGGAGGTGGTGCGCTACTTCGAGGGCACGATCGACCCGGAGCGCTCGGGCGATCCGCTCGTCTCCGCCGTACACCGGATCATGAGCCACGCCGACCAGCGGCGGCGGCTGGCGGTCCGCGCGAACGCCGACACGGGGGAGGACGCCGCCCGCGCGCGGCGCTTCGGCGCCCAGGGGATCGGCCTCTGCCGTACCGAGCACATGTTCCTCGGCGACCGCCGGGAACTGGTCGAGCGGCTCATCCTGGCCCGCGACGACGCCGAACGGGAGGCCGCACTCGCGGCGCTGCTGCCGTTGCAGCGCGCCGACTTCGTCGAGATCTTCCGCGAGATGGACGGCCAGGCCGTCACGGTGCGGCTCATCGACCCGCCGCTGCACGAGTTCCTGCCGCCGCTGGAGCAGCTGGCCGTGAACGTCGCCGTCGCGCAGGAGCGCGGCGAGGACGTGGCCAAGGAGGAGGCGCTGCTCGCCGCGGTGCGCCGGATGCACGAGCAGAACCCCATGCTCGGGCTGCGCGGGGTACGCCTCGGGCTGGTCGTCCCCGGCCTCTTCGCCATGCAGGTACGGGCGATCGTCGAGGCGGCGGTCGAGTGCGCGAAGGGCGGGGGCAACCCCCGGCCGGAGATCATGGTGCCGCTGGTCGGCGCGGTGCAGGAGCTGGAGACGGTACGCGCCGAGGCCGAGAAGATCATCGCCGAGGTGACCCGGGAGCGGGCGGTCGAGGTGCTGATCGGCACCATGATCGAGGTACCCCGGGCGGCGCTGACCGCCGGCCAGATCGCCGAGGCGGCCGAGTTCTTCTCCTTCGGCACGAACGACCTGACCCAGATGGGCTGGGGCTTCTCCCGCGACGACGTGGAGGGTGCCTTCTTCTGGCGGTACCTGGAGCTGGGAATCTTCGGTATATCGCCGTTCGAGTCGATGGACCGGGACGGGGTGGGCCGGCTGGTCCGGATCGCGACCGAGGAGGGTCGGGCCACCCGCCCCGGCCTCAAGCTCGGCATCTGCGGCGAGCACGGCGGCGACCCGGAGTCGGTGCACTTCTTCCACGAGGTGGGGCTCGACTACGTCTCCTGCTCGCCGTTCCGGGTGCCGGTGGCGCGGCTGGAGGCCGGCCGGGCCGTCGTCGAGGCCACCGGCTCCGACAGCCGCTGAGCCCCGGGTGCCCGGGCTCGCGCCGGGCTCGTCGATCTAGGGCAAATCGTCGTGATCAGAGATCAACTAACGAGGATTTGCCCTAGATCGACGCCGGGCGCGTGACGAGCGACAAATAACAGAGAATGAGTGGCCTTGCGGCGCGCCGAAGCCACTCATTCTTTGTATTAGCGCGTTCTCGGTATTGGCCCAGCGGTACCGGGCCGGCGGTGCGGCAGCCGTGGCGGCGGGTCAGAAGTTCGGCGGCAGGCGCAGGTCGAACCCGGTCCGCAGCCCGTCCGGCAGGGCGGCCATCGGCGTACGCAGGGCCAGCGGCGCGTACGGGTCGCCGGCGGACGGCTCGGCGGCCGGGCGCCACCGGTCGTCGAAGATCGTGCCGAGGCGCCGCGCGAGGTCGTGCGCCTCGGCGCCCAGCACCTCCGGGTCGGCCTCCGGCCGGGCCACCACGCTGAGCAGGGCGTGTTCCCCCGCCGGGTAGCTGATTACGAAGCCGCAGGCGGACCGCAGCACGTGTTCGCGCAACTGGCCGCGGCCCACCGTCTCGGCGAAGCGCTGGCCGAGGCCGAAGCTGGTCGCGGCGAGCGCCGCCACGTGGTGCGCGTCGACGCCGGGCAGGTCGCTGGCGACCAGCATGCCGTCGAGGCCGGACAGGACGGTGCCCGAGACGTCGTCCCGGTGCCAGCGCAGCCGGTGCAGCTCGGCCGCCACGGCGGCGTCGAAATCCACGAGTGTCTCCTTACCGCTGTTCCGGTGGGAATCCTGTTCGACCGGTCCTCGTCGCCCATCTGGTGACTTTCCGCTCTCGGCACGCTACACCGGGACATGGACGGCTGTAATGCCGTAACGGTCGGCAATTGGTTCGAGACGCTCGACTGATCAGATGATGCGAGGCTCGGTCGCGTTGCCGAGGGCGGGTGGAAACCGCGGGCGCGCGCCGGATCGTCGGGTCACTCGACGGTGCAACCGGGCGTAACCTGAGCGACGCGCGACCTTAACCACCCGCCATCCGAGGGAGGTACGCCGATGCCGAGCCGGTGGGAGAACCTGGTCATCGACGCCGCGGACCCGGCGCGTCTGGCCCGCTGGTGGGCGGAGGCGCTCGACTACCAGATCACCTACGAGCGGCCCGACGAGGTGGAGATCCGCCGTACCCCGGAGGAACTGCCCGGCCTGATCTTCGTACCGGTGCCGGAGGCCAAGGAAGTCAAGAACCGGCTCCACATCGACCTGCGCCCGACCGACCAGGAGGCCGAGGTCGAGCGGCTGGTGAACATGGGCGCCCGGCACGTCGACGTCGGACAGAGCGACGAGGACGGTTGGATCGTGCTGGCCGACCCGGAGGGCAACGAGTTCTGCGTGCTGCGCCAGCGCGCCGACTAGCCCCACCCACCTCGTCGATCTAGGGCAAATCGCGGTAATTGGAGATTCAATCGCGAGGATTTGCCCTAGATCGGCGGGTGGTCAGGTGCGGGGGCGGTGGTAGGCGCCGTGCCACCAGATCAGCGCGAGTTCGCGGGCGAACGCCTCGTCCTGGCTCTCGTCGCCGCCGCTGGCCGCCACGTGGTCGGCGATGGCCCGCTCGCCGCCCACCACGATCACCCGGCTGGCGTGGTCGATGTCGAGGTCGGCGGGGATGCGGCCGGCCTCCTGCTCGCGGCGGAGCAGTGAGTTGGAGTTCTCCGTGAACGGCCGGAGTCCGCGTACCCAGAACTCCCGCACGGTCCGGTCGTACGCGGCGACCTCGTTGATCGCGGTCAGCACCGGCTCGTACTCGCGGTAGACGCGGACGACCTGGAGGAAGACCTCCGCCAGCCCCTCCGGGCCGGTCTCGGGTCGCCAGCTGACGCCGATGTCGAGGGCGGTCCGCTGCATGGTGCCGGCGAGCCGGAGCAGCAGGTCGGTCTTGTCGCGGAAGTGGCTGTAGAAGGTCGACCGGGCCACCCCCGCCTCGGCCGCGATCCGCTGGACGCCCAGTTCGGTGAAGGGCGTCCCCTCCCGTAGCAGGCGCCCGGTCGTGGCCAGGACCTGCGCCTCGACCGAGGCGCGCCGGTCGGGGCGGGCGGGACGGCGGGTGATGGAGGGCATTTCCCGATCCTAGGTCGGCCCCCTCCCACGCCCGGCGTCCGGTGCGGCCCGGGTGTCTTCGTAGGTCCGGGAGGGTTTGTCGGGGCAGAGGGCGGACGGCGTGGGGGTGTAGCATTTCGCCGGACAGTGTGTCCGACATAGTGACCGGAAGGTCGGGCCGGATGGGCGGCGGTTCCGGTGTAACCGGGAAATAAGACTACGAGGAGTCAACGGTGAAATACCGTCTTTTGGGACGTACCGGCGTCTGGGTCTCCGAGATCTCGCTCGGGACAATGACGTTCGGCGGCAAGGGACACGCGGTCTACGGCAAGCTGGGCGCGCTCGGGCAGGACGAGGTCGACCGGATGGTCGGTACCGCGCTCGACGCCGGGGTCAACTTCGTCGACACCGCCGACGCGTACGCCGACGGCGAGAGCGAGGAGTTGGTGGGCCGGGCGATCCAGCACCGCCGGCGGGACGTCGTGCTCGCCACCAAGTTCCGCGCCCCCGTCGGGCCGGGCCCCAACGACCAGGGCCTCAGTCGGCTGCACGTGATGCGGGCGCTGGAGGACAGCCTGCGCCGGCTCAAGACCGACTACATCGACCTGTATCACATCCACAACTACGACCAGCTCACGCCGATGGAGGAGACGCTGGCCGCCCTCGACGACGCGGTACGGCAGGGCAAGGTCCGCTACGTGGCCGCGGCCAACCTCGCCGCCTGGCAGATCAGCAAGGCCCTGGGCATCTCGGCGCGGTACGACCGGGCCCGCTTCGTCGCCAACCAGGTCCACTACTCGCTGGTCTCCCGGGACGCGGAGCGCGACCTCGTGCCGATGGCCGAGGACGAGGGGGTGAGCCTCACGGTGTGGAGCCCGCTCGCCGGCGGCTTCCTCTCCGGCAAGTTCGAGCGCGGCGGGGCGGTCGCCGACGTGGAGTCCCGCCGGTCCCAGGTGGGCTTCGACTTCGTGCAGTTCGACGAGGCGCGCGGCTTCGACGTGGTCGACGTGCTGCGTACCGTCGCCGCCCGGCACGACGCGAGCCCGGCCCGGGTCGCGATCGCCTGGCTGCTCACCCGGCCCGCCGTCACCAGCGTCATCGTCGGCGCGCGCAGGATGGACCAGCTCACCGACAACCTCGCCGCCGCCGAGCTGACCCTGACCGAACAGGACCTCGCCGAACTCGACGAGGTGAGCCGCCCGCCGGTCGCCTACCCGAACTGGATCCAGGCGGCCTTCGCGCCGGGCCGGATCCCGGCCGCCAACCGGGCGTAGCCGGGCCCGACGCCCGTACGGCGGGCCGGTTCCCCGCGGCGCTACCCTTCCTCAGGTGACGCCAGAGGAGCCGGTGCCGCCGGCGGGTGGCGGGGACGCGAACCCCGACGCCGAGCGGCGGGTACCGGAGCCGCCGAAGGACACCGGCTACGGGCGTACGCCGTACCAGCGGGACCGGGCGCGGGTGCTGCACTCGGCGGCGTTCCGCCGGCTGGCGGCGAAGACCCAGGTGCACACGGCCGGTACCGACGACTTCCTGCGTACCCGGCTGACGCACTCGCTGGAGGTCGCCCAGATCGCCCGCGAGATGGGCGCCCGGCTCGGTTGCGATCCCGACGTCGTCGACGTCGCCGGACTCGCCCACGACCTCGGGCACCCGCCGTTCGGGCACAATGGCGAGGACGCCCTGGACCGACTGGCCCAGCCCTGCGGCGGCTTCGAGGGCAACGCGCAGACGCTGCGCGTACTGGTCCGGCTGGAGGCCAAGGTGCTCGGGCCGGACGGGACCTCCGCCGGCCTGAACCTCACCCGGGCCTCGCTCGACGCGACCTGCAAGTACCCCTGGCCGCGCCGCCCGGGCCAGCGCAAGTTCGGGGTGTACGCCGACGACGCCGAGGTCTTCGCCTGGCTGCGGCGCGGCGCGCCGGACCAGGTCCGCAGCCTTGAGGCGCAGGTGATGGACTGGGCCGACGACGTGGCGTACTCGGTGCACGACGTCGAGGACGGCATCCACGGCGGCTACGTCCGGCTGCGCCCGCTGCTCGACGACGCGGACGAGCGCGCCGCGCTCTGCGCCGACGTGGCCGCCACCTACTCCACCGAGTCGCCCGGCGACCTGGCCGAGGTCCTGGTCGCGCTGCTGGCCGATCCGGTGCTGGCGCCGCTGGCCGACTACGACGGCAGCCATCCGGCGCAGGCGGCGTTGAAGCGCACCACGAGCGTGCTCACCGGGCGGTTCGTCGCCGCGGCGGTCGACGCCACCCGGCACCGGGCGGGTGCCGGGCCGCTGCGGCGCTACGCCGCCGACCTGGTGGTGCCGCGCGCGGTCCGGGCCCAGTGCGCGCTGCTCAAGGGCATCGCGCTGCGGTACGTGATGCGCCGCGCCGGCGCGGACCGGCGGTACGGTCGGCAGCAGGAGATCCTCACCGAACTGGTGCACGCGCTGACGATGCGGGCCCCCGGCGGCCTCGACCCGGTCTTCGCCCCGCTGTGGCGGGCCGCCCCGGACGACGGCGCCCGGCTGCGGGTGGTGATCGACCAGGTCGCCTCCCTCACCGACCCGGCCGCCGTCGCCTGGCACCGCCGCCTCGCCGGCTGACCGCCCGGTCTCGCCGCCCGCCCCTCCGCCGTCGATCATGGACTTGTGGTCGGCGGTATGCCGTTATTCACCGCCTTTGTCGCCGCCACGACTCCAAGATCGGCGTGCTCGGTCGGCGTGCTCGGTCGGGTTATTGCCGTGCGGGCGGGCGGGGGCGCTCGTAACATGGCGCGGTGCGCGCGATGGACAGTTCCGACGTCCACCGGGCCGTCGCGGCGATGACCCGGACGCTCGGGCCGCACGTCGAGCGGGACTGGCGGGTCCGGGCCGGCCCGCTGGAGTGGAGCTGCTGGACCACGGCCGCCCACGTCGCGCACGACCTGCTCGCCTACGCCGGACAGCTGGCGGGCCGGGCCGCCGATGGGTATCTGCCGTTCGACCTCACCGTCCGCCCGGACGCGTCGCCGGCCGCCGTGCTCACCGTGGTGGAGGCCGCCGCCGGCCTGCTCGGCGGCGCGTTGGACCGCGCCGATCCGGGCACCCGTGCCTGGCACTGGGGGCCGACCGACCCGGGCGGGTTCGCCGCGATGGGCGTCACCGAGATCCTGGTGCACACGTACGACATCGGTGCCGGGCTGGCCCTCGACTGGTTGCCGCCGGAGGAGCTCGCCGCCCGCGCGCTCGCCCGGCTCTTTCCCGACGCTCCGCCCGGCGATCCGGCCCGGGCGCTGCTCTGGTGCACCGGCCGGATCGAGTTCGACGGGCGCGCCCGCCGTACGTCCTGGAGCTGGCGGGCCAGCATGGATGAGGAAGAGGCCGAGGGGAAGCGATGACGGAGACGAGCGGCGGCGCGCTGGCCCGCCCGGGCGACGCGGTGGGCGTACGGCTGGTGAAGCACCCCCGGCCGGACGTGCGTTACGCGGCGGTGGTGGTCGCCGACGACGGCGATCACGTGGTGGTGCGCGCCCCGTGGGCCGGGGCGCCGACCCGCGACATGGGATTCGTCCGCTTCGAGGAGGGCGACCTCTTCACCGAGCACTACTGGCGCAGCCGCTGGTACTCCGTGAAGGAGGTGCGCGGCGCGGACGGCGTCCGCAAGGGCTGGTACTGCGACGTCACCCGGCCGGCGCGGCTGTACGACGGGACGCTGGAGGTGCACGATCTGGACCTCGACCTGTGGCTGTCGGCGGACGGCCGGACCCTGCTCCGGCTCGACGAGGACGAGTTCCTCGCCAGCGGCCTGACCGAGCGCGACCCGGCGGCCGCGCGGGCCGCGTGGCAGGCGCTCGACGACCTGGCCGAGCACGCCCGCGACCGTTTTGCCGCGCTGTTGGGGAGCTGATCGTGGAGCCGCGGCGCCTCGTGCTGCTGAGCAAACGGATGTCGAAGGCGCTGCGGCACGATCCCGACGGCGCCGGCATCGCGCTCGACCCCGCCGGTTGGGTACCGGTCGACGAGCTGCTCGCCGCGCTGCGGCTGAACCGCGCCGAGCTGGACGAGATCGTGGCGGGCAACGACAAGCGGCGCTTCGCCGTCGCGCGGGGCCCCGACGGGGTGGAGCGGATTCGGGCGAGCCAGGGGCACAGCGTCCCGGTCGACCTCGGCCTGGCCCCGGTGCCGCCGCCCGAGCGGCTCTACCACGGCACGAGCGCCGCCGTACTGCCCGCCATCCGGGCCACCGGGCTCGACCGTGGCCGGCGTCACCACGTACACCTCTCGACGGACGTGGAGACGGCGCGCCGGGTGGGCGCCCGGCGCCGGGGCGAGGTGGTGGTCGTGCCGGTGGACGCGGCGGCGATGGCCCGGGACGGGCACCTCTTCTACCGCAGCGAGAACGGGGTCTGGCTCACCGACCTCGTACCGCCGGGCTATCTGCTGATCTGACCCCGGGCTGTCGCGCCGCCGGTCCGGCTCCGGGCCGCTGAACTGGGCTCGCGTGCTGCGCGCCGGTCAGATTAGGGTAGCCTTACCTCCCATGACGGACCGGAGCGACAAGGCGCGGGTCAACCACGCGATCGTACTGCGTACCGAGCGGCTCACCCCGCACATGATCCGGGTGGTCCTCGGCGGTGCGGGGCTGGCCGACTTCCACGCCGGTGCCTTCACCGACCACTACGTCAAGCTGATCTTCCCGCGGCCCGGGGTCGAGTACCCGGTACCGCTGGACATGGCGGCGGTGCGGCGGGAGCTGCCCCGCGAGCAGTGGCCCCGGCTGCGCAGCTACACGGTCCGGGCCTGGGACGCGGCGCGCCGCGAGTTGACGATCGACTTCGTGTACCACGGGGACGAGGGGCTGGCCGGCCCCTGGGCCGCCGCCGCGCGACCCGGCGACGAGATCATGTTCCTCGGCCCCGGCGGCGCGTACGCCCCGGGCCGGGAGGCCGACTGGCACCTGCTGGTCGGCGACGAGAGCGCCCTGCCGGCCATCGCCGCCTCGCTGGAGCGGCTGCCCGCCGGCGTGCCGGCCCAGGTCTTCGTCGAGGTGGCGGGCCCCGAGGAGGAGCAGCCGCTCGCCACCGCCGCGGCGGCCGAGATCGTCTGGGTGCACCGCGGCCCGCGTACCGTCGGCGCGGCCCTGGTGGAGGCGGTGCGGGCGCTGGAGTTCCCGCCCGGCGCCGTGCAGGCGTTCGTGCACGGCGAGGCGGCCTTCGTCAGGCAGCTGCGGCACCTGCTGCGCTTCGACCGGGGGGTGGCACGCGAGCAGCTCTCCATCTCGGGTTACTGGCGGCTCGGCACCGACGACGAGGGCTGGCGCGCGATCAAGGCCGACTGGAACCGCCGGATCGAGGAGGAAGAGGTCAGCCTCGTCGCGTGAGGCGTCCCGACCGCCGGGCCGGAGACCTCACCGGTCGACCGCTTCCCCGGGCCGCGGATCGGACCGCGGCGCGGGGACGGGGTCCGCCGGCCGCGGCCGGGCGTCCAGGTCCGCCTGGATGCGCCGCCGCGCCGCCCTCGACCGCAGGTTCAGGTAGCCCACCTGCAGGCTCACGGCCACCGCCAGGGCGAGCAGACCGGCCGTCAGGGCCACCCAGGTCACCGCGCCGGCGTGGCGTACGGCCACCCCGGTGCCGACCCCGATCAACGCGCTGTTGATCAGACAGACCGTGCCGGCCAGGCTGATCGTGCCGTAGACCCAGCCGCCGCCGGGCGGGCGCCCCTGGTAGACCCCGGGCGCGTCGAGCGTCGGCATGATCATGTACGGGGCCACGTCCGGGGCGCGCCGGGCCAGGTACGTGCGGACCGAGTCGATTGCCACCGCGTAGAGCCGGTTGCGGGCGCGGAACTCGACCAGGCGGACGAAGACGGTCAGCCCGAGCAGCAGCACCAGCCCGCCCAGGCCGATCACGGCGGCGACCGCCGCCGCGCCGGAGCCGCCCCCGGTGATCAGCCCACCCGCGACCGCCGTCGCCGCCGTGGCCAGCACCAGGAAGAAGTTGAACCGGGCGCTCGACTCGTCGTTGTTGCCCCGGCGCGCCTCGCGCAGGTGCTCGTACTCCGCCAGCGCCACCGTCAGGCCGACATCCGGCTCCTCGGCCACGGACCCTCCCCGTCGTGATCGTCGATGGGTGCGAGCGTAGCGGTAGCGGGCGACCGGTCACCCCGGGAAGAGCAGGAACTTCTCCCGGGGACGCGTCTCGCCCTCGGGGATCTCGTCGCTGGGCTCGCCGAACCCCGGCGGTACCGCCGCCCGAAACGCCGCCTCCGACTCCCAGCGCGAGATGCCGACGAGCCGGTCGCCCCGCTCCTGCCAGGCGCCCACCTCGACGCAGCCGGGCGCGGCGGCCAGCAGCTCGGCGCGTTCCGCCATGGCCCGCAGCAGGGCCTCACGCCGCCCCGGTGCGGGATAGTGGATCACCATGAAGACGCAGCTCACGAACCGTCACCTCCGGCGACGGGCCGGACGAAGGCGCCAGGCATGGGGAAGAACTCGTACGTGCAGAGCCCGCTCGCGATCGCCGGATCGTCCACCTCCAGCTCGCGTACCTCGTCGGGGCCGCTCGCCGCGACGATTCCCAGCCCGTACGGACCGGCCGGGTCGAGCACCGGTCCGAACGCGACGGCGACCCCGCGCGCGAGCAGGCCGCGCCAGTAGTCGACATGCTCGGTCATGATTGCCCGCTCGGTCTGCGTCATATCGAGCGAGAAGGACGGGCGGGGCGGTATCAGCCGCAGGGCGTAGTGCTGCGTTTCGTTCGTCACGGTGACTCCTTGAAGAGTTCTTGACCGGCGAAGGCGGCCAGGATGGTGCGCCAGCCGGCGGCGTAGCTGCCGCTGGCGTAGCCGCCGGGCAGCGCGCAGTCGGCGCCCAGGTCGGCCTCGGCGAGGGCCTCCCAGCCGCGGTGTTCGACCTCGACCCGGGTCAGGGCGGGGCCGAGCGGCTTGAACCGCAGCTCGACCTCGGTGGTCGCCGGCGTCATCTCCCACGTGATGACGAACCGGCGCGGCGGCTCCCAGGCCAGCACGTCGCCCCAGGTGACGGTGGTGCCGTCGGTCCAGGTCTCGTAGAGCCGTCCGCCGACGTGTCGCTCGAACACCACCTCGCGCACCCGGTCCTGGCCGGCGGAGAAGGGGCGCAGCGGCCACCAGCTGCCGATGGTGGCCACGAACACCTCGAACGTGTGGGCGGCGCCGCTGCGGACCAGCGTGGACTGGTTGATCGGCGGCCGGCGCGGCGGCACCGTCCGGTCCCGGTCAGCCTGCATCTCGTACCTCCTCCCGGGCGGGGAGACCCGCTTGCTCCTCGACCAGTCCGCGCGCCGTGTCGAGCGCCGAGCCCCACAGGTCGTCGAGGAATTCTCGCAGCTCAGCGAGCCCTTCCGGGCGGGTGCGGTAGAGGCGGCGGGTGCCCTCGCGCCGCTCGTCGAGCAGCCCGACGGTCTTGAGCACCGTCAGGTGCTGGCTCACCGCGGTGCGGCTGACCTCGAACGCGGCGGCGATCTGTCCGGCCGGCAGTTCCTGGTCCGCCACCAGGCGCAGGATCGCCCGCCGCCGCGGTTCGGCCAGCGCCCGCAGGGCATCGTCCAACCGGTCCGGCGGCCCGCTCAGGACCACAGCCCCACCGGGTTCCCGTCGGGGTCGGCGCCGATCCGCCGGCCGAACAGGTCGGAGTAGGGCCGCCGCGCGCGTTCGTGTTCGCCGCGGCTGAGGATCTCGAGGAATGCCATCGGTGCGCCCATCGGACCTCCCGAAGTGTGTCAGGGATCGCTAACGTTAGCCACTGCTGACGAAGTTGCCTATGTGGGCCCCGTCACGCCGGGCCGACGAGGGCTCTCGGCGGCGCACCGCGCTCGGAGCCGCCATTGTCCGAGCGCCGCGGTGCGGCGTTCGTCGCCGGCCCGCGCTCGGGGTCGCGTCAGGCCCGGCCGCGCACCGCGTGCTCGCGCAGCGGGCCGACCGTCAGGCCGGCCGCCCGAATCCCCTCGATCAGCTCCGGCAGCGCCCCGAGCGTGGCCCGCCAGGAGCCCGGCGCCGAGGTGCAGTCCGAGTCGTGCAGCAGCACCGTGCCGCCGCCGGCCAGGTCCCGCCGCACCGCAGCCAGCACCGAACCCGGCGTGGCGCGGGCGGTCCAGTCGAGCCCCCACGCGCTCCAGAGCACCGGGGCGAGACCGAGCTGCCGGGCGGTACGGATCGCCGGCGTCGTCAGTACCCCGTACGGGGGCCGGTACCAGCGCGGCGGGACGCCGGTGACCTCGGTGACCAGCTCGTACCCGCGGACCAGGTCGTCGTGGGTGGCGCGCGGCCCCCGGGCGAGCAGGCAGCGGTGACCCCAGCCGTGCAGGGCGATCTCGTGCCCGGCCGCGACCAGTTCCCGCCCCAGTTCCGGCGCGCGGGCGAGCATCCGCCCGAGCAGGAAGAACGTGGCGGTGACCCGGTGCGCCGCCAGGGCCGCCAGGAAGGCCGGCGTGGAGCGCGGATCCGGCCCGTCGTCGAAGGTCAGCGCCACGTGCTCGGGCGCCCCGAGGCCGGTCAGGCCGGGCAGGAAGCGCCGCCGCACCCGGGCCAGGGTGGAGACGGCCGGCGCGGCGTGCAGCATCCCGGCGGCGGTGGCGCCCCAGGTGGCCGTACGCAGGACGGCCCGCACCCCGCGCTCGGCCCGGTACGGGCGCGCGCGGCGCCCGTCCACCGGCTGTTCGATGCCGCCCATCCTCGTCATCCCGCCTACCGACGCCACTGCCCGAAGTATGGCGGCTACCGAGCGAGCCTGGCGGAGATGCGGGCGATCTGCCGGCTGACCAGCACCGAATAGCAGACCAGCAGCGCAGCCAGCGGCGGCAGCACGATCCGCGGGTCGGGGATGGTACCGACGAGGAGCGCGAGCCCGGTGACGCCGCCGCAGCCGATGGCGAAACGGACCCGGTCCAGCCGGCGGGCGTAGATCAGCTGCATCGCCAGGCCGCAGAGCATCCAGATGATGAGCGAGCCTCCCAGCAGCAGTCGCAGCATCTCCGGCATCCGCGCCGAACCGGTGGCGATCTGCCGGAGGGTCTGCCCGAGCGCCCACCCGATGAACAGCAGGGCCGCGCCGTGCACGGCGTGTACGTACGCGTAGGCCAGCCCGGCGCTGAGCCGGCGCAGCGCCATCCCGGTCGAGACGAAGGTGGTGTAGACCCACCAGATCGAGGCGATCACCGCGAAGGCGAGGGCGGTGGAGACGAGCATGCGGGCCGAGGTGGCGCGCGGTACGGCGTTGAGCAGGTCGACCAGGGTGGTCCCGAGCAGGATGATGGTGAACTGCCCGATCCGCTCGGGCAGGTGCGACGGATGTACCGGGAAGCGCAGCAACCAGTGGCGTCCCACCCAGGGTGTCGCGAACTCGACCAGGAACCCGGCGATCCAGAGCACCGGCCGCATCTGTTCCGGTACCGCCAGCGACGCGAGCCAGAGCAGCCAGCCGGCGGTGAAGCCGATGTGGTAGACGCGGGTCAACTGGTTCGCCGCGGGGGTGGTGGTGCGCACCCGGAGGTAGAGGAGGATCAGCACCCCGCGCGCGGCCAGGTACCCGATGGGCAGCAGCCGGCTCTCCACCGGCTCCCTCGCCCCGAGCGCCATCGCGCCGGCGCCCAGCATCGCGAGCAGCACCCCGAGCCGATGCGGCAGGTCGTCGGGGTCGAAGCGGGTGTCGTAGAAGGCGTGCCCTCCCCACGACCACCAGAGGATGCCGTAGAGACCGACGGTGATGACCACCTCGGCGTTCGGCGGCGACGGGTCGTCGTCGAGCCGCCCCAGCACCACGGTCAGGGCCAGCGCGAAGGCCAGGTCGAAGAAGAGCTCCAGCCAGCTCGCATGCCGTTCCTCCCGCCCGCCGGGCAGCGCGGAGGGCGGTACCCGCAGCCGATCGACGAGGCGGCCGGACCGGAACGGCACCGGGCGCGGGTCGCCTTCCTCGCTCACAGTCGGTAATCATCGCGCTCCGACCGGCCGCCCGGGGCGGAAGCCGGAACCCGGGCGAACGGCGCGGGATCGTGGTGCGCGGGCCGGGCGGGCGGCGGCGCGTGGATCATTGTTGGGGCCCTCCCCGGAGCCCGCGAGATCGCCGGGGCAGGGCAGGATGTATCGGAACAGGGGGGTGACGGATGGCTGGCCGGATCCGCGACGAGGACATCACGCTGGTCCGCGAGCGAACCTCGATCGCTGACGTGATCTCCGAGACGGTGACGCTCAAGTCTGCCGGCGGCGGCAACCTCAAGGGGCTCTGCCCGTTCCACGACGAGAAGACCCCCTCCTTCACCGTGGCGCCTGCCCGAAACGTGTACTTTTGCCATGGATGTGGACAAGGCGGCGACGCGATCAAGTTCCTGATGGACGCCGAGCACCTGAGCTTCGTCGAGTCGGTCGAGCGGCTCGCCGACCGGGCCGGCATCCAGCTGCGCTACCTCGAATCCGGTCCCGCGCCCGCGCGACATCAGCAGCAGAGCCAGCGGCAGCGCCTGGTCGCCGCGCACGCCGCCGCCGTCGAGTTCTACACCGACCAGCTCGGTACCGCCGCCGCGCGGCCGGCCCGGGAGTTCCTCGCCCAGCGCGGCTTCGACAAGGCCGCCGCCGAGCGGTACGGCTGCGGGTTCGCGCCGGACGCGTGGGACCTGCTCACCAAGCACCTGCGGCAGAAGGGCTTCAGCGCCCAGGAACTGGTCACGGCCGGGCTGTCCCGCCCGGCGCGCTCGGGCTCGCTGATCGACCGGTTCCGGCGCCGGTTGCTCTGGCCGATCCGGGACCTGACCGGCGACGTGATCGGCTTCGGGGCGCGCCGGCTCTTCGACGACGACGACGGCCCGAAGTACCTGAACACGCCCGAGACGCCGATCTACAAGAAGTCGCACGTGCTGTACGGCATCGACCAGGCCAAGCGGGAGATCGCCAAGCAGGGGCGGGCGGTCATCGTGGAGGGCTACACCGACGTGATGGCCTGCCACCTGGCGGGCGTACCGACCGCCGTGGCGACCTGCGGCACCGCCTTCGGCGCCGACCACATCGGAGTGCTGCGGCGGCTGCTGATGGACACCGACGCGGTCGCCGGTGAGATCATCTTCACCTTCGACGGCGACGCCGCCGGCCAGAAGGCCGCGCTGCGGGCCTTCGAGGACGACCAGCGCTTCGTCGGGCGTACCTTCATCGCGGTGAGCCCGGACAACATGGACCCCTGCGAGCTGCGGCTGGCCAAGGGCGACGTCGCCGTGCGGGACCTGGTGGCCCGCCGGGAGCCGCTGGTCGACTTCGCGCTGCGCCAGGTGATCAGCCGCTTCGACCTGGACACCGTCGACGGCCGGGTCGAGGCGATGCGCCGGGCGGCGCCGCTGGTGGCCAAGCTCAAGGACCGGGAGAAGCGCCCCGAGTACGTCCGCAAGCTCGCCGGCGACCTCGGCATGGAGATCGAGCCGGTGCAGCGGGCGGTGCTGAACGCCGCCGCGGCGCCGCCCGCGAAGGGCGCGCCCGGGCAGGAGGCGCCGGCCCGCCCGGCCCCGGTGGAACCGGTGATCGACAACCCGCAGTCGCTGGTGGAGCGGGAGGCGCTGAAGCTGGCGTTGCAGGTACCGGTGCTGGCCGGGCCGATGTTCGACGCGCTCGACGCGGAGGTCTACCGCCACCCGGTACACCGGGTCGTGCGGGCCGCGGTCGACGCGGCCGGCGGCGCCGCGGTCGCGACCGGCGGCGCGGTCTGGATCGAACGGGTCCGCGACGCCTGTACGGATCTGGCCGGCCAGGCGCTCGTCAGTGAGCTGGCGGTCGAGCCGCTGCGCATCGACGGCGACCCGGACCCGCGCTACGTTTCGATCACCCTCGCCCGGTTGGAGTGGGGGTCGGTCACGGCCCGGATCCGCGATCTCAAATCGAAGGTGCAGCGGATCAACCCGGTGGCCAACAAGGACGAGTACTTCGCGCTCTTCGGCGAGCTGCTCTCGCTGGAACAGCACGCACGGGCCCTGCGCGAGCAGGCCGCGGGAGGGTTGTGACGGTGGGACTCTTCAACCGCAGGCGCAAGCTGCCGGCCGAGCGCCGACCGCCGTTCGAGCGGGACGAGCGCCTGATCGCCTGGGCCGAGGTCCCGGCCGGTGAGGACGCGGCCGGCGGCGGAGGCGCGGTCGCGGCCGGGAGCGGGGTGGTCGCGGTCACCAACCGGGGGCTCTGGCTGCCCGGACGGGCGGAGCGGCTTGGCTGGCACGAGGTGCACAAGGCGGTCTGGTCGGGGCGCGAGCTGGCGGTCACCCCGGCCGCGCCGGCCGAGGAGCGCGACGGGTACCGGGTGATGGTGGACCGGCCGGTGGAGACGTACCTGCTGCTGGAGCCGGGTGACGTGCCGCATCAGGTGCGGACCCGGGTCACCGCCTCGGTGGCGTACACCGCGCACCACCGCGTCGAGGGCGGCGCGGTGCGGGTGGTGGCCCGGCGGGTCAGCGGTACCGACGGGCTGAGCTGGACGGTGCGCTACGACCCGGGTACCCCCGCGGCGGACCCGGCCGTGGTGGCACAGACCGACCAACTGGTCGCGGCGGCCCGTCGTGCCGCCACCGCGCCCGTCGCCTGACCGGCGGGACACGCCTAGGCGCGGGGCCGGCGGTTACTCGGACCGGTCACACCTTGAGGAGATCCACGTCGTAGAGCGCGATCGACCCGTCGCGGGTGGCCAGCGTCAAGCCTTCGGAGACCGCTTGTGCCACGAGCATGCGGTCGAAGGGGTCACGGTGGTGCGCCGGTAGGCGGCCGGCGGCGATCGCGTGGGCGTGGGTCACGGGCAGCTCGCGGAAACCCATGTCCCGTACCCGTTCGGCGAGATCGGGCGGCCCGCCGAGCTTTCCCTCGGCCTGTTTGATGGTGATCTCCCAGAGGCTGACGGGCGAGAGGAAGATGTCGGGGTCGTGCCGTAGCCGATCGAGGAGATCCTCGCCGAGGGTCGCGTCGCCGGTGATGGCCCAGAGCACCACGTGGGTGTCGAGCAGCAGGTTCATCCGCCGATACCGAATTCGGCGGCGATCTCGGCGTTGGTCTCGGGCGAGTCCCAGTCACCCGACAGGTCAAGCTGCCCGGCGAGCGAGCCGATCGCGGTGCGGTTGGTTCGACGTACCAGCGGCACGACCTTCGCCACGGGGGTGCCCGCCCGGTCGATGATAATCTCCTCGCCGCGTTCCACCCGCTCGATGATGCGCGACAGGTGGGTCTTCGCATCATGCATGTTGTAGTGCACCGCCTCTGCGGACATGACCCGGCCTCCTCGGTTAGCTAATAGCTTAGTCCGCCCGCCCCGGCGTTGCCACGCTACCCGCCGCGATCTAGGGCAAATCATGGTGAGTTAATCTTCAATCACCACGATTTGCCCTAGATCGACGGGGTCAGAAGCGCAGCGCGCGCATGTTGTCGTAGCTGGTCTTGGTGCCGCCCCAGACGCCGCCCTCCTCGGGCGGGGTGTCGCCGGCGTTGTCGTTCTCCCAGATGTAGTGGTGGTAGTCGAGGGACTTGAGGCTGGCGAAGAAGCGCTCGAACGGGACGTAGCCGTTCGGTACGCCGAAGTTGGTCATCACGAGGCTGGTGCCCTCGGCGTTGAGGTAGCCGTCCTTGACGTGGAAGAGCGGGAAGCGCTCCTGCTGCCGGCCGATGGTCTTGATCGGGTCGAGCACGTCGCGCCGGGTGGCCCCGATCTCGTCGACGTACGTCTTGAACCGCACCTGGGCCTGGTAGGCCCAGTAGATGTCCATCTCGAACCAGACCAGCTCGGGCTCGGTCAGCCCGAAGAAGTACTCCAGGCCGCGCTGCCCGCTGGAGCGGGTGGGCTTGCCGTTCGCGTCCAGCGGCCCGCGGTCGAGCAGGAAGTTGTACTCCCCGTCGTGGTTGTGCTGGTAGAACTTCAGCCCGCGGGCCTTGGCCGCGCCGCCGACCGCGTTGTACCGGTCGGCCGCCGCCCGCCAGTCGGCCGCGTACCGGCTGCCGGTGGGCGCGTCGGCGGTACCGATGAAGCGCATGCCCAGCATCTCGGCGATGTCGAGCTGGCGGGTCAGGTCGCTCCAGAGCGTGCCGAAGCCGACGTGCGAGCCGACCGCCTTGAGCCCGTTGTCGTCGAGGATCTTGCGGATCGCGAGGATGTCGGCGTCGCTGGTGACGGTGCCGTACCCGGCGAACTCGATCTCCTTGAAGCCGAGCTGGGCCAGCTTGGGCAGCTTCTCGGCGAAGGGCGCGGGGTCGGTGCGGATCGAGTACAGCTGGATGCCGATCTTGCCTACCGGCAGCCGGGTACCGCGCGAGTCGCGTACCGCGCCGCCGTCGGCGGCCTGGGCCATGCCGGTGAACGGGCCGGCGACCGAGATCGCGCTGGCGGCGGCGCAGGCGGAGAGCCCGAGTACGCCGCGGCGGCTCAGGCCACCGGGGTTGGGGACGGGAGTTGCGTCGGGTGCCATGGCGGTTCCTTCCGGATCTGGCGGGGTGCTGGTCATGCCGGCGCGCGCCGATCGCCGAAGTGGTCGGACCGACCGTGGTGGTGGGATTCCGCGGTCCTCCCCAGCCGGACCGTACCGAGTCGTTGATCGAAAAGATAGTCCTCACTATCGACGGACGTCCCTGGTACCGTCCCCGCCCGGCCGCTTCGGGGGAGGCCGGGGCCGGCGAAACCCGGTGGGGGATGTCGGGGGGTCCGTCTAAGGTCGGCCGGGTGAGCACAGCGCAACCACTCATCCAGGCGCGGGGGCTGGTGAAGCGGTTCGGCGACTTCACGGCCGTCGACGGCATCGACGTCGCCGTGACGGCGGGCGAGGCGTTCGGCTTCCTCGGTCCCAACGGCGCGGGCAAGAGTTCGACCATGCGGATGATCGGCTGTGTCTCGCCGCCCAGCGGTGGCGAGCTGACCATCCTCGGCATGGACCCCCGGCGGCAGGGTCCGGCGATCCGGTCCCGGCTCGGCGTCTGCCCCCAGCTGGACAACCTCGACCCGGAGCTCACCGTCCAGGAGAACCTGACCACGTACGCCCGGTTCTTCGGCATCCCGCGCCGGGTGGCCCGGGCCCGCGCGGCCGAGCTGCTGGATTTCGTGCAGCTCGCGGACCGGGCCGACAGCAAGGTCGAGCCGCTCTCCGGCGGCATGAAGCGCCGGCTGACGATCGCCCGCGCGCTGGTGAACGAGCCGGAGATCGTCCTGCTGGACGAGCCGACGACCGGACTCGACCCGCAGGCCCGGCACCTCGTCTGGGAGCGGCTGTTCCGGCTCAAGCAGCAGGGCGTCACGCTCGTGCTGACCACGCACTACATGGACGAGGCCGAGCAGCTCTGCGACCGGCTGGTGGTGATGGACGGCGGGCGGATCGTGGCCGAGGGCTCGCCCCGGTCGCTGATCGAGCGGTACTCGACCCGCGAGGTGGTCGAGCTGCGCTTCGCCGCCGAGTCGCAGGAGGAGTACGCCGGCAAGCTCGCCGGCATCGGGGAGCGGACCGAGGTGCTGCCCGACCGCGTCCTGCTCTACGTCGGCGATGGCGACGCGGCCGTGGCGCAGGTGCAGGACCGGGCGCTGAACCCGGCGAGCGTACTGGTCCGCCGCAGCGGTCTGGAGGACGTGTTCCTGCACCTCACCGGCCGTACGCTGATCGACTGAGCGGTCCCGGACGGGCCCGCCCCGCACACCCTCCATCCTGCCGGGTTGACGGCGGTGCGTGGGCCGGCTTGGATGACGTACGTGTCGCGTGGCCCCGGCCAGGGAGGACGGCCGGCGGTTGGGCGGCGCACCGGCCGCAGGGGATGATGTCGTGAACTCACACTTCACAGGCGACGCCTGACCTCACCGCATCCCGCGCGCCCACTTCCGCCTCCGGCGGTGCCGAGCATCGCCGTGCGACGCGGATTCCGGCCGTAGCTCCGGAAACACCGTCGGCAGCACCAGGTCCGGGCACCGCCAGGTCGGGGATCGTCACGTCCAGGCACCGCCCGGCTCGGGCACCGTCAGGGTCAGGCATCGTCCGGTCGGGCGTCGCCCGGCTCGGGCACCGTCCGGCACCGTTCGGCGCCGTTTCCCGTGCTACGCGGAGCCGGTGATCGATCGAGTGTTCCCGGCCCCTGCCTGCCCGTCCCACATCCGGCACCACCTGCCGTCGGGGTCGGCGTGCGGAGTACCCGCCGCGCCGCGTGCGGCGCGGCTCGCCGCGCCCCGCGTGCGCGGTCCTCGCCCTTCTCCGCGCGTCCGCGCGCGGTCACCCGTAGCAGCACGGATTGGATATGGCACGCATGCCCATCGACTTCAACCAGCAGGTCATCGAGGAGTTCCGCGCGAACCGCGGACTGGTCGGCGGCCCCTTCGAGGGGGGACGCCTGCTCCTGCTCACCACCACCGGGGCCCGTACCGGTACCCCGCACACCACCCCGCTCGGCTACCTGCCCGACGGGCTCCGGAAGATCGTCATCGCCTCGGCCGGCGGCGCGCCCCGGCACCCGACCTGGTACCGCAACCTGCGGGCGAACCCGCGGGTCACGGTGGAGGACGGCATCTTCACGTACCGGGCGACGGCGGTGATCCTCGACGGCGAGGAGCGGGACACGTTCTTCGCCCGCGCGGTCGAGCTGGACCCGGGCTGGGCCGCCTACCAGGAGCGGGCCGGCCGGGTGCTGCCGGTGATCGCGCTCGAACGGGCCGGCGGTGGCGGCCCGGCGGTCGGCGTCCCGCCGGGAGAGTTCCTCCGGCAGGTGCACGACGCGTTCCGCCGGGAACTCCGCCTGATCCGCGCCGAGCTGTCCCGGTCGGGCCCGCGGCTCGGCGCGCAACTGCGGATCAACTGCCTGACCGCCTGTCAGGGGCTGGCGCACCACCACGGCATTGAGGACGGGCAGGTGTTCCCCGCCCTCGCCGAGCGCCACCCCGAACTCGACGAGACGCTGGCGGCGCTGCGCGCCGAGCACGAGCGGGTCAAGCGTCTCCTGGACGAGCTGAGCGAGCTGATCTCCGCCGACGCCGTGGCGCCGGAGGCGCTGCTGGCCGGGGTGGACCGGCTCGTCGCGGAGCTGGAGGCCCACCTCGACCACGAGGAGGAGCGGCTGGTGCCGATCCTGAACGCGTTCCCGGCCTGAGCCGGGCCGGCGCCCGGGCGCCGGCCCGGCCCCACGGCCCGGGCGGGGGCCCCGCCCCCGGGCAGAAAGAAAAACAACCCCACACCCCCCCGAACGCGCCCGGCCACCTCCCCCCCGAC